>JBLNCQ010000001.1:0-2721 GCA_050260815.1 Bacillota bacterium
GTAGGAGCAGCGGCTGCGTTACCGTGCGGCTCTCCCGCTCGCGGGCGAAGCGCTCGAAGTAGACGCGCTCGTGGGCTGCGTGCTGGTCGATCAGGTAGAGGCCGTCCGGGCCGTCGGCCACAATGTAGGAGCGAAGCACCTGCCCCAGAGGCCGCAGGGCCAGCAGTTCGGGGTGATGCACCGTGGCGCCGCCCTCCCGGGCGCCCGGGGCGAAGACAGCCCCCTGCTCCACCGCCTCACCCACTGTAGGAGGGGCGACGGCGGACCCAGGAGCACCGGCAGCATCCGTCGCCAGGACACCCAGCTGGCCCGGACCGGCCAGGGCACCGCCCGCCAGGTAGGTGGCCGCCGCCTCGCCCATCCCCAGCAGGGACCAGGGGGAGTCAGAACCCTGCGGGGCGCCGCCGCCACCGCCGTAAGCGGCACCACCGCCCCCGCCGGGACCGGCGGCAGGCGCTGCGCCAGCGTCCTGCGCCCCCTCCTCCCAGGTCACGGCGGGCACCAGGGCCGCCAGAGACAAGGCCTCCTGCACGGCGCGGTAGAGCGCGGCCTTCACCTCGCGCTCCTGGCTGAACCGCACGTCCAGCTTGGTGGGGTGCACGTTGACGTCCACCTGCTCCGGGTCCACCTCAAGGGAGAGGAAGAACACCGGGAAGCGGCCGGTCATCAGCAGGTTGCGGTAGGCCTCCTCCACCGGGAACCGGAGGCTGGAGCCCTTGATGTAGCGCCCGTTGACAAACAGGTGTTGGTGAGTGCGGTTGGCCCGGGCGAACTCCGGCTTGGCGATGTAGCCCGTGACCCGCGTGGGCCCGTCCTCCCAGCGCACGGCGGCCAGGCCCTTGGCCAGCTTGGTGCCGTACAGGCTGCCGACGGCGTCCAGCATGGAGCCGTTGCCCGGCGTGGACGACAGCACCGACCCGCCGCTCATCAGTTGAAAGGCCACGTCCGGCCGCGACAGGGCAAGACGGGTGAACACGTCGCTCACCTGCCCCGTTTCCGAACTGGGTGACTTCAGGTACTTCAGCCGGGCCGGGGTGTTGAAGAACAGGTCCTGCACCGTGACGCGTGTGCCGGCGGGGCAGCCGGCATCCTCCAGGACGGGGTCCCGCCCGCCCTCGGCCGTCACGCGGGTGCCCGCCACCTGGGAGGCGGGGCGGGTCAGGATCTCCAGCCGCGACACCGAGGCGATGCTGGGCAGGGCCTCACCGCGAAAGCCCAGCGTGTGGATGGCGAACAGGTCGCCGCCGCGCCGGATCTTGCTGGTGGCGTGTCGCTCCAGGCAGAGGCGGGCGTCCTCGCGGTCCATGCCCGAGCCGTCGTCCACGACCCGCACCAGCCGCAGCCCGCCCTCCTCGACTTCGATGTCAACGCGCGTGGCGCCCGCGTCGAGGGCGTTCTCCACCAACTCCTTGACCACCGAGGCGGGGCGCTCCACCACCTCGCCGGCGGCGATCAGGTTGGCCGTCTGCTCGTCCAGGACCTGAATGTGGCCCATGCCGTCGCCTCCCTACTATGCGTCGCTCTGACCGCGCCGCGCCGACTACCCCTCGCGCTTCGCCTTCTCCTGCAGCCGGTGAAGAACGTTCAGGGCTTCCAGCGGCGTCAGGTTGAGCACGTTGAGACCCTTCAGCTCCTCCAGCGTGGGGCTGGGCTTCGCCTCCAGGAAGGTGAGCTGTATGCCTCGGTCGGGAGCGACCTTCCCCGCCGCCACCTGCCGGCTGGCCTTGGCCCCTTCCTCCTGCGCCTCCAGGCCATGAAGGACCTCGGCCGCCCGCTCCAGCACCGGGCCGGGCAGCCCTGCCAGGCGGGCCACCTGCAGGCCGTAGCTGCGGTCCGCTCCTCCGGGAACCACCTTCCGCAGAAACACCACGTCCTGCCCGTGCTCCCGCACAGCCATCGAAGCGTTGACCACGCCGGGCAGCAGTTCCTCCAGTTCGGTCAGCTCGTGGTAGTGGGTGGCGAACAGGGTCTTGCATCGCAGCACCTGGTGGATGTACTCGGCCACCGACCAGGCGATAGACAGCCCGTCGAAGGTGCTGGTGCCGCGTCCGATCTCGTCCAGCACCACCAGGCTCTTGGGCGTGGCGTTGTGCAGGATGTTGGCGACTTCGGTCATCTCCACCATGAAGGTACTCTGGCCGGTGGCCAGATCGTCAGAGGCGCCCACCCGCGTGAAGATGCGGTCCACCAGCCCGATGCGCGCCGCCCGCGCCGGCACAAAGCTACCCATCTGGGCCATCAGCGTGATGAGGGCCGCAGCCCGCATGTAGGTGGACTTGCCGCCCATATTGGGCCCGGTCAGGATCACCAGGCGGCGCTGGTCGCCGTTAAGCAGTACGTCATTCGGCACGAAGGGCTCCCGCCGCTGCACCTGCTCCACGACCGGATGGCGGCCGTCTTCGATCTGCAGGACGTCGCCGTCGTCCAGCATGGGGCGGCTGTAGTGGTGGGTTGCTGCCACCTCCGCCAGCGACGCCAGGGCGTCCAGCGTGGCCAGCGCTCGGGCCACGGCCAACACTTCTGTGGCCCGCTGCGCGACCTGTTCCCGCACCTGCACGAAAAGCTGGTACTCCAGGGCCGTGAGCTTCTCCTCGGCCCCGAGGACCTCCGCCTCCTTCTCCTTGAGGCCGGGAGTGATGAATCGCTCCGCCCCGGAGAGGGTCTGCTTGCGGATATAGTCGTCCGGCACCATCGACAGGTTGGCCTGCGTGACCTCCAGGA
>JBLNCQ010000002.1:0-7648 GCA_050260815.1 Bacillota bacterium
AAGGCTGGCACCGTGTGAACCGGGCATGTTGTGCACAAATTGCCCCAGGCCGAGCCAGGTCCTTGATAAATTCATCGAGTTATGTCATTTTCAGGGCTTGACATGTTACCGTTGCTCTTCACCCTCAATCTGCGCGTTGCCGACGGGCTCTGTCAAGTGAGGGCGCCTGAACGGGATTCATGCCGGGCCACGCGGTCGGCGGCGCGGGCCCCCAGACGCAGGTAGGCCACGCCCGCGACGGTGCACATGACCCCCGCCGCATACCAGACGCTGGGGCCGCTCACATGACCCATCAGAAACCCACCCAGTACCGGCCCGATGATGCCAGAAATCCCCCAGGGCAGACCCGAAGCCGCCATGTAGCGCCCCCGCACCGCAGCCGGAGAGATGTCGGCCACAAACTTGGTGTAGCTGGGGGCGTTGATCATCTCGGCCACCGTTACCACCACCATGGCCGCCACCAGACCCTCCCAGGTGGGCATGACGCCGAACCCCACGAACCCCAGGGCATAAAGCAGGCTGGAGGCAGCCAGCACCAAATGGACGTGGTAGCGATTCACCAGATGAGTGATGGGAATCTGCAGCAGCACCACCAGCAGCCCGTTAAGGGCGATCAGGCTGGCATACGCCTCCGGGCTCATGGACCGGAACTTGGAGAGGAAGATGGCCAGCGAGGTCTCAATCTGGGAGTAGCTTGCCCCTACCAGCACGGCCACGATCAGGAAGATGAGGAAAACGGTGTCGCGGAGCACAACGCGATAACCGCCGTCTGCGACCCCGCCGGCGGGCTCCGCAGCGGCAGCCCCGGCTGCGGACTGCGCCGCCTCCCCCGCGGCAGGCGCTCCAGCCGCCGGCCGCGTCTCCGGTATAAGCAGCGCGACGGTCACGGCGTACAGAGTGGTGCTGGAGGCCGTTATCAGAAAGGCGGTGCTGTAGGACCGCGTCACCAACACAGCGCCCACCAGGGGGCCAACGGCGGCGCCCACGTTGATGGCGATACGGAGCAGCCCGTAGGCGTGCGCCCTCTTCTCCGACGGGGTGACATCGGCCACGGCGGCGCTGGAGGCAGGCCAGAACATGGGGCCGACGCTGCCCATCAGGACGCCCAGGACAAGGAAGTGGGTAAAGGTCTGTGCCCGCGAGAACAGAAGCAGCACTAGGGCTTCAGCCGCCAGCGCGCCCATCATCATGCGGCGCCGCCCAAAGCGGTCGGCCAGCGAGCCGGAGACCATGGCCGTGGCCAGCCCGGCCAGGGCCATCAGTCCCATGAACAGGCCCACGGACGTGGTGGACACGCCCATCCGGTTGTACAGGTAAAGGCTGAGGAAAGGGCGGATCATGAATGAGCCGATGGAGTTCACCAGGTTGCCGAAGAACAGCACCCAGACCACGCGGTGAAAGCCGGACACGTCTCGGATCATCGCTCTCAGATTAAAAGGATAACCCTCCGTTGGACAAAAAAAGCGGGGGGTGGTCTGAGCCTCCCCCCGCCCGCCGGCGGGTCAGCAGCTCGGCGTTCGGCTAAAGCTTCAGATTTTCTGCACCTCACGCACCACGTAGTGCGCCTGGCGCAATTCTTCTACAAGTTGTTTCGGGTCTTCGGCCTCAACCTTCATCACCAGGGTCATGGTGTGCATGAGGTTGACATCATGCAAGGCTACGGCGGAGATGTTGATCCCCAGCCGCTTGGCCACGGCGGTTACGCCCGCCACCTGACCGGGCCGGTTGTCCACGGCCAGAACCAGGCGGTACCCCGGCTTGTCGTAGCCAAAGATGCCCACCAGAGCGTCAAAGAGGTCGGACTTGGAGATGACGCCCACCAGGGCCTGCTCATCGTTGGTCACCGGGAGAATGCTGTACCCGTGTTCTTTCATCAGGTACGCCGCCCGTTCCAGGGGTTCATCCCAGCGAACGGTGATGGTGGTGCGGTTCATGACCTCGTCCACCGTGTGCTCGCGCAGAAAGTCAGAAATGAAGACGGGGTCGACAGGATCGCCCAGGGCGTAGGCCTCAAAGGGGAGGTCCGAGACGGGCTTGCCCGCGCGTTTGTTCTGCAGAGCTTCCGTTGCGGTGTAGGCACGCAGGATGCCCTTCTCGGTGATCAGGCCGACCACCTGACCCGCCTCCACGACCGGCAGGCCCTCAAACCGACCGCGAAAGATCGCCTGTAGCGCTGTGGACAGGGTATCCCTGGGACCAATGTGTACCGGATACTCGGTCATGTGGTTGCGGACATACATTGCGCCCATCCCCTTTTCACGGCCCGACGGTTTAAAGTCTAGTTCGCCGGTCGGGGTTGGCCTTCCTGCCTTACCCCAGCAGCTCCAGGGCGTACAGCAGGCCCAGGATGCCCAGAGAGTGCACAATTTCCCCCTGTGCGATCAGCTGCTTCACCTGCGCCACCGGCACAAGCTCCACGCGTATGTCCTCCGCCGGGTCCAGGTGCTGCTCCGACACCTTGACGGCACCGCGCGCCAGGTAGAAATAGCAGTAGTTGTTCTGCGTGGCCGGGTTGGCCGCCACGCGTCCCAGCGGCTCCAGGACCTCTGCCCTATACCCGGTCTCCTCCAGCAGTTCACGGGCGGCGGCCCCGGCCGGATCCTCATCGGCCCGGTCCAGCGTCCCGCCCGGAATCTCCAGCGACTGGCTCTGAATGCCGTGCCGGTACTGCCTTACCAGGATCACCTGCTGGTCGCCGGTAACCGCCACCACGTTGACCCAGTTGAGGAACTCCATGACGAAGAAGCAATGCCGGTTGCCCCTTTCCAGGTGAACGCAGGCATCCTCCCGGAAGCGCACGGGGCCGCGCTGGTAAATGGTCCGCGTCTCCTCCCTGCGCCAGGGGTTGGGAAACGGGGAACGGTCCAGCGGGCTCATGCCTGGGACCGTTCCGGAAGCTGGATTTTGGCTTTATCTGGGGAAGGCTTGTAGAGAAGCAGGTTTCGTCCAATCACCTGCACCAGGTCGGCCTGCGTGGCATCTGCCAGACTGGCGCCCACTTCGTCCGCGCCGGCGGGGGCGGTCTCCAGCACCCGCACCTTGATCAGGCCCCGCGCGGCCAGCGCGGAGGCAGCCTGGTCGACTACGGTGGCGCCCACGCCCTCCTTGCCCACGTGCAGGACAGGGTCCAGGTTGACCCCCAGCGACCTGAGATAACGCTTTTGTTTGCCGGTCAGCAAAGGCCCGCCTCCTCGTTAGGGAGAACCCCGGGCCCGTCAGGGCGGCGGGGATTGTACCTGACGTGAAAAAGCCCTGACGTCAGGGTAACAGACCCTGACGGCTCAAGCAAGGCGAACAGCCCGGGGCACGCGGCAGCAGGGATTTGGGACAGGCGGGAGCGAAGGCTCCTGTCACACCAGCACAATGGAGGCCCTGTCCGTGCCCAACCCGCCTGAGGGTCCCAGCCCGCTGCTTTCCGCCGGTCCGCCGCCCTTTCTGTCCGTCGTGGTGCCGCCGGAGTGGGACGGAGCCCCGCTCATTCGGCTGCTGCGCGTGCACCTGCGCCTATCTCGCACGCTTTGGCGCAGGCTCAAGTATTCGGGGCAGGTGCTGGTGGACGGGCAGCCGGCTACTGGGCAGACGGTGCTGACGACGGGAGCGCGCGTGGACCTCATCATGCCCTCCGCCACCTCCAGCGGCGTAACACCGGAGCCGCTGCCGCTGGACGTGGTCTACGAGGACCATGACGTCCTGCTGGTCAACAAGCCCGCCGGCCGGGTGGTTCACCCCACGGGCGAGCACGTCGCGGGCACCCTTGCCAACGCCGTGCTCTACCACTGGCGGAGCCGCGGCGAGGCGGCCACGTTCCATCCCCTGCACCGGCTTGACCGGAACACGTCAGGGCTGGTTCTCATCGCCAAGCATTCCCATGCCCATCAACTCCTGGACAGGGCCCTGCGCCGCCGGGAGGTGCATCGCGACTACCTGGCCTTCGTCCAGGGGCGGGTGCTGCAGCCGTCGGGCACCATCGATGAGCCCATCGCCCGCCTGGAGGGACACGCCGTGCAGCGCGGCGTGCGGCCGGACGGCCGGCCCGCGGTCACGCACTACCGGGTGGTCCGGACCTGGGAGGCGGCCTCCCTCCTGCAGCTTCGGCTGGATACCGGGAGGACGCATCAGATTCGGGTCCACCTGGCCCACATCGGCCACCCCCTGCTGGGCGACACGCTGTACGGACCCCCGGACCTGCCGCCGCCCCCCGGGCTGACCCCCCACCGGCAGGCTCTCCATGCCTTCCGCCTGCAGTTCCCGCACCCGCTCCAGGGATCGACGCTGGAGTTCACCGTGCCGCTGCCTCCTGACCTGGAGGCCCTGGCGGTCGAACTGATCAGGGCCTAGTGCGGCTGCCCGACCTGCCGAGCCCGGTATTCCGCCAACAGCAGGTCGACCATTCTTCCATAGCTGCCGACCCCTTCAGCCTGCATATTGGCCTTCAGGTACTGGTCATTGATGTGGTTGGCGGTCCGCGACACGGTGCCCTCGTGCGCGTTCCAGTAGGCGTCCAGCTGCTCCAGGTCGCGCCGCACCCCAGGGCTGTAGCGCACCGCCAGTTCCTTATATCTGCCGGGATCTTGCGCGTAAAGGGCGTTCATGGCGCTGACCAGGGCGGAAAGCGTCCCCGAGTACCTGAAGTCGGCATCCGGGTGCAGGTTGTCCACCAGATAGGCAATGTAATTGGCCTCATCTTCGCGGGCAAACCCGCGCTGGTGGGCCATCTCGTGGGCGGCGGAGGCGGGGATGGACGACGCCGGCACCGCCACGTTGACGTTGGCCTCTCCCGTGAAGGGGAAGTAGACCCCGCCGATGCCCGTATAAGACCACAACTTCGAAACCCAGACTCCCTTGGGCGGACTGTGGGTCCCGGCCAGAACCGGGTACAGCGCCGACGCCCGCTCGTACCCCAGAGACGCGCGCCGCAGCGCGTCCGGGATGCTGCCGTTCAGGCGCATGAAGCCGTTCGAATCCTCGCGGACCTGCTGCCGCAGGCTGTTGGCACGGTCGATGAGGTCGTCGCACAGGTCTGTCAGTTCGTTTACGGATGACGGTCGGGTCTGAAGGCCGAGGCTTTCCGCCAGGGGCCGGCGGCCGTAGTTCAGTCCCCAGAGCAGGATGAACGCCAGATAGGCAGCGCCCAGGACGACCACCAGGGCGGACAGCCGCCGCCACGCTGCGCCCCAGCGCCGGCGCGGCGGCTGCAGCGCGATCCGGCGCACCGTGTCCGCCAGCCAGGCCAGGGTCACAAAGACCAGGAGTTCCACCAGGGCTTCGGCCAGGGAGAAGGGCACCCAGCCAAATACCGTATGCAGTGCGCGCGCGATGTGTGGAAACATGCCGCGAGAATAGGCGCTCTCCACCCAGGCGGGCACCCGTGCCGCCAGCCGCTGCAGACCAAAGCCCAGCAGGAACAACACCAGTCCCAGGACGGCCAATGCCATTCCCCCAACCCTTGCTAAGGGGTGTCACCCGTGGATTACATCACTGTTCGCGGCGAGGCCACCGCCGAGGTGGTCATCAAGAAATCGCGCTTTATCGGCCACGTCTTCCGCGTCACCAGCGAAGACAATGCGCTCCGGCACCTAGATGCGGTCCGCACCCGCCACCGGGACGCCCGCCATCACGCCTTCGCCTACCGGCTGGGGCCGGAGGCGCGGGTGCAGCGCATGAGCGACGACGGCGAACCCCAGGGCACCGCAGGCCGCCCCATTCTGGAGCTGCTCCAGAAGCAGGACGTCACCGACGCGCTGGTGGTGGTCACCCGCTACTTCGGTGGGGTCTTGCTGGGCGCGCCCGGGCTGGTCCGGGCCTACGGCGAGGCGGCCCGAGACGCCATGGCGGCGGCGGGTCGCGAGCGGCGCCGGGAACTCACGGTCGTCCGCCTCACTCTGGATTATACCTGGCTGGGCAAGGTGCAGCACGCCCTGGAGGAGGCCGGCGCCCTGACCCTGGACACGCGCTTTTCGGACCGCGTGGAGATTCTGGCTGCGGTGGAGCCTGCGGCAGCATCGGCCGTAACGCGGACTCTGGCCGACCTGACGGCAGGCCAGCTGCGGGCCGAGGCAGCGGGGACGCAATTCGTGGCGGAGCCAATGGGCAACTGACGGGAGACGGCTGCCGACGGCCGGCTCAGGCTGTCACCTAAAAACGGGCATAGTAACCGTGGGAGGCGGTTGCGCCCATGGCAGCACGGTCCCACCAGTTCCTCCGGCGAGTGCAAAGAGCCCTTTACGGCCCACCCAAGAGAACCGACCAACAGGCGCGAGAACGGCTGACCGTACCGGCGATCTGGGGGCTTCCCTCAGCGGCGTGGTGCTGATAGTCGTGGCCATCACCAAGTTCATCCTAGGCGCCTGGATTGTGCTCATCGTCATTCCCGTGCTGTTGGGCTACTTCTATTACGTTCACGACTACTACGTCCGCTTCCGCCAGCGCGTCGAGAGCCTGCTGGACGAGCACATGACCATCGACGACGCCAGCAAGGTCAAGGTGGTGCTGACCATTGGCGGCCTGAGCCCGGTCATCGACCACTCCAAGCGCGTGGCGCGGCGCTTTTCGCAGGACATCACGGCCGTGTATGTCCCGGTTGATCCCGACGAGGGCGACAGGATCCGTCGGAAGTGGGATCTCAAGCGTCACGGCGGCGTTCAGCTGACCGTCTTGGAATCGCCCTACCGCACCGTTGTGGAGCCTCTGCAGCGCTTCCTCAAGAAGATGCAGGAAGAGAACCCGGGTATGCTGATCAACCTCCTGGTGCCCATCATTGTCACCAACCAGCCCTTTGACACCTACCTGCACAACGGCACGGCCGACCAGATCATCCGCGAGCTTCGCTTCACGGAAGGCGTCCTGGTCACGTCATTCCTTTCTACGTGAATATGCGGGACGCCGAAGACGGCGTGATCCTACGCACCGCAGCCCCTGCGGACGAGTAACGGCAAAAAGCGAATGCACCGCCACGCCTGGATGAACGCCGTAAAGCCCGCCTTCGACCGGCGGTCCGGCCTCTGCAATCCGACGTGCCCTGGTCGTCCACGCCCTCTGGCGGGCTTTTTTTGACGTTTGCCAGCGCCATGGCCCTACGGTAGACTTCGTCCATGTATGTGCCGAACTCCCGACAAGGCGAAAACGCTTGGGGAGACGGGGGAACCACTACTGGGGTGAATGGGGCTCACGCCCAACAGGGCGCAGCCGCTAGGGCAGACGCAGCCCGAACCCGTCAGCTAACCCCGTAGGCCGCGCGTCCGGAGTCACCCGTTTGACATGACGGGAGCCCCCGACGGGGCTCCTTTTGTTTTGTTCAGTGGTGGTCGGCAAGACCCGCATTCCCAATTGTTATGAGGAGGACCCAAGATGCCCGCCCCGTGACGCCAACTGCTCACCCGCGTGCAACGCTTCGTCTAAGGTCGCCCCAAGCGCACCGACCAGCAGCAGCGCGAGCGCTTGGGAATCCCCGCAGCCCTGGCGGTCTTTTCAGCCGACGCCATCTCATCCGTCCCCTACGCCACAGAGGAAATCCTGTGGGTCCTGGTTGCTGCCGGTACCGCCGCCACGGCCTTCTCACTGCCGGTCGGCCTCGGCATCGTCCTTCTGGTCTGGATTGTGGCGACTTCCTACAACCAGACGATCCGCGCCTACCCCAGCAGCGGCGGGT
>JBLNCQ010000003.1:0-14402 GCA_050260815.1 Bacillota bacterium
GGCATGGACCCGGTGGAGGCGGCCCGCCTCAAGGACGCCTGCCAGCAGTTCGAGGCCCTCTTCCTGCAGCAGCTGCTCAAGGAGGCCCGGGCCGGGGCGGCGGCTCTCTCGGGAGGGAACCGCTCCTTTGACCGGGAGGTCTATGAGGGCTGGCAGGACGAGCAGTTCGCCACAGCCCTGAGCGGTTCCGGCGGCATCGGCCTGGCGGAAATGCTGTTCCGGCAATTGGGCGGTACGGATGCGGCGCCTCCCACAGCACCTCCCGTCGCCGGGAAAGACTAGAGCGGGAGGGACGCATGAACACCCAGGAGATCATGAACATCCTGCCCCACCGGCCGCCCTTCCTGCTGGTGGACCAGGTCCTGGAGCTGGAGCCGGGCAAGCGCGCCGTGGGGCTCAAGAGCGTGACGGTGAACGAGCCCTTCTTCGCCGGGCATTTCCCCGGCTATCCCGTGATGCCCGGCGTGCTGATCGTGGAGGCCATGGCCCAGGTGGGCGCCGTAGCCTTGCTGTCGCTGGAGGAATACCGCGGCCGCATTGCCCTTTTCGCCGGCATTGACGGCGCCCGTTTCCGCCGGCAGGTGGTCCCGGGCGACCAGCTTCGCATGGAGGTCAGCCTGGACCGCATCCGCGGCGCCCTGGGCAAGGGGTCGGGCAAGGCCTGGGTCGGCGAGCAGCTGGCCGCCGAGGCCCAGCTTCTCTTTGCCATCGGTCCCGCGGCCGCCGCCTCGCTTCGTTGACAGTCTCCGGCGGCCAATGCTAAACTGGCTCTAGCATTCACAACTGCATGGCTCATCTAGAGAGGACGAGGGACTGGCCCGATGACGCCTCGACAACCGGCCGCACCTTCCGCGGTACGGTGCCAATTCCAGCAGATGAGAGTGAGGACGCGCGTCCGGAACCTCTTCGACGGAAGGGGTTTTTTCTTTGTCCGACCGTCCTTGCGGCCGGCCCAGCCCTGCGCCGGGGGGTGTCTCCCATGCTGGTCAGCGTTGATTCCGTCCAGGTTCTGCCAAGCGCAGCCGCAGTCCTGCGGCTGATGGACCGGCGCCAGGCGGGGGGCGTGGCCGACGAGGTGCGCCAGTCGGCCGAGTCCGCGCTGCGGCACGCATCCGCACTGATGACGCCGCGGGCCGCCTGGGTGACGCGGCCCCTGGCCGTGCAGGGGGACGATCTGCTGGTCCTCGGCCGGTCCAGGGGGGAGGGCCCGCTCCGCTGGCCGTTGGCCGGGCTGCCGCCCCGGCTGGCCGCCGCCGGACGGGTCAGCCTGGTGGTGGTGACGGTGGGCCCCGGCCTGGAGGATGAGTCAACGGCGTCCTTTAGCCGAGGAGACTACATGCTGTGCCAGGCCCTGTATGCGGAGGGCACGGCGGCCGAGCACCGGCTGATGGCCCACGCCCGCGCCGCAGTGCGGGCGGAGGCCCTGCGGGCCGGGTTTGAAGCAGACGTCCCGTCCGGGCCCGGCTACGAGCGCTGGCCGCTGGAGGACCTGCCGGCGGTCACGACGGCCGCGGGTGGGTCGGCGGCAGGTGTTGCCGTTACGTCCGGGCTCATGCTGACACCGGGAAAGAGCCTCTGCCGGGTTATACCCTGGCGGATGCAGTGAAGGGGGGAAAGGCCTTGACGCGTTTGCTGGAGTGGCTGACGGACCGGCGGGTGCTGGTGCTGGACGGCGCCATGGGTACCATGCTGCAGGCGCAAGGCCTGCCGCCGGGCGGGTCCCCCGAACGGTGGGTGTTGGAGGCGCCCGACCGCATTGAGGCCATCCACCGCGCTTTCCTGGACGCCGGCGCCGACCTGGTGGAGACCGACACCTTCGGCGGCAGCCGGCCCAAGCTGGCCGAGTACGGCCTGGAGGGGCGGATGCGGGACATCAACGCCCGGGCCGTGGAGCTGGCGCGGCGGGCGGTGGGCGGGAAGGCCCTGGTTGCCGGGTCCATCGGGCCCACGGGCCTCTTCCTGGAGCCCCTCGGCCCCCTGTCGTTCGACCTCGCCGTGGAGATCTTTGCGGAGCAAGCCCGGGCCTTTGAGGAGGCGGGGGCCGACGCGGTCATCATTGAGACCATGGCGGATCTGGCCGAGATCCGCGCCGCCGTTATCGCCGTTCGCTCCACCACGGCCCTGCCGGTCATCGCGCAGATGACCTTTGACCCGGGGGGACGGACCTTCGCCGGCACCGACCCGGCGGCGGCGGTCGCCACGCTGGAGGGGCTGGGGGTCGCGGTGCTGGGCGCCAACTGCTCCCTGGGGCCCCGGGAGCTTTTCTCCGTGGCGGAGCAATTGGTGCGGCTGGCGCGGGTGCCGGTCAGCATCCTGCCCAACGCCGGGCTGCCCATCCTGGAGAATGGCGTCACCCGTTTCCCGGAGCGGCCCGACTCCTTTGCCGCCTGGGGCGGCCGCCTGGTGGAGGCCGGGGTGCGCCTGGTGGGCGGCTGCTGCGGGACCACGCCTGACCACATCCGGGCCCTTCGCGCCGCCGTGGAGGCCGTTCGCGACCGGGTGCCGCCGCTGCCGTCCCACGTCGCGCCCGCTTCCGCGGTGGCCAGCCGCACGCGGGCGGTGGAGTTCAGCGACGAGGCGGGGCCCATCATCATCGGCGAACGCATCAACCCCACCTCGCGCAAGAAGCTGGCCGCCGACATTCGCGAGGGCCGGTTCGCGTTGGTGCGTGCCGAGGCCCGTGCCCAGGCGGCGGCCGGCGCGCACCTGCTGGACGTCAACATGGGCGTCCCGGCCATGGACGAGGCCCCGGCCATGCGCGCCGCCGTTACCGCGGTGCAGCAGGTGGTGGATGCTCCCCTCTGCCTGGACTCCCCCGACCCCCTGGCCCTGGAGGCCGGCCTCAAGCTCTATGTGGGCCGACCGCTCCTCAACTCGGTCACCGCCGAGGAGGAGCGTCTGGCCCGGGTGCTGCCGCTGGTGAAGAAGTACGGGGCCATGGTCATTGCCCCGGCCCTGGACGACGGCGGCATTCCCATGACCGCCGAGGGGCGCCTGGCGGCGGCCCGCAAGATTGTGGAGCGCGCGGAGGCCATGGGCATCCCCCGTCAGCACCTGCTGGTGGACTGTCTGGTGCTGACCGCCGGCGCCCAGGCCCGTGAGGCCATGGAGACGCCGCGGGCCATCCGCCTGGTCAAAGAGGAACTGGGCGTGCGCACGGTGCTGGGCATCAGCAACATCTCGTTCGGCCTGCCGGCCCGGGAACTGCTGACGTCCACCTATCTGACCGTCAACCTGGCCTACGGCCTGGACGCGGCCATTGCCAACCCCCTGGAGCCGCGGGTCTGGGAGTCGGTGCGGAGCGCCCGCCTGCTGCTGGGCCGCGACCCGGACGCCGGCGAGTATCTGGCCTTCGCCCGCCCCTGGGCCGAGGCATCGGTGCCCGCCCCCGCCGCGCCTGGCACATCTGCCGTCCCCACAACCGCCGTCCCTGCGCCCACCCGGGCTGGGCCGCAGCCCCTGCTGGGAGCGGCGGCGCCGGACTACGCCCGGCTGGGCCCGCTGGAGCAGCAGCCGCTGGCGCGGAGTCTGTTTCAAGCCGTGCTGGAGGGGAACCGCGAGGGCATCCTTCCCCTGACGGAGCAAGCCCTGCAGCAGGGCCTTGGTCCCATGGAGATTCTGAATGGGATGCTCATCCCGGCCATTGAGGACGTGGGGGACAAGTTTGGAGCCGGCATCTTCTTCTTGCCGCAACTGATGCTGTCGGCGGAGGCCATGAAGCGGGCCTTCCACCGCCTGAAGCCGGAGCTGGAGAAACTCAAGGAGGGCGAGACGGAGCGCGGCCGCGTGGTGCTGGCCACCGTGGAGGGCGACATCCACGATATCGGCAAGAATATCGTTGCCGTCCTGCTGGAGAACCACGGTTTCCGGGTGCTCGACCTGGGCAAGAGCGTCCCGGCCGACCGCATCCTGGAGGCCGCCCGAAATGAGGAGGCAGACCTGATTGGCCTGTCCGCCCTGATGACCACCACCATGCCGCGCATGTGCGACGTGGTGAATAAGGTTGTGGAGCAGGACCTGCCGGTGCGGGTGATGATCGGCGGGGCCGTGACCACAGAGTCGTACGCCCGTCAGATTGGCGCCCACGGCTACGGCAAGGACGCCCGCGCCGCCGTGGACCTGGCCAAACGACTTACCGGAGCAGAGACCATGAGGAGGAAGAGAACGTGACCAAGCGCACGCTGTTCACGTCCGAGTCGGTGACGGAGGGCCATCCCGACAAGATGGCGGACCAGATCTCGGACGCCATCCTGGACGCCATCCTGGCCAAAGACCCGGACGCCCGGGTGGCCTGCGAGACCTTCGTGACCACCGGCATGGCCCTGGTGGGCGGCGAGATCTCCACCACCTGCTACGTGGACATTCCCAAGATCATTCGCGACACCGTACGCGAGATCGGCTACACCCGGGCCAAGTACGGGTTCGACGGCTCCACCTGCGCCGTGCTGACCTCCATTGACGAGCAATCCCCGGACATCGCCCTGGGGGTTAACCAGGCTCTGGAGGCGAGGTCGGGCGCGGAGTCCTTCCAGGACGTCCAGGCCCTGGGAGCCGGCGATCAGGGCATGATGTTCGGCTTTGCCTGCGACGAGACGCCGGAACTGATGCCCATGCCCATCGCCCTCGCCCATAAGCTGGCGCGCCGCCTGGCTGAGGTGCGCAAGTCCCACGTCCTGACCTACCTGCGGCCCGACGGCAAGACCCAGGTCACCGTCGAGTATGTGGATGGTCGGCCGGCTCGCGTGGACACCGTGCTCATCTCCACCCAGCATCACCCGGATGTCTCCCAGGAGACCATCCGAGGGGATCTGATCGAGCAGGTCATCCGTTCCGTTGTGCCGGCGCACCTGCTGGACGGCCGCACCCGCATCCTGGTGAACCCCACCGGTCGCTTTGTGGTGGGCGGCCCCCAGGGCGACTCCGGCCTCACCGGCCGCAAGATCATCGTGGACACGTACGGCGGGTACGCCCGCCACGGCGGCGGCGCCTTCTCCGGCAAGGACCCCACCAAGGTGGACCGCTCCGCCGCCTACGCCGCCCGCTGGGTGGCCAAGAACGTCGTGGCCGCCGGCCTGGCCTCGCGCTGCGAGATTCAGGTGGCCTACGCCATCGGCGTGGCCCATCCGGTCTCGGTGCTGGTAGAGACCTTCGGCACCAACGTCATCCCGGAGGACGACATCGCGCGCCTGGTGCGGGAGCACTTCGACCTCCGTCCGGCCGCGATCATTCGCGACCTGGACCTGCGCCGTCCGATCTACCGGCAGACCGCCGCCTACGGGCACTTCGGCCGCACCGACGTGGACCTGCCCTGGGAGCACACGGACAGGGCCAACGGCCTGCGGCGGGCGGCCGGCCTGGCCGGGCCCGCGCCCCTGGCGCAGGAGGCCGCGGCGCAGAAGTAATCCTGGCCGATAGCCCCGCTGAACGGGCCCCGCGTCGAGCACGCGGGGCCCTGACCTTCCCCATGTTTCGTCTGCCGCGTGCTGGGAATACGATGGCACCAGGCGCCCGTCCGCCGTCGTCCCGGCGGCCGCGGGGGCGGGGAGGAAGGTCAGGTATGAATCTGTTTGCCCAGGGCCTGATGGTCTTCCTGGCCACTTACGGCCTTCTGGTGTTGGTGTCGGACTTCGGGCAGAGCCTTCACGCCTGGAGCCGCAGCCGCCGGCAGCCGTTCGTCAGCCTGGTGCTCCTGGTGCGCGACCAGGAGGCCACTGTGGAAGGCCTGGTGACGGATATTCTCTCCATCGACTACCGGTCCGCCCGGGGTTCGCCGAACTATGAACTGGTCGTGGTGGACGACCGCTCTTCGGACAGCACGCCCATCATCCTGGAGCGGCTCGCCCAGCAGCACGCCGCGCTGCGGGTGGTCCGCCTGGCCGAGGCGGGCAGCCCGGGGCAGACGGCCGCCGACCTGGGCCTCTTCCTCAGCCACAGTCCGGCTGCCCTGGTGCTGGACGCCCGCCGGCGCAACGCCGATCCGCGGCTTTTGGAGGCCGCCGAGTACCTCCTGGGGCGCCGGCGGGCCCCGTCAGGGCAGTCGGCCTCCGCAGAACGCGTGTCGAACTGACGCAGAGGGGAAGGAAGAAACCGGCAGGCTGACGAATAATGGGCGCAGTAGACGGGCCTTCCTGTCGTTCGGCTTTGGGAGGTGAGCGGCATGCAGCGGATGCCCGTGACCCGGCTCCGGGCGGGTATGGTGGTGGCGCGCCCCATTGTCGGCTCCAGCGGTCAGATGCTGCTGTCCACCGGGACCGTGCTGAACGACATCTACATTCACCGGCTCAGGGAAAAGGGAATCCCGTCCATCTACATCCAGGAGCAGGCGCCCGAGCTGGCCGTTCAGGTGGAGGACGTCATCTCTGACGAATCGCGCCTCAGGGCCAACGTGGCGGTCCGGGACCTGATGAAGGACGTCAGGACGGAACTGGCGGTGGCGCGGCGCGGCTTCGTCACCCTGAACGACGTCCAGGTCCGGAAGTCCGTCAATGCCCTGGTGGATGAGCTTCTCACCAACCGGGACATCGCCGTAAACCTGGCCGACATTCGCACCCTGGACAACTACACCTTCGGCCACTCCGTCCAGGTGGGCGTGCTGTCCATCCTCACCGGCATCACCATGGGGTACGATCACCTGAAGCTGCGCGACCTGGGGATTGGCGCCATCCTGCACGACATCGGCATCACCCGCGTTCCGGAGGCGGTGGCAAGCAAGACCGGTCCCCTGACGCCGGATGAGATGGCGGAGATGCAGAAGCACTGTGAATACGGCTTCGACATCCTGCGCTACCAGCCCAACATCAGCATCCTTTCGGCCCACGTGGCCTACCAGCACCATGAGAAGCACAACGGCGAGGGGTACCCGCGCCGGCTGAAGGGCGACGAGATCCAGGAATACGCCCGGATTGTAGCCATTGCCGAGCAGTACGACTCCCTGATTTCCGACCGTCCCTGGCGTCCGGCCCACCTGCCCCATGAGGCGGTGGAGATCATCGCCGGCGGCGGCAACTATTACTTTGACTACCAGGTGGTCAAGCCTTTCCTGGAGAACATCGCCGTCTACCCTGTAGGCACCCTGGTGGAGCTGAACGACGGCACCCGAGGCGTGGTCACCCAGGTCCAGAAGAGCATGACGCTGCGTCCCGTCATCCGGCTGCTGCGCTACGAGGACGGCACGGCCATCCGGCCGCCCATCGAGATTCGCCTGATGGACCACCCCACGCTGCTGGTCTCGCGCGTCTTGACGGACCCGGCCGACGTGCTGCCGGACGGGCGGACCGCTCAGGGCCGGGGATCCCGCTGATGTCTCTGCGCTCCCTCCTGGCGGACCTTCGCACCGGGCTGGTCCGGCTGTTCTGGCCGGAGAGGCCCGGCTGCCTCTGGTGTGGGGTGCCGCTGGACGTTGCCGCGGCCGTACCGGACAGGCTCTGCCCGGACTGCCGCAGCGCGGTGGCCGCGGCGCCCGTGTCCGGCACGCCGTGTGAGCCGCTGGCGTCGGTGGCCGCCGTGGGCGCCTATGAGGGCGGTCTGGCCCAGGCCATCCGCGACCTGAAGTACCGGCGCCGCCGGTCTCTGGTGCCGTCTCTGGGACAGGCCCTGGCCGAAGCGGTGGCGCGGTCCCGCCTGGTTGCACAGCCGGCGGACGGGGCACCCCCACCCGCGCATGGGCCGGTCCTGGTGCCGGTGCCGCTGCACCCATCGCGATTCCGCGAACGTGGCTTCAACCAGTCCGAGCTGGTGGGGCGGGAGGTCGCGCGTCTGCTTGGCCTGCCTCTGGAGGCGCGGGCCCTGCTGCGGGTCCGCCACACGCGTCACCAGGCCCGGCTGGGCCGGCGCCAGCGCCAGGACAACCTGCACGGGGCATTCTCGGTTCGCCCCGGCTGGGCTGCTCCGGACCATGTGATCCTGATTGACGACGTCTACACCACGGGGGCCACGTCTGCAGCCTGTGCCCAGGCCCTGGTCCGGGTCGGAGTCCGGCGCGTGGACGTTGTGACCCTGGCCATCGAGCGGTAAGATTTCTGGAGCCAATCAGGGGGGCGATACGGTGGATATCCGCAATTGTCCGCAGTGCGGTCGGATCTTTCAGTATGTAGGCCGGAACCTCTGTCCGGCTTGCATCCAGGAGGAAGAGGCGACGTTCGAGAAAGTGCGGGCGTACCTTCACGAGCACGAGGGAGCTTCCGTCGACGAGATCTCCGAGGCCACCGAGGTCGACCCCAAGAAGATCATGCATTTCCTGCGGGAGGGGCGGCTGCAGGTGAAGGACGGCTCCGCCTCCGGCCTGTACTGCGAGTCCTGCGGCGCGCCCATTCCGGGCGGCCGGTTCTGCTCCAAGTGCGCCAAGATCCTGGAGAAGGAAGTGGAGCAGAACCTGCAGCAGTGGGAGGGCTCCCGCGGCAACAACTGGGGGATGCACAGCCAGGAGGGCAAGCGCAAGGACCTGCCCAGGTAGTGGTCGCCGATTTCGGGCGGCGGGGATGGAAGTCGGAGAGACAGAGAGCATGACGGAGATTTCGGCCCTCCGCCGCCTATGACCGGCCCCTATCGCCCTCAACGTTGGCGGGCTGACCGACGATTCCTGGAGTAGCAAGGTGCATGGGGTGATCCGCGTGAAAGTCAACCAGACACAGGTGCAGGGCGTCCTGGGAGCGTACGGCCGCCAGCAGGTCAACAAGCCCAAGCAGGCGGAGGTCAAGGCTGCAGCTCCGGCTCCCGCTGACAAGCCGGCGGACGCCGTGGAATTGTCACCGGAAGCGCGCGAGCTGGCCGCCGTCAAGCAGCGCCTGGCCGAGGTTCCGGATGTTCGCGAACAGCGCGTGGCCGAGCTGGCCGCCAAGGTCCAGAGCGGGACGTATCGGGTCCCGGCCCAGGACGTGGCCAGGCGCATCCTGGACCTGGGGCTCTAGCCGTTTGCGTTTATGAGCCGGCGGCTTACGGGCCGCGGGCCCTTCAGCGATAGGTGGTGACTCCCGTGAACCTCCAGTCGATCGGCCTGACCATCCAGGTTCTTCAGGACCAGTTGAACGTCTATCGGACCCTGCTGGACCTGTCCCGACGCAAGCAGGAGGTTCTGGTCAAGGGCGGCACCGCCCAGTTTGAGGCCATTGTGGAGAGCGAGCAGGCCCTGCTCTGGCAGGCCGGCCGCCTTGAAGAGCGCCGCCTGGGCCTGCAAGCCCAGATTGCCGCTGACATGGGGCTGGTCACGGAGGACGTCACGGTCACCCGCATCGCCCCCTACGTGCCGCAGCCGGAGCGAGACCAGCTTCGCACTCTGCAGGCCGACATTCTCAAGGTCCTCGCCGAGCTGGGCGAGGTCAACGAGGTCAACACCCGGCTGATTAAGCAGTCGCTGGCCTACATCAACGCCGCGCTGCACCTCATCACCTCGGCCGGCCGGCGCCCCGTCACCTACACCCCGCGAGGACAGACCCTTCCCGTGGCGGAACGGCTCAAAGTCCTCAACCAGAAGGTGTAGCCCATGGGAAACAGCCCTTTCTTCGGGATTGAGATAGGACTCCGCGCCCTGCAGGCGCAACAGCGTGCCCTGGACGTGGTGGGTCACAACATCGCCAACGCCAATACCCCCGGCTATTCCCGCCAGCGCCTCGAGCTGACGGCCAGCGAACCCTACACCGTCCCCTCGGCCATGAGGCCAGGCGGGGTTCCCGGTCAGGTTGGCACCGGTGTCACGGAAGAGGCTGTCCGCCGCTTCCGCGACACGTTCCTGGACCGCCAGTATCGCAACGAGAACACCTCCTACGGCACCTGGGCGACGCGCGAGCAGGTCCTCGGCCAGGTGGAGGCCATCTTCATGGAGCCCACGGACAACGGCCTGCGGGCCACCATCGACAAGTTCTGGCAGGCCGTGCAGGACCTGGCCAACGACCCGGACGGCTCGTCCGCCCGGTCTCTGGTCCGCCAACGGGCGGTGGAGTTCACGTCCACGCTGTCCCACATGTACAAGCAGATCGCCGACCTGCGGGACAACACCACGTCGGACATGGGCGCCAAGATCAAGGAAATCAACACGGCGGTGGAGCAGATCGCCTCTCTCAACCGGCAGATCAGCCAGGCCATGGCCGTGGGCGACTCGCCCAACGACCTGATGGACAAGCGGGACCTGCTGGTCGACAACCTGACGAAGCTGGTGGATGCCCGCGAGGTGCTCCAGCCCAACGGCATTCTCAACGTCTACATAGGCGGCGTCCCTGCGGTTGAGGGTTTCGACGCCCATCACCTGAAGCTGGAGACCGAGCAGGTAACGGCTCCGGTCATCTGGGACCACCTCAACCGGCCCGCAGCCGTCAACGGCGGGGACCTGGGCGCCCTCATCGGGCTCCGGGACAACGACCTGACCAACTACATGGACCAGTTGGACTGGATTGCCTACCAGTTTGGCACGGCGTTCAACGCGCAGCACCGGCAGGGCTTCGATCTGAACAGCAACCCGGGCGGCGACTTCTTTGACGGTCTCCCGGTGGGGACACCTCCCGATCCCTTCGCCGAGCACGTGGGAGCCGCCAGTCGCATCACCGTCTCCGCCGGCATCATGTCGGACCTGAACCTGATTGCCTCCGCGTCCATTGCGCCGGTCAAGGTGGAGGATCGGGGCAACGCGGAAAAGCTGTCCGACCTGTTCCGGGACGCCAAGCTCTTTCCGCCTCCGGACCCAGCCGCCACGCCGCCCTACGCATACACGGCGCCCCTTTCGGACTACTACATCTCCGTCACCTCACGCCTGGGCGTGGATTCCCAGGCGGCGCAGCGCCTGGCCGACAACCAGGAGCTGTTGCTGAAGTCCATTGACAACCAGCGCACCGGCGTGTCCGGCGTCTCCCTGGACGAAGAGATGGTCAACATGATCAAGTACCAGAACGCCTACAGCGCCGCAGCGCGCATCGTCACTACCGTGGACGAGATGCTCGACACTATCATCAACCGGCTTGGCGTTGTTGGGAGGTAATAGACCATGAGAGTGACAAGTAGCTCCGTTGCCGGCAACCTGGTCTATAACCTGCAGCAGGTGACCAAGCGCATCGATACGCTGCAGACCCAGCTCGCCTCGGGCAAGCAGGTGCAGACCGTTTCCGACGACCCCAACCAGGCCCGCTCGGGCATGAAGCTCCGCACGTCCCTGACGGCCAACGAGCAATATCAGAAGAACGCCAACGATGCCGAAGGCTGGATCCAGAGCACGGACATGGCCCTGGACCAGCTCGGGCGGGTTCTGGAGCGGGCTAAGGTCCTGGCCGTCAACGGCGGCATGGACACGCTCCCCGTGGAGTCCCGCCAGGCCCTGGCCGATGAGGCCAAACAGTTGCTGGGCGAGGCCGTTCAGGTGGGCAACGCCACGTATGGCGACAAGTACATCTTTGCGGGCTTCAAGACCAAATCGCCCGCGTTTACGCTAACGGGCCTTACGGTAACGCCGAACAACCCATCGGACGGGTCCGAGATCCTGAACCGGGAGATCAGCGCCGGCGTTCGCCTGAGCATCAACGTCACCGGCCAGGCGCTGACCGACACCAAGGTCTTTGACGCCCTGTCCAACCTGGCCAACAGTCTGTCCTCCGGACAAGCCCTGGAGACCGGCACCACGCGCCTGCAGGAGATCGATGACTCTATTAACGCCATCCTTTCGCTGCGTTCCGAGATCGGCGCCAAGGCCAACCGGGTTGCGGCGGCCAAGGATGCCCTAACCGGGGCCGAGGTGAACATCAACAAGCTCCTGGAGAGCGCCGAAGACGTGGATGTCACGAAGGCCATCGTGGATCTGACCGTGGCCGAGACCTCGCGCCAGACGGCTCTGGCGGTGGGAGCCCGCATCATCCCCAAGACCCTGGTGGACTTCCTCCGCTAACTTCAGTACGTAAAGGCCGGGACGCCCTCTTGCGGCGTCCCGTCTCGTTCCCCAGAGGAGAGATGCACGGCATGGAGCTGCAGACGTCCCGCTTTGGAGCCCTGGTCGTGGCGGACGAGAAGGTTCTGCGCTTTCCCGACGGTCTCTACGGATTTGAACAATGCCGCCAGTTCGTTCTGCTTGACCTGGGGCGGCCGGACAGCGGGTTCTTCTGGCTGCAGTCCCTGGACGACGGCGAACTGGCGTTCATCCTGGTAAACCCCCTGCTCTTTGCGCCCGACTACGAACTGGAGCCTGTAGAGGAGGACCTGGTCAGCGTGGGTGCGTCCACGCTGGATCAGACCGTAGTCATGGCCCTGGTCTCTGTTCCCGAGGACTTCCGCCTGGCCACGGCCAACCTTCAGGCGCCTCTGCTGATCAACCCCGACCGGCGGCTGGGTCGCCAGATCATCACCGGCAACCCGGCCCACGCGCTCAAGCACCCCGTGTTTCAAGCCCCGAAACCTGCGGCCGCCCCCGCGCGGTAGGAGGGTTCGGGTCCCCTTTCGAACGCCGCCAGGGAGGGCGGCGACACCTGACAGGGAGGTCATCCCATGCTGGTTCTCACGCGCGGACTGGATCAGAGCATTTTGATCGGCGACGGCATCGAGATCCGAATCGTCGGCATCAAAGGAACGGGGGACGGCGCCGCCGTCCGAATAGGCATTGAAGCGCCCCGGAACGTCCGCATTCTGCGGAAGGAAGTGCTGGCCGAGGTGGCGCGGGAGAACCGCACCGCTCTGGCGCCGGCATCGGCCTCGGCCGAGGCCCTGGAGGCCCTGCTGGCACAGGCTCCGTGGGCCAAAGAGGGAGAAAACAAGCCCAAATAGGGAGCAAACCGGAGGAAAATCCCGCCAGCGGCGGGATTTTTGCTTGCGGGGGCGTGAAACGGCCCCCAGGAATTGCGCCAACGGCGTCGATTTACGGAGTGAAGGCAGAATCTGCCTGCGGCGGCCGGATGCCGCCGGCGCCCTGCCGGAACCGCGGCCGGTGGGGCCAGACCCCAAAATTCATCAAGGAGGATGAATGAACCGTGAGGATCAACAACAACATCAGCGCCCTAAACGCCTGGCGCAACCTGACCATGACCGACGGGTCCATCGGCAAGTCCCTTGAGAAGCTGTCGTCCGGCCTGCGCATCAACCGCGCCGCCGACGACGCCGCCGGTCTGGCGATTTCCGAGAAGATGCGCGCTCAGATCAAGGGCCTGAACCAGGCGGTTCGGAACGCCCAGGACGGCATCTCTCTCATCCAGACCGCAGAAGGTGCCCTGACCGAGACCCACAGCATCCTTCAGCGTATGCGCGAGCTGGCCGTGCAGGCGTCCAATGACACCCTGACGACCGAAGACCGCGAGACGATCCAGAAGGAAGTTGACCAGCTGGTTCAGGAAGTCAACCGCATTTCCGACACCACCGAGTTCAACACCCGCAAGCTGCTGAATGGCGCCGCGGGTCTGGATGCCACCGTCTCAGGTGCGGATGCCTCTCGGGTCTCTGTCAAGGAAGGTACCGCTGATACTCTGGCAGGCGGAAAAGTCAACATCACAAATATCACCTCTGCCAAGTCTGCGAGCACTGGCGCCACTGCCCTCGGCGCGGTAGCCGGCGGTACCTTCACTATCAACGGCACGTCGATTACCATTGCGGCGGGCGCGACCGGCGATCAGATCGCCGCCTCCATCAACGCGGTTACCGGCCAGACGGGCGTGAAGGCTACATGGGACTCCGTTGGCTCGACCCTTACCGTCGAGACCCAGGACGTCGGTAGCGCCGCCAAGCAGGTCATCGCGGGTATGAACGCCGCCACTGGCGGAGCTGCCTTCGACGGCACGGATGTCGGGGTCGATGCGGTCATCACTGCCACGGATGAGAACGCCGTTGCCATCGCCAGCTACTCGGCCCGCGGCAACGAAATCACGATCACGCAGAGCGGCACTAACGCCAAGGGCCTGACGTTCTCGGTCTACAGCGGGTTTGCCGTCGCAACTGCTGTCGTTGCGAACGTCACAGTTAACGCCAACAACGCCATGAACTTCCAGATCGGCGCCAACGCCGGCCAGAGCATGTACGCCTCCGTCGGCAATATGAGCGCTACCGCTCTCGGCATCTCGAACATCAGCGTCACTGCCCGCTCCTCGGCCTCTGATGCAGTTGCGGTCCTGGACACCGCCATTAAGACGGTCTCCGGCGAGCGCGCCAAGCTCGGTGCTGTGCAGAACCGTCTGGAGCACACCATCAACAACCTGGGCGCTGCGGCTGAGAACCTGACCGCTGCTGAGTCTCGTATCCGTGACGTGGATATGGCTCAGGAGATGACCGCCTTCACCCGGAACCAGATCCTGATGCAGGCTGGTACCGCGATGCTGGCTCAGGCCAACCAGAAGCCGCAGAGCGTTCTGCAGCTCCTCCGGTAAGTTCACCTCTGAAACGTGGGAGCCCCCCCCGGAGGGGCGGGCGTCCACCCCCCCCCCGACAGGCGGGGGGGCGCGGGGGCGGGGAGA
>JBLNCQ010000004.1:0-14949 GCA_050260815.1 Bacillota bacterium
CTTCGAATTCGCTGACCTCTCAGGGGGCACTCTGCTGGTGACCGGCGTTCCGGCCGTAGTGGGCGAGTCCGCCGCCCCCGGTTTCTTCCGCGATTTCCTGGACCGCCTGGCGGGCGGCAGCAGCGACGGCCACGCCCTGGATAAGGGCCTGGAGGTCAAGCGCGCCATGGCTGCCTGCAAGGCGGCCATCAAGGCGCACGACCCTCTGAACCTGGCCGAGCTGCAGGGGCTCATCTACCAGCTGGCCTGCGCCGAACACCCCTACTCCTGTCCTCACGGGAGGCCGACCATGATCTCTCTCTCCGAAGGCGAACTGGAGCGGCGCTTCAAGCGCACCGGGCCATGAGCCTGATCACGCAAGACGGAGCAGCGCCGATCCCCCGCCCCTGGCCCGGCGAGCCCCTGCTGGCGGTGGTGGGCCCCACGGCCGTGGGCAAGACCGCCCTGGGCATCGAGCTGGCCCTGCGCCTGGACGGGGAGGTCATCTCCGCCGACAGCATGCAGGTCTATCGGGGCATGGACATCGGCACGGCCAAGGCCACGCTGGAGGAGCGCCGCGGCGTACCGCACCACCTGCTGGACGTGCGCGACCCGGACCAGCCCATGACCGTGGCCGAGTATCAGGGTTTGGCCGAAGAGGCCATCCGGGACATCCACAGCCGCGGTCGGCTGCCCATCCTGGTGGGCGGCACGGGGCTCTATGTGCGTGCCGTGGTCGACCGGTTCGTGTTCACGCCCATGGAGAGCGATCCGGACCTGCGTGCGTCCTTGGCGGAGGAGGCCGGCCGCGAGGGCGTGCCGGCGCTGCATGCCCGTCTGGCCCAGGTGGACCCGGAGGCCGCGGCCCGCATCCATCCCAACGACCTGAGACGCATCATCCGGGCGCTGGAGGTATACCATCAGACAGGGCAGCCGCTTTCGTCGCTGCAGCAGGCGGAGCCACGGGACCCGTCGTCGGTGCTGATGATCGGCCTGACCATGGACCGGGCCGCACTGTACCGGCGCATTGAGGAGCGGGTGGACCAGCAGCTTCGCGACGGCCTGGTGGTGGAGGTCCGCGGGCTTCTGGAGAGGGGCTACGCTCCCGGCGTGGGGCCCATGGTGGGCCTGGGCTACAAGGAGATGAGCCTATATCTTCGCGGCGAAGCCACCCTGGACGAGGCCACCGCCCTGCTGAAGCGCAATACGCGCCGCTATGCCAAGCGGCAGTTCACCTGGTTCCGCGCCGATCCTCGCATAGTCTGGTATACCATCAGCCAAGATAGTGATGTCCTGGCGATTGTTCCCAAGATTGTTAATCAGGTAGAGGGAAAGTGGCCCTGGTGGTCGAAGTAGCGGGAGAAGGCGTCACAAAAGGCGTGGGAGGGTATTCAGACAGAATGACCAAGCCGCAAGTCAACCTGCAGGATGGGTTCCTGAACCAGGTCCGCAAGGACAACATCCCGGTCACCATCTACCTGGTGAACGGCTTTCAGCTCAAGGGCCTGGTGCGGGGGTTCGACAACTTCACCGTGGTGTTGGAGAACGACGGCAAGCAGATGCTGGTCTACAAGCATGCCCTCTCGACCATTACGCCTCACCGGCCTGTGGCCCACAACTTCGCCGCCCTGGCGGAGGGCCGCGAGGAGGACTGACGTGCCGTGCCCTGCGTCTCCCCTTAATTTGCGCCGCCTGACGCATGGTGCCTCCCTCGCAGTCGTCAGCAAAGACCAGAGCAGGCCATGCTCTGGTCTTGCCATTGCCGAGCCATTATTCCCTCGAAGACTCGCACCCGAGATGACCTCGTGCCTCCTCAAGCAGGTAGTCGGGGATTTGTAGAAGTTCGTAGCCTTGGCCGATGTCCAGCAGGCCTTGCGCTGCTTTTCGGAGGCGCCCGTCGCCTGAGGGGTCGCCTCTCCTTCTTTCGATGGCGGCGAGCATCACCTCCAGCCGCAGGGATACGACGCTCGCGGCATCGCGTTCAACCAGCGCCAAGCCGAGCCTGCATTCCGCTTTGGCGGCCTTTGGATCGCCCATGGACGCCCAATATCGTGCCAGTTCCTCGTGCACGGCGGCCGCGAAGTCACGGAGTTGCCGATGGTCGTAGAACGATAACGCCTCATCCAGCCACGCCTTTGCTTCGTCGTACCGCCCCAGGTCCAAGGCGGCCACACCCATGTTCTGTCTGGCGTTGGCTACACCCAGTGCATTGCCTTCCGCTATGTACAGGATCTCTGCCGCCCTGGCGGTTCCAAGTGCCGTCGCCGCGTCGCCAAGTGTCCGCAGAGCGGAGCCCAAACCGAGTGTAGCGTGAGCAACGGCAGTTGTGTCCGATAGTGACTCTGCCGCGACCGGGGCTGTGCTCGAACGCACCCAGTGACTGCTCGTAAGCCTCAAGAGCTTCTGCATAGCGGCCTTCGCTGTAATGCAGGTCGCCAATGGCCTCATGCACTCTTGAGACCAGCTTGGGCTCGCGTAGTGTGCCTGCGACGCGGAGCGTCTCGCTGAGGAGTTCACGCCGCCGCTTGCTAGGCAAGTTCGACAATGCCTTAACCGGTTCCTGTGCCCTCAGGAGGAAAAGGGACCAATTTCAGGGGGCTTCGGCCATCGTCGGTGGCGGTGCCGGGCTTAGCGGAATCAGCCGTGTGACCGGTACCCTAAAGCCGTGTCCAAAGGTGCTGAACGTCTGCCCAGTTGAAAGCAGGACCAGCAGAGGAGGAATCCGAGTGCTTCAGTCGCGTGCCCGCAGCCGTATCGGTGGGGTGCTCGCGCTGCTCTTGCTGGCGATTTCCTTGTTGCCCGCCTGTCACGGGCCGGCCGAAAGTACGGCACCGGCCCCTCGGGGCTCCGGGGATGAATCCCTCGACCCCCGCAGTACTGTGCGACGTCCCCCGGAGCCTTCGTTTCCGGTGGGGTCTTTCGTCATTCGCTCGAACCCCATCGGCGCCAACGTCTATGTAGATGGCCGGCTGATCGGCAAGACCCCCGTGGCCTACGAGGATGATGGGGCATCGTGGCACCTCGTGTACCTGACGCTGGAAGGCTATGGGCCGTACCTCGCGTCCGGTGATTTCGCCGGTGACGGTATGATGGTCGATCTCATGTATGTCGGGTCCACCACAAAGGACCGTGAGTCCCTTTCGACCCGGTCGTTGCTGCCGCAGGTAGAACCCCTGGACAACCCGACTGGCAACCGGGTCTGGCGCGTCAAGGGCATGGCCCTATTTGCTGCAGCAATCTCACCGGACGGCAGGTACATGGTCGGGTCAGCCATAGGCATCGAGGGAGGGGCGCGAAGAAGGGATATCATTGCTGTCGATCTGCAGTCCGGTGAGGCCCGGCAGCTCAACAGCTACGTTCACGACACCAGGTTGACGATGGGCGCACTGGAGACGCCGGTCGGCTGGACAGGCGGCAGCGAGGTTGTCCTCCTGACCCAGCGTGAGCCCGAGGACGACCCTGACAACCCGGCGCTGGCTGCGCTTCAGATCGACCTGGAGACCGGGCGCCAAGTCCCGTTGGGTGACTTCGGATACTGGGCCGAGGGGCCATCCTACGTGCACGCCAGTTGGCTGACCAGCGACAGAACCACGGCCTTTGTCCACGTCTCGGGGCACATTTGGGGTCTTGACCTCGCCACCAAGAAACGCGTCATCGACCTGCCCGTGCCCACATGGGACGGCCTTTTCAGAGTCAGTCCGTCTCCCGACGGCTGGTCCGTCGCCCACGCCGGACTCGACCAGCAAAGGGGCCGCGCGCTTGTCTACTGGCTCAATCTGCGGTCGGGAGAGGACGTGCCCGTCAGCTCACCGGGCCTGTATGCTCAGGGCGCCTGGTGGTCCCCTGACGGCAAACGGCTGGCCTTTGGCGTCAGCCCCCGGCACGCCGACGGTTACCCCGTTCTCCCGGGTGAGGACAGCGAACTGCTGCTGCCTGATGCTATCGAAGTTGTCGATTTGACCTCGCTCACCAGGCAGCACATTGACCTGCCTGTGACGCCGGCAACTTTCCTTTGGGGCGGCGGCGACTTCAGTGACCTGGTGGGCACCCGGGTGGACGTGACCGGCGACCGGCATCAGCCGCAAGGCTGGCAGCTGCAAAAGCGTGGCTTCTTTCGACTGAACCTGGCAACCGGCCAAGTAACCGCCGAGACGCCTCTGGCCCCACCTGAAGGGACCTTTGTGCAGAATGTCCGGCCAGATGGCGATGTCGGTTACCTCGTGACGCTTTCACGCAGAGACGGGGCCCCCCCTGGTTCCCAGGAGTGGCAGGGCGACCGTCCCGCCCGCCTCGATCCCGACGGCCGAATGCAGGTGCTGCCGGGATACGCGATGACGGTCAACACGCAAACGGTGACCGGACCAGATTGGCCCGTCGTCCGTGTCGATGACGGACTGGGCTGGGTGGATGGCAGACGCCTCCTTACAGGCCCGGCAGCCAACGAAGATTTCTTCGTGCACCTGGTCTCGAACGGTTGGGTTGTGCTGGGGGACCTGGCGCAGGCGGATGACAGCCTGTTCGTGGTGGCCCAGCCGCCTGCCAGGCAGCTCGCTGCACCACGGGCTCTGGGGAGCTGATACCTTGGCTTCACGAAGATCCGGTGGACGCGCTGCGGGGGTCCCTGGCAGCCCCGCTCCTGGTTTGGGCGTTCATCGGCGGGTGCGGGAGGCAAGGCCAGGATACCTCGAGGGCCATGCCTTTCTGGCGCAGGCCTTTGCGAATCGCAGGGGGTGTGTTCGCTGTCCTCTATGTGGTCGTGGGAATTCTAAGGCGCCTGGTCGACCCGCGCCTGCAGCAGCGTGACCGGGCATGAGTAGGGCACGCCGCTGGTACCTGATCGTCGGCTCGGCGATGGTTCTGAGTGTCATCCTGGTGGCCCTGTTTGCCGACCGTCTGGTCACTATCTCACCGTATCCCACTTCTGGTCTACCTGCTGGTGCTGCTGCCCAACCCGAACCTGCAGAATGGGCTCTGGCGCTCGGTGATGACCACGGTTCTACTCCTGACCCTGGTGGAGGCGCCGCGCCTGGGGGTTGTTAGTCGCCAGCGGTGCGACTCCCTGGCGCATCTTGTGGACCTGGACATGGCCCCGGAGAGCAGTGGCAACGTCGCGAAGCTGTACCTGCTGGAACGTCTGGAATTCAGCGGCGGCAGAGTCGCCTTGGCCGTCGTAGTGCAGCACTGGAGGAACGAGGGCGGCACCTGGCGGGTTGTCGATACGTCGATCATTCTCGAGGCCCCCGGGGCGTAGGAGGCAGCACGTGAATGGGCGTCGTCAGGTCAGCGACGCCACCCGACCCAGACGGGTCGCAAGACTTACCGGTAAACATCAGGAACGGGGTGATCTTGGGAACGGCGGTCATGGCTATCGCTCCTCTCGGCCCGGCTAGGAAGAGGCTAGCATGGTTGCCGGTACCCGGATAAGGGGGCGGCCGCGCGGATTTCTCCACAGGCCCGGCACGATGCGAGGACGGGGCGCGTATAGATAGAGTCCCGGAGTTCGTACGGGTCTGAGGGAGGTGGTGGCGGTGACCATCAGGCGGACGGACCTGCCCCCGCGGCGGCCGGAGACGCCGGGTCTCGCCCATCGGCTGGACGAGATCAGCGACTGGCTGGAGCAGGGCAAGATCCGGCCGGCGCAGGCCTTCCACCTGCTGTCCGAGGCGGAGCGGCCGCCGGTCACAACGACGTCCGGGGCCACGGCGGAGGAGGACGAGGAGCGGGCCCGGGCCCGGCGCATCGACGAGATCATGAAGGAGCTGCACGGGCTGGTCGGGCTCACGCGGGTGAAGCGGCTGGTGCAGGAGATCCGGGCCTTCACGGAGATCCAGCAGCGGCGGAAGAAGGAGGGCCTGGCTGCGGAGCCTGTGGTCTTACATATGGTCTTCAAGGGCAACCCCGGTACAGGCAAGACAACGGTGGCCCGCATCATCGGGCGGGTGTTCAGGGAGATGGGCGTCCTCTCCAAGGGGCACCTGGTGGAGGTCGAGCGCGCCGACCTGGTGGGCGAGTATATCGGCCACACCGCACAGAAGACGCGGGAGCAGCTCAAGCGCGCCCAGGGCGGGGTGCTGTTCATCGACGAGGCCTATTCCCTGGCCCGCGGCGGCGAGAAGGACTTCGGCAAGGAGAGCATCGACGTGCTGGTCAAGTCCATGGAGGACCAGCGCGACCAGCTGCTCATCATCATCGCCGGGTACCTGCGCGAGATGGAGTGGTTCATGGCCCAGAACCCGGGGCTGAAGTCGCGCTTTCCCATCCAGTTGGAGTTCCCGGACTACACGCCCTTTGAGCTAGTGCAGATCGCCGACGTGATGCTGGCCCAACGTCAGTACCGCCTGAGCCCCGATGCCCGCGGGATGCTGGAGTCACGCCTCGCCTCGCCGTACCTGCCGGGCGACGACAACCCGGGCAACGCCCGGCAGGTGCGCAACCTCCTGGAGCACGCCATCCGGCGGCAGGCCCTGCGGTTGGTAAACCAATCCCGGGTGACGCGCGACGACCTGATGCTGCTGCTGGCGTCGGACCTGTTCGATGGGGAGGCCGGCCTGTGAGACAGTGCCTGATCGTCGGCAAGGCCAACGCTGGGAAGACGCTGTTCCTCATCAACTTCGCCGAGTACCTGGGAGCGCGGTCCCTGCGGCTGTCGGTGGAGCGCAGCGACGGCAGCGTGTCGGAGGCAGGCTTTGGCCTGGCTGACGCACGCAAAGCCCTGGTGGACGCCGTGCCGCACAAGACCCTGGGTCTCCAGACCCTGACCCTCACCGTGCCCGGGGGCAAGACCGTGCGGCGCGTCCAACTGACCGACTCGGCGGGACTGGCCGAGGACATCCACGAGCATGTCGACGTGCGCAGGGCCATGGCCCAGACGCTCCGCCATCTGCGCCTGGCGGGGATGGTGCTGCACGTGGTGGATGCGTCCCAGGTGGGACAGGAGGGGGCGGTGGAGGCCATGGGCGACGTGGACCTGCAGATCGCCCGCTACGCGCCACAGCGGGGCCCGTATGCCATCATCGCCAACAAGATGGACCTGCCCCTGGCCAAGTCCGGCCTGCAGACGATTACGCAGACCTTCCGCGGCCGGCAGGTGCTGCCCGTTTCCGCGCTGGAGAAGCGGGGCTTTCGGGAGGTGCGGGCCTTTGTCTGGAAGCACGCTACTTGACGCCGGATTGGCGCCGGTCGCCCTGGTCCTGGCGGTCGCCCGCGTGTTTCTGGTCGCCTTCCTGACGGGTCTGGCGGTAAAGCTGATGGACGACGCGCTGGATGTTGAGATCGACGCGGCACGTGGCTACCGGAACTGGGCGGCGCGCCTGGGCCGGGCGACCACGCCTTACGCCCTGGTGTTGGCCTTTGTCGCGGCAACCCTTCAAACGCGGGCCGCCCTGGCCCTGTTCCTGGCCGCCTACGCCCTGGGGATGGGGCGGAACGCAGGAGAGTGGCTGCCGACAGGGCTGCCCGCATGGGCGGAGACTGCGCTGGCTCTGGCCTTTTCCGCCGTGTTCTCGGGGGCGCGTGTGGCGGTTGCGGCCCTGGCGATACTGTGGGCTGTGCAGGCGGCGGACGACTGGATGGACCGGCACGAGGACGGTCGCTGGGAGTCACCGTCTCTGCGATGGCTGCCGCTGGGCCGGGCCGTCCTGGGCGCCCTGCTGGCCCTTGCCCTGGACCCGGTGCTGTCACTCTGCACGATCCCGGCTGCCCTGGCCGTCTGGACACTGACGCGCAAACAGGAGGTGCATGAGGCGTGATCTGGACCATCGCCGCCCTGGTCGCGGGGCTGACCTGGGGGTTCTGGCTGGGCCGGCGCTTCGGCGAGGACGAGGGCCGCAGGCGTGGGCTGGCTGAAGCCCCGCTGGAACTGAGGGAGCGGGTGCTGGAGGGTCAGGGCGACCGCTGCCCGGTGTGCGGGGGTCTGGTGGGCGAGACGCCGGAGCCGCCGACGGCGCAACCGGTGCTGCAGTGGGAGCAGGCCGGATCGTAGGAACAAAGCCGCGTCCTGCGACGTGGCTTTGTGGTCATTCCTCCGATACTCCGTAGTAGAAGGTTCCCTGGTCGTCGAAGCCGTAGCCCACGCCGCTCCACTGGCCTACCGGGGTCAGGTCGCTGCGGCGGTAGAGGAGGCCCTGGCTCCGCTGGGGATCTCCCTCACGCTCTCGCCAGAACGCTAACCAGTTGCCGTCGGGTGAAATCCAGACATTCCGGACAAAGGCGTTTTGGGGGGAACCCGACGACTGCAACGTGCGCCAGCTATCCGCTGTGGGGCTGTAAAGCGCCGCCTCGCCGCCCGTGACCAGCACCAATTCGTCGCCGGCCCAGCGAAGCAGGCGCGCCCAGGGTGCCGCCTTGGAATTGGCCATGTTGTCGGGGACCTGCACTTCCTTGCGTCCCTCGGCAGACAGGTGCCAGAGTCTGATCTTGCCTTCGCTGCCCTGACCCACGCGCTCCACCCAGTAGAGGGAGCCGTCTGGAGCGAAGGCGACGGGCTCACGCTGGGGAAAGCCGTCACCGGTATGGCCCACTGTCAGATCGTCGATGGCCCAGTCACCGTCAGGGTCCACCACGCGCAGGTCAAGCCGGGGAGGCCACTCGTCGCTGCGGGCCAGCCAATACGCAATGCGACTGCCTCTTGCCTCCGGGGTGGCATCCCAGATGCGGCGGTCGCCGGGAGTAGGAAGCTTCCTAGCGGTACTGGCCGGGTCATCGGTCGCGAGCTCATCTCGAGGGATGAGCGTTGCCTCGCCGCCGCCGAACTGCTGCAGCAGGAGGCCGCCGGAAACCCACGTGAGATACTCCCCATGACCCAGATAGCGGCGCTGTCCATCCCGATTGACCAGCCAGGCGGCCGTCTCCCAGCCGTCGCCCATGGCGTAGGCCACTTCGGACAGGGCGACGGTTCGCCCATCCGGGCTGATAGCCCCATCACCCAAACCCGATTGCCCTACTCGCTGCGGCTGCCCGCCCGGTTTCAGGGACCAGAGCCCCTTGCGCAACCCGACCTGAAAGGCCATTCCGTGGTGCGACGTAAGGCGGCCACCGTCCCGGTCTTCGGCCGTTGCCAGGCTGAAGATGAAAATGCCCGGCTGGTTGGGGGTCACGTTGAAACGGACAGTGACCTGGCGGTCACTCGCCCAGTCGAAGGCGAGGGCGGGAACCGCCAACGGCGCGTCCACCCCGCGCTTTAGCCCTTCCTCCAGGTTGCGGTGGATGGCTCGCTCCACCGACTCCCGGTGCACGTCCTTGCTGAAGGTGATGACCAGGCGCTTCTCACCCGGCGTCACCGTGGGGAACTGGTCGGAGTAGATCCGGTTGTCGAAGCCGACGTGGGGCTCGCCTTGCAGCGACACCTTCACCGTAGTTTCCGCCACCCGGCGCAGGTTGAACTTGAGCGGCTCGCCACCGGCCACGGAGATCATAACAACCGCCGTCTCCCAGGTTCCATCGAAGGTCACGCGCGCCGTGGTCTGCTGGTCCTCGCGCTGTACGGAAAGAACTGGTGTGGTGTCCACTTTGATGCCATTCAGGGTCGCGTAGCCATCTGTCTCCAGTTCCAGCGTGAAGCGGTTCGTAGTCAGCACGGCGTCCTGGGAAGCGGTCGGAACCTTCCAGGTTTCGGCCCATTCCTCGGTCCAGTCAGGGTGTTCAAGCCTGTGCCACTCCGTAATGGATACGGAACGGATGGCGCCTGAGCTTGGGGTCCCGCCTGGGGCGGAGGGGCCCGGGGACGGATCCGGGGTAGACACGGCGGGTGGCGATGCCTGGCGCCCGTATAGCCAAATGCCCGCGGCCAGCAAGATAGCCGCAACAGCCGTGATGCCGACAACGTTCCGCTTCAAGGCGCAACCCCTTTCTCTGCCGGAGTGGCTGAAGCCAACCGTTGCAGAGGTAAACTCGATGTCATGCTAGACGTCCCTGCCCGGCAGATGGTTGCGCGGGTCGCTTCAGCCCGCCCGTTCGTCGGCACCAGCCCCTATGCTATAATGGTCCCATGACTACGGAACAGGCAGAAAAGCCCAAGGAACGGGCCATTCTGGTCGCTGTCGACCTGCCCGGCCGCCAGGACTGGACCCCGGAGGAGTCCCTGGAAGAGCTGGCCGAACTGGTTGCCACGGCGGGGGGCGAGTGCGTCGCCACCGCCATCCAGCACCGCGACCGGCCGGACTCCGCCACCTTCATCGGCGAAGGCAAGATTGAAGAGGTGGAGGCTCTGCGCGAAGAGCGCGGGGCTTCCCTGGTTGTGTTTGACGATGAACTATCCCCTGCCCAGCTTCGTAACCTGGGCGAGAAGCTGGGCGGCCGCGTTCTGGACCGCACGGCGGTCATCCTGGACATCTTCGCCCAGCGGGCCCGCACCCGTGAGGGCAAGCTGCAGGTGGAACTGGCCCAGCTCAACTACCTGCTGCCCCGGCTCATCGGCCAGGGCGGGGAGCTGTCGCGGCTGGGCGGCGGCATCGGCACCCGCGGCCCCGGCGAAACCAAGCTGGAGTCGGACCGCCGCCGCATCCGCCACCGCATCGCCGAGCTGCGGCACGCCATCGACGAGGTGCGCGAGCACCGGCACCGGCAGCGCGCCCAGCGGCAGGAATCAGAGCTTCCCGTGGTGGCCCTGGTGGGCTACACCAACGCCGGCAAGTCGACGCTCCTCAACGCCGTCACCGGCAGTGATGTGCTGGCGGAGAACAAGCTCTTCGCCACCCTGGACCCGACCACGCGCCTGGTGGAGCCGCCGGAGGCCCCGCCCTTCCTCATGACCGACACCGTGGGCCTGATCCAGAAGCTGCCCACGCACCTGGTGGCCGCGTTCCGGGCCACGCTGGAGGAGATCGTGGCGGCGGACCTCATTGTGCTGGTGCTGGACGCCTCCCACCCCAAGCGGGAGGAGATGCTCCACACCGTGGAGGAGGTCCTGGCGGACCTGGGCGCCGCGGACCGTCCGCGGCTGCTGGTGCTGAACCAGGTGGATAAGCTGACCCTGCCCGATCGGCGCTTCCTGGAGGGCATCTACCCGGACGCGGTCGCCATCTCCGCCCTGACGGGCGAGGGGCTGGAGAACCTGGTCAACGCCGTGGAGCGCCGGCTGCGCGAGCAGGTGGTGCGCCGGCAGGTCGTCATCCCATTTGCGCAGGCTTCCTGGGTGGACATGCTGCACCGCCACGGCAAGGTGCTGAAGCAGGAGTACACCGCCGAGGGCGTCGCCATGGAGGTCGAGCTGGAGCCCGTCTGGGCCCGCCGCCTGGAGGCCGCCCTGGGTCTCGAGCGCACGCCCCTGCCCGGCGAGGATTCTGACGAAGGAGCTTACGACGATGACCGCTGAGGGCCTGGCCAGGTCTCTAGCCGATACGCTCAACCTGCATCCGGCCCTGGCCAGGCTGGCCGGAGAGTCGGCGTCCCGGTGCCGGCCTGCCTGGGACCGCATCGAGGAGATCGCTGCCGCCAACCAGCTTCGTGTGCTGTCCGCCTTCCGCGAGGAACGCGTGGCCGACTCGGACCTGGCGGGGTCGACCGGCTACGGCTATGGCGACATGGGTCGCGACAAGCTGGACCGCATCTTCGCCCGGGTGCTCGGCACGGAGGCCGCGCTGGTGCGGCCTCAGTTCGTTTCCGGGACCCATGCCCTGGCCGCCATGCTCTTCGGCGTGCTGCGCCCCGGCGATGAACTTCTGGCCATCACCGGCACGCCGTACGACACCCTGCTGCCGGTCATCGGGGTGGGGGAGGGGGCCCCGGGGTCGCTCCGCGAATTTAAGGTGACCTACCGCGAGGTGCCCCTGACGCCGGCCGGCCTCCCCGACGAGACGGCCATCGCCGCCGCTCTGCGGCCCGAGACCCGCGCCGTGCTGATCCAGCGGTCGCGGGGCTACTCCTGGAGGCCGTCGCTGGCGGTGGACGGCATCGGCCGCCTCATCGCTCTGGTCAAGGCCGCGCGGCCTGACGTGCTCTGCCTGGTGGACAACTGCTACGGCGAGTTCACGGAGCAGCGTGAGCCGGGACATGTGGGGGCCGACCTGCTGGCCGGGTCTCTCATCAAGAACCCTGGCGGCGGGTTGGCGCCCACCGGAGGGTATCTGGCCGGTCGCGCCGAACTGGTGGAGAAGGCTGCGGCCCGGCTGACGGCGCCCGGCATCGGCGGGCACGTCGGACCCACACTGGGCGTTCTACGCCTGATGTACGAGGGCCTGTTCCTGGCCCCCCACGTGGTGGGGCAGGCATTGGCGGGCGCGGCCTTCGCCGCTGCGCTGCTGGAGCGGGCGGGCATGGAGACGTCGCCCCGCTGGGACGAGCCGCGCACCGACCTGATTCAGGCTCTGCGTCTTGGCTCTGCCGATGCCCTGGTGGCCTTCTGCCAGGGGCTGCAGAAGTTCTCGCCGGTGGACTCGGGGGCGCGGCCGGAGCCGTGGGATATGCCCGGCTACTCGCACCCGGTCATCATGGCCGCCGGCGCGTTCACCCAGGGCTCGTCCATCGAGCTTTCTGCCGATGCGCCCTTGCGCCCGCCGTACGATGTGTACGTGCAGGGCGGCCTGACCCGCGAGGCGGTCATGGCCGGTGTGCTGGGAGGCCTGCAGGAGATGGCGGACCGGGGGCTTCTGGAGCTGTAGGTGCGGGCGGCTCAAACTGCAGCCGCAGCCCATAGACAAAAGAGAGTTGGAGAGGGGAGACCGCAGTGGCCAACATGGCAACGGCCAAGGAAGACGTACTGCGCCTGGCCCGTGAGCTGCACGTGGAGTTCATCCGACTGCAGTTTACGGACATCCTGGGTGTGATCAAGAATGTGGCGATCCCCGTGGCCCAGCTGGAGAAGGCCCTGGACGGCGAGCTGATGTTTGACGGCTCCTCCATTGAGGGCTTCGTGCGCATCGAGGAGTCGGATATGCTCCTGGTGCCCGACCCGGCGACCTTCACCCTGTTCCCCTGGAAGTCGCGGGAGACCCCCACGGCGCGCCTCATCTGCGACGTCTACAACGCGGACGGCACACCCTTCGAAGGCGACCCCCGCGGCACGCTAAAGCGCGTGGTGGCCGAGGCGGCCGCCATGGGTTTGGAGCTGAACGTCGGCCCGGAGCCGGAGTTCTTCCTCTTCCAGCGCGACGAGGACGGCAAGGCCACCACCAAGACCCACGACCAGGCCAGCTACTTCGACCTCTCGCCCGTAGACCTGGGCGAGGAGGCCCGCAAGGCTATGGTGGTCACCCTCGGAGAGATGGGCTTTGACATCGAGGCCAGCCACCACGAGGTGGCGCCGGGTCAGCACGAGATCGACTTCCGCTACGCTCCGGCCATCACCACGGCGGACAACATTGCCACCTTCCGCTTCGTGGTGCGCACCATCGCCATGCAGCATGGGCTGCACGCCACCTTCATGCCGAAGCCGGTCTTCGGCATCAACGGGTCGGGCATGCACCTGCACCAGTCGCTCTTCCGGGGCAAGGAGAACGCATTCTACGACCCTGCCGCGCCCTATCAGCTCTCTGACATCGCCATGTACTACCTGGGCGGCGTTCTCAAGCACGCCCGCGGTTTCACCGCCGTCACCAACCCTCTGGTCAACTCCTACAAGCGCCTGGTGCCCGGCTACGAGGCGCCGGTCTACATCGCCTGGTCCGAGCAGAACCGCAGCCCGCTGGTGCGGGTGCCGGCCCGGCGCGGCGAGGGCACGCGCCTCGAGCTGCGCAGCCCCGACCCGAGCTGCAACCCGTACCTGGCCCTGGCCGTCACGCTCAAGGCGGGCCTGGACGGCATCAAGAACAAGATCCTGCCGCCGGAGCCCGTCAACCGCAACATCTACCGCATGACCGAGGGCGAGCGGGAGGAGGCGGGGGTGGCCACCCTGCCCGCCAACCTGGGCGAAGCCCTGGACGAACTGGCGGCCGACGAGGTGATGCAGGAGGCCCTGGGCGAGCACATCACCCGACACTTCCTGGAGGCCAAGCGCATCGAGTGGGACATCTACCGCACCCAGGTGCACCAATGGGAGGTCGACCAGTACCTGACGGTGTTCTAGGGTGTTCCGGGATGGAGGCGGCGGGAATGCAGGCGCCGGAGACCATCCGGCGCGTGTACGGCTGGTTCCGCGGCATCCCCATGGAGACCTTCACCAAGGGCTGGTGGTATGCGCAGTGCGACGGCGCCCCGCGCCAGCGAACGGTGGACGAGATGCGGGAACACCGCCAACGGCAGGGGCCGGGCGGCAACTGCTTCGACCTGGTCCTGTGGCTCCGGGAGGAGTACCGCGAGGCGGGCATCTCAGCGCGGGTCATCGGGCACGACCTGGAGACGGCCCGGGCCCGCGTGGCATTGCTTGTCCGGGACGCAAGCGGGCTGGAGTACCTGTGCGATCCGGGTGACCTCTGGCTGGAGCCGATCCTGGTGACGCCGGACGCCCCTGGGTTCTCCGCCGAATGGCAGTCGGGCTTCTTTCCCGGCCGCCGGGTGCAGGTGGCGCGTGCAAGCGACCGGCTTGAGGTGGCCTATTTGCGGGCGAGCGGCAGGGTGGGCCGGCAGTCTTACGACCTCGCTCCGGTCAGCGAAGAGCAGCTCCATCGGGCATGCCAGCACTCGCAGAGCCTGCTGCGGCGCCCCTTCTGCGAGATGCTCCTGCCGCACCCGGACACGGCACGCGTCGAGCACTGGGAGTACGATGAAGGAACAAGCTTCTGGAACCTGGATGACTGACCCGTCTTCGAGGCACCCTGCCGAGACCGGGCGGCATGGGTGGAGCGGATCGCCTCGCGTACGGGCATCGCGCCGGCCGTACTGACTACGGCCTTTGAAGTCTACAGTACTGCGCCGCCCGGTTCGATATCATGAAACGAAGCCTGCACCTGGCGGTGCAGGCTTCTTTGTCATGTTCCCTAGGAGAGTGCTGCAAAATCCCAATTTAATGGGGCCATTTGGCATGTTATGGGGACTCAGGTGTCGAATACTCAAGGGTAATCGAGCACCAGGAGGCCTGGACAGATATGATGGGACGGC
>JBLNCQ010000005.1:0-7337 GCA_050260815.1 Bacillota bacterium
AGGAGCAGTTGCTCATGGCCGTTCGCGCCGTGTTTGATTCCTGGAACAACCCGCGCGCCATTGTCTACCGCAAGATCAACAAGATTCCGGACAGCCTGGGCACCGCCGTCAACGTGCAGACCATGGTGTTCGGCAACACCGGCAATGACTCCGGCACCGGCGTCATCTTCACCCGCAACCCCAATACCGGCGCCAGGGAATTCTACGGCGAGTACCTGCCCAACGCGCAGGGCGAGGACGTGGTGGCGGGTATCCGGACACCCAAGCAGATTGCCGAACTGCATAACGAAATGCCCGCCGTGTACGACCAGCTCTACAATGTCTGCCAGTTGCTGGAGTCGCACTACGCTGAGATGCAGGACATTGAGTTCACCTTTGAGCGCGGCAAGCTCTACATGCTTCAGTGCCGCACCGGCAAGCGGACCGCGGCCGCGGCCATGAAGATTGCCGTCGACCTGGTGTCTGAGGGCAAGATCGACAAGAAGGAAGCGCTGCTTCGCGTGGCCCCGGACCAGGTGGAGAACCTGCTGCACCGCGGCGTTGACCCCAAGGCCAAGCTGGAAGTTATGGCCACCGGCCTTCCCGCTTCCCCCGGCGCCGCTGTGGGCGCCGCCGTGTTCAGCGCCGACGACGCCGAGCGCCTGGGCAAGGAAGGCCAGAAGGTCGTGCTGGTGCGCCCGGAGACCACCCCGGACGACATCCACGGCATTGTGGAAGCCCAGGGCGTGCTGACCTCCCGGGGCGGCATGACCTGCCACGCGGCCATCGTGGCCCGCGGCATGGGCAAGCCCTGCGTGGTGGGCTGCGAGGCCCTGCGCATTGACCTGGACCGCAAGCAGTTCACCGTGGGCGACGTCACCATCAAGGAAGGCGACGTGATTGCCGTTGACGGCGCCACCGGCCGCGTCATCAAGGGTGAGGTGCCCCTGGTGGAGCCGGAGCTGTCGCCTGAGTTCAAGACGCTTCTGGAGTGGGCGGATGAGACCCGGACGCTGGGCGTGGAAGCCAACGCCGACACCCCGGAAGACGCCCGCAAGGCCCGCGAGTTCGGCGCCACCGGCGTGGGCCTCTGCCGCACCGAGCACATGTTCATGGCTCAGGACCGCCTGCCCGTGGTGCAGCAGATGATCCTGGCCGAGACCCTGGACGAGCGCAAGGCGGCCCTGGCCAAGCTGCTGCCCATGCAGCAGGGCGACTTTGAGGGCATCCTGGAGGCCATGGACGGCTTCCCGGTCACCATCCGCCTGCTGGACCCGCCGCTCCACGAATTCCTCCCCAACCAGATGGAGCTGACCGTGGACGTGGCCGTCCTGCGTGAGCGCATCGCCACCGCCGGCAAGACCGGCGTCAACGCCGGCGCCCTGCAGAAGGAGCTGGACGAGAAGGAGGCCATGCTCCGCAAGGTGCGCTCCCTGGCCGAGTTCAACCCCATGCTGGGCTTCCGCGGCTGCCGCCTGGGCCTGGTCTACCCGGAGATCTATGAGATGCAGGCCCGGGCCATCTTCCAGGCCACCGTGGCCCTGAGGAAGCGCGGCCTGAATCCCAAGGTCGAGGTCATGATCCCGCTGGTCGGCCACATCAACGAGCTGACCCGCATGAAGGAACTGGTCACCGGCACGGCTGAGTCGGTCATGCAGGAGACCGGCGTGACCTTTGAGTGGAAGTACGGCACGATGATTGAAGTGCCGCGCGGCGCGCTGGTTGCCGACGAGCTGGGCAGGGAGGCCGAGTTCTTCTCCTTCGGCACCAACGACCTGACCCAGACCACCTTCGGCTTCTCCCGCGACGACGCGGAGGGCAAGTTCCTGGCCCACTACGTGGAGAAGAAGATTCTCCCCGAGAACCCCTTCATGTCGCTGGACCAGGGCGGTGTGGGCAAGCTGATCAAGATGGCCGTGGACGCCGGCCGCGCCAGCAATCCGAACCTCAAGGTCGGCATCTGCGGCGAGCATGGCGGCGACCCGGCCTCCATCGAGTTCTGCTATAACGCCGGCCTCGACTACGTGTCCTGCTCGCCCTTCCGGGTGCCCATCGCCCGCCTGGCGGCGGCGCAGGCCCGGGTCAAGAAGGAGCGCGCCAAGTAAACAGCAGAAGGCGCCCCTGCCCAGCATCTCAGGAGCCTCCACCACCCTGTTGGGGGCTCCTTTTTCTTTGCTTGTGTCCGGGCGGCCAGCCCTGACATCCACTTCCATAAGAGGAAGCAGGAAACCAGCGCCCCGCCGTCGAAAACTCCCAGCGTTTCGCCAATATTCGACAGGGGGTCGTAAGCTTGGCGAGAGGCATCCTCTCTTTCCTGGCACAAGTGAACAGACGTCGCCGGCCGAACCTGGCCGCCAGGGGTGAAGAGCGCCGCGGTCCGGCCGCGCGCCTGCCCCGTTTTTCGGCGCGCGGCTGGCGCCTGGGTGTTGCCGCCAAGGTGGCGGTCCTCTCCATGGTGACCGTCATGATGGTGGGTGCGGCCCTGACCGGCGCCACGATCAAACTGCTGAACGGCGAGATGGACGGCCAGGCCTCGGCGCGGCTGGAACTGGCCGCCAACCTGGAGGAGACGCTCCTGAACCGGGCGGCCTCCAACCTGGAGACCACCGCCGTCGCCGTGGGACATACCCTGGAGGTTCAGCCGCAGGCCATGGCCAACCAGGTGCAGCTTGGCATGCTGTTGGCCTCGGCCAAGGCGCGAGCGGCCGGCGTCCACATCCTTACCGTCACCGACCCCGCGGGCGTGGTCCTGGGGCGGGTCAGCGGCCAGACGGTGGGCGATACCGTCTCCTATCAGGGCCTGGTGGAGCAGGCGGTGAAATCCGGCAAGCCCAAGACGTCGCTGGTGTCCCTGCCGCCTTCCGACCTGGCGGGGGAAGGGCGGGAGGTCACGCGTCTGGTGCAGGTGGGCGGGCCCGAGGGGGGCAGCGTCAAGAACGCACTGGCCCTGGTCTCCGTGATCCCGGTTCTGGACGGCCTGGGCACGCCGCTGGCGGCCGTCATTGCCGCTGAAGTGGTGAACAACAACGTCGATCTGGTGGATGAGGTAGCCCAGCGATCCGGCGGCCTAATCTCCGCGTCGCTCTCCCTGGACGGCGTCCGCGTGGCTTCCAGCGCCTTTGTGCCCACAGGCGAGTCCAAGACGGCAACGCGCCGTGACGTGGGTGCACGTGACCTGGAGCAGGCCGTTCAGGCCCTTCAAGAAGGCAAGCCCTATCGCGGCACCGCCCGGTTGGGCGGGGAGGCCCAGCGGGGGCTCTTCCGGCCTCTGCGCGACGCCTCCGGCAAGGTGGTGGCCGCCGCCTACGTGGGCATTCCGGAATCGCAGTTTGCGGCCGGCCGCAACCGCCTGACCCTGACCCTGCTCCTCATCACGGCAGGAGCGGTGCTGCTGGTTCTGGCGGTCACCTGGTTTCTCTCGCGCTTGATTGTCAAACCCCTGATTCGCCTGCGGGCCGCCGCGGAACGCATGGCCACGGGCGACTTCACGGATGATGGCCTTCGCCGGACCAGCACCGACGAAACCGGTGACCTGACGGAGTCCTTCCTCCGCATGCGGCAGTCGGTGTCCGGCCTGTTGGAACGGGTCCGTTCCACGGCGGTCAGCCTGGGCGGGTCCGTCTCCGGTCTGGAAGCCGAAGCGGCGCAGACCGGTCTGGTTGCCAATCAGGTGGCCGAAGCCGTATCCGAGGTGGCCAAATCTGCCGAACTGCAGGCCCGTCGCGTGGACGACGCGGCCCGGGTGATGAACGAACTGCGCCAGGCCACCCAGCAGATCGCCGCGGGCGCGCAGGAGCAGGCCCGCATGGTGCAGGGGGCGTCGACGGCGGTCGACCACATGTCCACCATCCTGGCGCAGATGGCCGACAACGCTCTGGCGGTGGCCCAAGCCTCGCAGGAGGCGTCGCAGACGGCCAGAGGCGGCGTGGAGGTCGTCCAGGAGACCCTGGACAACATGAGCAGGGTGCGCGAGGCTGTGCTGCAGGCCGCGCGGCAATTGGAGGAACTGGGGACCCACTCCGAGCAGGTGGGCGTGATCCTCCAGGTCATCACCGACATCGCCGACCAGACCAACCTGCTGGCCCTCAACGCGGCCATTGAGGCGGCTCGCGCCGGCGAGCACGGCCGCGGCTTTGCCGTGGTGGCGGACGAGGTGCGCAAGCTGGCTGAGCGCTCGGCGCACTCCGCCAAGGAGATCGCGACCCTGGTGGAGGCCATCCGGCAGGGCACCCGCAGCGCGGTGGGTTCCATGGACCAGGGGACCCGCCAGGCGGAGCGGGGCGCAGAACTGGCCGGAAGCGCCGGTCAGGCCCTTGCCTCCATTGTGGAGCATGTGGACCAGGCGGCGGTGGCTGTGGCCGATATCGCCCGATCGGCCCAGTCCGCTCTTGACGAGTCGCGCCAGGTGGTGGAGGCGGTGGGCAGCGTCGCCGCCATTACCGAGGAGAATACGGCGTCCACGGAGGAGATGGCTGCCGGGGCGGACGAGGTGGCGCAGGCGCTGCAGAATGTGGCGGCCATCTCGCGCCAGCAGGCCAATGCCGAGGAGGCGGCGGGCCCGGTGCGGCAGACCGCCGACGCCATTGGCCGGGCCGCGGCTGCTCTGGCGCGGGAGGCCAAAGAACTGCAGAGCGAGGTGGACCGCTTCCGCATCTGACGGCCGAGAGCCTTATTTGTGGCGCTTTAGAGAAATGCTGGTTGCAATATTGCAGAAAGAGCCCTTCCGTCCGGCAGGAATTGACCCGTCTCTGGCGAAGTAACGTTAACGCAACCGAAAGAGCCCGTCTCCGGCAAGTCCGGAGATGGGCCTTTCTAACCCCCATTTGGGGTGGCGGTGGTAGCCTTGGCCGGTATTTCCGAGCAGGTGATCGAGGAGGTACGCAGCCGAACCGACATTGTGGCCGTTGTCTCCGAATACGTTGCTCTGAAGCGCCGTGGCCGCAACTACGTGGGGCTCTGCCCCTTCCACTCGGAGCGGACGCCCTCGTTCAATGTTGTGCCGGAGAAGCAGATCTTCCACTGCTTTGGCTGCCAGGCGGGCGGCGACGTGTTTCGATTCGTGCAGATGCGGGAGAACCTCACGTTCCCCGAAGCCGTGCGCCTTCTGGCGGAGCGGTCCGGCGTCAGCGTAGAGGATGAACGCAGCCCGGCGGAGAGAGCCCGGGAACAGGAACAGGAACGGCTCCGCCAGGCCCTAGACTGGGCGGCCAAGTTCTTTCAATATGAGCTCCGGCAGCCATCCGGCAAGGCCGCTCTGGAGTACCTCCAGCGCCGTGGACTGCAGGATGAAACTCTGGTCCGCTTTGGCCTGGGGGCCTCGCCCGATGGCTGGGACCACCTGTACCGGCTCATGACCCGGCGCGGCTTTGAGCCGGGCATCCTGGTCAAGGCCGGCCTGGTACAGCCCCGGGCTAAGGGCGGCGGTTACTATGACCGCTTCCGGAAGCGCGTGATGTTCCCCATTTGGGACATCCGCGGCCGGGTCGTCGGCTTTGGCGGCCGCGCCCTGGAGGACGGCCAGGAGCCCAAGTACCTCAACTCGCCGGAGTCATCCCTCTTTAACAAGGGACGCAACCTCTACGCCCTGCATATGGCCAAGGGGGCCATGCGGGACCAGGACCAGGCCATCATTGTTGAGGGCTACATGGACGTCATCGCCTGCCACCAGGCCGGCGTGACCAACGTGGTGGCATCGCTGGGGACCGCCCTGACGGCCGAGCAGGGGCGGCTGCTGCTGCTGCAGACGCCTCGCGTGGTCATCGCCTATGACTCCGATACCGCCGGCCGCAACGCCACCCTGAGGGGCCTGGACATCCTGGGCGGCATGGGCTGTCAGGTAAGCGTTCTCAACCTGCCGGAAGGCAAGGACCCGGACGAGTACCTGCGCAGCCATGACGCCGGCTCCTTCCGGCGCCTCACGGAGGAGGCGCAGCCCCTGATCCAGTTCCGGCTGGAGCGCCTTCTGCAGCGATACGGCTCCGGCACCCCGGAGGCCCGGGCGCAGGTGGCCAAGGGGGCCGAGCCCATCCTGGCCCCTATCGCCGACGAGGTCCGTCGGAATGAGTACATCCGCTGGCTGGCCGGCCGCCTGGGCGTCAGCGAGCAGGACCTGCGGCTTGACCTCAAGAAGTTTGTGGCTGGGCAACGACGGCCGGAACAGCATACGCGCGGTAAAACTTGGCACAATAGTGGAGAAACCGATCACGGGGGGACAGGGGTATCCGGCCCCGGCGGCGCCTCCGCCGCCGACCCGGCGGTGGATCTCCCCCAGGACCGCGTGCGCGCCGAAAGGCTGGCGGTACAGCTTCTCCTGCAAGAACCAGGGTTGGCGTCCGGCCAAGCAGGTTTTACGGCCTCCTTGCTCGAACACCCTGTGTATCGGAGAATCGCCCAGGCGATTCTGGAGGCCGGGAGCGCCAGCGGGACACTCTCCAACGATGACGTCCAGCGCGCCCTGCGCGGTCTGACGCAGGAAGAGGACCTGCGGCAGGCCACCACCCTTATGGCCGGACCCAAGCCGGAAGGAGACCTGGCCCGCAGTTTTGCAGACTGTATCCACGCTATTCAGCAGCATATATTGAGAAGAAGATTGGCCGAACTACATGTCATCATTGAGAAGAGCCCATCAGACCAGGAGCGGCTGGCGGCCCTGCAGGAGTACCAGCGGCTTGTCGGTCAGACCAAGCGACCCAAGATTGTCAGCCAGTAGGTTGCTCCGAAAGGGGGGAAGGGTACATGGCTTCCAAGCAGGATGTCAGCAAGATTGAGGGCGTCAAGGAGCTGATTGCCAGGGGCAAGAAGCGCGGCGTCCTGACCTACGCGGAGATCATGGACACCCTTCAGGGCGTTGACCTGACCCCCGATCAGATTGACGACGTCTATGAGGCCCTCGGCGCCGTGGGCATTGAAGTCATGAGCGCTGGTGCCGAAGCGGATACGGACGACGCCGGAACCGCCGCCGTTGATGGTGAAGTCGCCGAAGCCGAGGCCGAAGCCATCGAGCCGGAGGCTCTCCCGGAAGAGGAGCAGGAAGAGGAAGAGGTCGACCTGTCGGTGCCGGAGGGCGTCGCCATCGACGACCCGGTCCGGATGTACCTCAAGGAGATCGGCCGTGTCCCGCTTCTGACTGCTGAAGAAGAGGTCGAACTGGCCAAACGCATTGAGCAGGGCGACGAGGAGGCCAAGCGCCGCCTGGCGGAGGCCAACCTCCGGCTGGTCGTCTCCATTGCCAAGCGCTACGTGGGCCGCGGCATGCTGTTCCTGGACCTCATCCAGGAGGGCAACCTCGGCCTCATCCGCGCGGTGGAGAAGTTCGACTACACCAAGGGCTACAAGTTCTCGACCTACGCGACCTGGTG
>JBLNCQ010000006.1:0-18875 GCA_050260815.1 Bacillota bacterium
GCGCCTTCGATCTGCAGCAGTGTCTGGCCCTGGAGGAGGTGGCGGAGGCGGCCGCGTCGGGGTGGCTCCCGCCGCAGCTGCTGACGCTGGATCAGGCTCTGGCGCACCTGCCGGCCCTGGAGGTGACGCCGGCGCAGGCCGCTGCCCTGGCGCAGGGAACCCAGCCGCACCAGTTGGGCTTGCGGCACGATGCCGACGGGCTGCTGCGCCTGACCTTGCCGGGCAGGGGGCTGGTGGCCCTGGCCGCGGCCGGGCCGTGCGGCCTGACGACGGAAAAGGTATTCCGGTCAGGGATGTGACCGCCGGATACACTGCAAGATAGACACAGAGCCGGCCCTTACCGGGTCCGGCGAGGAGCTGGAGAGGCAGACATGACCGTTGCGATTCCGCTGGCGGAGGTCGGCCCGGCCGAACTAGGACGGGCCGTGGCCATAGGCACTTTTGACGGTGTCCACAGGGGCCACCAGGAGCTGTTCCGGCGGCTGGTGGCGGAGGCCGGGCGCCTCGGCCTGGAGAGCGTGGCCCTGACCTTTGACCCGCATCCCCTTAACGTTGTGCGTCCCGAATCCGCGCCGCCGGTTCTCACGGACACGGCGGAAAAGGCCGCCCTGATTGCCTCCCTGGGGGTAAGCCGGGTGGTGGTCCTACCCTTTGACCGGGACCGGGCCGCACAGTCCGCGGTCGACTTCGTCAGGGAGGTGCTGGTGGACCGCCTGGGCGCCCGCCTGGTGATGGAGGGTTGGAACTTCTGCTTCGGGCGGGACCGCCAGGGAACGCCCGAACTCCTGACGGAGCTGGGAGGCCGCTGGGGCTTTGATGTCCGCGTGCTGCCGCCGGTGACGGTGGACGGGGAGACGGTCTCCAGCACCGCCATCCGCCAGCATCTAGGCCAGGGCCGGGTGGAGAAGGCCGGCGCTCTACTGGGACGCCCCTATTCCCTGGCTGGGCGGGTCATCCGCGGTGAGCAGCGGGGGCGGTTCCTGGGGTATCCCACCGCCAACCTGGACGTGGGTCCGGGCTGCCTGTTGCCGGCCAGGGGCGTGTACGCCGTGCGGGCCCGCCTGAACGGCGGGGAACCGCAGGGGCGGGGGGAGGCCCTTGGCGCCGGCGCGGCTGCCGCAGCCGGCGGCGCGCCCACGCTCTTCGGCATGGCCAACGTGGGGCTGCGCCCCACCTTTGGTGGCAGCCAGGTGTCGCTGGAGGTGCACTTCTTCGACTTCAACCAGGACATCTACGGAGCGCGGCTGGATCTGCAGTTCATCAGCAAACTGCGCGACGAACGGGCCTTTGAGAACGCCCAGGCGCTGATCAAGCAACTGGACCAGGACGCGGCCGCCGCCCGCCATATTCTGCGGCAGGCACGGTGAACCATGGCGCGGGCAGAGGCTGAGAGCCCCCTGACGCCCCCGCCGCCGGCCTGGGCTGCGGCGTTCCAGCAGACCCTGCTGGACTGGTACGGCCGGGAACGGCGCGACCTGCCCTGGCGGCAGACGCGCGATCCTTACAGCATCTGGGTATCCGAGGTCATGCTGCAGCAGACGCGGGTAGAGACCGTGGTGCCCTACTACCGCCGGTTCCTGGAGCAGTTCCCCACGGCCTCCGCTCTGGCGCAGGCGTCCCCGGACCAGGTGCTCAAGGCCTGGGAGGGCCTGGGTTACTATTCCCGGGCGCGCCGGCTGCAGGAGGCGGCGCGGGAGGTGGAGGAGCGGTACGGCGGCCGGGTGCCCGGCGACCCGGAAGCCTTCGGCGCCCTGCCCGGCGTGGGCAGCTACACCGCCGGCGCCGTCCTTTCCATCGCCTTCGGCCTGCCCGTCCCGGCGGTGGACGGAAACGTCATGCGGGTGCTGTCCCGGCTGCTCCTGATTCGGGAGAACACCGGCCTCCCCGCTGTGCGACGGGGGTTTGAGGCCCTGGCCGCAGGACTGGTCCCCTCCGGCAGGGCCGGGGACTTCAACCAGGCGCTCATGGAACTGGGCGCCCTGGTCTGCCTGCCGCGCCGCCCGCGCTGCGAGGCGTGCCCCGTGGCCGCCCTCTGCCGCGCCCGGGAGGAGGGCGTGCAGGAGGCCCTGCCGGTGAAGGACCGTGCTCCGGCCGCCCGCGTGGTGCCGCTGGTAGCCGCCGCTCTGCTGTGGCAGGGCAGGCTGCTGGTGCGCCAGCGCCCGGGTCAGGGCCTGCTGGCGGGCCTCTGGGAGTTCCCCAACTGGCCCCGGCAGCCCGGAGAGACGGACCAGGACGCGCTGCTGAGAGGCCTGACAGCGTTGGGGCTGCCGCCCCTGCCCGGGGAACCCCTGCCCCCCGTGTCCCACGCCTTCTCACACTTGCGCTGGGAGGTGCAGCCGTTCCTCTGCCGCCTGGGCGGCGAAGCACGCTATCTTGATGGGGAAGCGCGCAGCCGGGACGGGGGCGGGGACGCGGCGCCACCCGCGCCGGAAGGCCGCTGGGTCACGCCGGAAGGGCTTTCCGACCTGGCCCTGCCGCGGCCGATGGCCCGTATTGCCGCTTCTCTGGCTCAATACCGACAGAAACGCTTGGACGGGCTGGACGCAATGTGATAAAATAACCACACTGTGAACGAACCGCAGGCGCGGACGGCCGACCCTCCGGCGGCCGCCTGGGCTTGCGGCGATTACCGCCACCGGCGGAAACATCAGGAGGTTTTTTTCATGTCTCTGAGCACCGAGAAGAAGAAGAGCATCATTGACCAGTTCAAGACGCATGAGGGCGACACCGGCTCGCCGGAAGTCCAGATTGCCATTCTGACGGAGCGCATCAACTACCTGACCGAGCACCTCAAGCTCCACAAGAAGGACCATCACTCCCGCCGCGGCCTGCTGATGATGGTCGGCCAGCGCCGCGGCCTTCTCAACTACCTGCGCGACAAGAACGTGGAACGGTACCGGGCCGTCGTGGAGAAGCTGGGGCTCCGCAAGTAGGGGATTTCAGAGCAACAAGGGGTAACCGGCAAGAGCTCACGGGGGAGCGGCGTGAACGCCGCTCCCTTTTGCCGTGCCCGAACCCGGTAATTGCCAGGCGCTGGGAGCTTTGCCCCCAGGGCTTGTCTTTTCCGGCGTGAACTGGGCCTGGGAAGGAGATACTTGTCAACATGGAGAAAAATATACCTTTGTTGTAATGAGAAAGGGTGGTTCCCTAGTGGAGATGTTCTCCCTGGAGGTCGCGGGTCGCACCTTGACCCTTGAGACCGGCCGCCTGGCCAAACAGGCAGGCGGTTCCGTGCTGGTCCGGTACGGTGACACAACCGTGCTGGTAGCAGCCACAGCTTCCGAGAAGCCGCGCGAAGGCATCGACTGGTTCCCGCTGACCGTAGACTACGAGGAGCGCCTTTATGCGGCTGGGCGCATCCCCGGCAACTGGTTCCGCCGTGAGGGGCGGCCCACCGCCAAGGCCATTCTGTCGGCCCGCCTCACCGACCGTCCCATCCGTCCCCTGTTCCCGGACGGCTTCCGCAACGACGTCCAGGTGGTGGCCACGGTGATGAGCGTCGACGGCGACAACGCGCCGGAGATCTGCAGCATCATCGGTGCCTCCGCCGCCCTGACCATCTCCGACATCCCCTGGAACGGCCCCATCGCCGCCGTCATCATCGGTTACATCGACGGTAAGCTGGTGGTCAACCCCACCGCCGAGCAGCAGCTCAAGAGCGATCTGCACCTGACCGTCTCCGGCACCCGCGACGCCATCAACATGGTGGAGGCCGGCGCCAACGAGCTGCCGGAGGATCTCATGTTGGAGGCCCTGATGCTGGCCCACGAAGAGATCCGTCGCATCGTCGCCCTCCAGGACGAGATGCGCGAGAAGGTCGGCAAGCCCAAGCGCGAGGTGGTACTGGCCAAGGCCCCGGAGGACATTGAAGCCGCCGTGCGCGCCACGGGCACCCAGCGCCTGCGCGCCGCCCTGATGAACCCCGACAAGTTGGCCCGCCAGGCCGACACCGAGCGCGTCAAGGAAGAGGTCATCGCCGAACTGGCCCCGCAGTTCGAGGGCCAGGAGAAGGCCATCGCCAAGGCCGTCGACCAGGTGCTGCGCGAGCAGTTCCGCAAGACCGTGGTGGAGGATGGCATTCGGCCCGACGGCCGCAGCTACACGGAAATCCGGCCCATCACGGTGGAAGTGGGCATTCTGCCCCGCACCCACGGCACCGGCCTGTTTACCCGCGGGCAGACCCAGGTCCTCACCGTCGCCACCCTGGGCACCAAGGGCGACATTCAGGAACTGGACGATCTGTCCCTGGAAGAAGAAAAGCGCTACATGCACCACTACAACTTCCCGCCCTTCTCCGTGGGAGAGACCAGGCCCATGCGCGGCCCCGGCCGGCGCGAGATCGGCCACGGCGCCCTGGCGGAGCGGGCCCTGGAGCCCATGATCCCGCCGGAGCAGGAATTCCCCTACACCATCCGCCTGGTGTCCGAGACGCTGGAGTCCAACGGCTCGTCCTCCATGGCCTCCGTTTGCGGCTCCACGCTGGCTCTGATGGACGCCGGCGTGCCCATCAAGGCGCCGGTGGCCGGCGTGGCCATGGGCCTGATCAAGGAGGGCGACAAGGTCGCCATCCTGACCGACATCCAGGGCCTGGAGGACCATGAGGGCGACATGGACTTCAAGGTGGCCGGCACCACCAAGGGCATCACCGCCCTGCAGATGGACATCAAGATCAGCGGCGTCACCCGCGACATCCTGGCCCGGGCCCTGGCCCAGGCCCGGGAAGGCCGCCTGTTCATCCTGGACAAGATGCTGGCCGTCCTGCCCGAACCGCGCAAGGAGATGTCTCCCTACGCGCCGCGCATCATCACCATTCACATCGACCCCGACAAGATCCGCGAGGTCATCGGCCCAGGCGGCAAGATGATTAACAAGATCATCGCCGAGTGCTCGGAGGGCCGCGAGAAGATCGGCATCGACATCGAGGACGACGGCACCATCTTCATCGCCTCCGTCAACCGGGATTCCGGCGAGAAGGCGGTCCAGATGATCGAGACCCTGGTCAAGGACCCGCAGCCGGGCGAGGTTTATACCGGCAAGGTCACCCGCCTGATGGCCTTCGGCGCCTTTGTGGAAATCGCCCCCGGCAAGGAGGGCCTGATCCACATCAGCGAGCTGGCGCCGGAACGCGTGGAACGCGTGGAAGACGTGGTCAACGTGGGCGACGAGGTGACCGTCAAGGTCACCGAGATCGACAAGCTGGGCCGCATCAACCTCTCGCGCCGGCTGGTGATCGACCCGGGCGGCGAACCCCGTCCCGCCGGCGGCGACCGCGAGCGGCGCCCGGGCGGCTTTAGCGGGCGTAGCCCCGGCGGCCCCGGCCGCGGACCGGGCGGTCCCGGCGGACGCGGCCCCGGCGGTCCGCGCGGCGGCCCTGGCGGCCGCGGGCGGTAGCGGGCCGTTTCGCCGCATCCACACGCAGACAAGCGGACGACTGCACCGGGAGCGAGTAGACCATAGGGCCGGCTCGCTCCCGGTCGTTCGTGGGGGGAGAGGGAATGTCCGGCTATGTGGTTCGGACCCTGCCGGGTGGCCTGCGGGTGGTGGTGGAGGAGATTCCCCACGTGCGTTCGGCCACCCTCGGCGTCTGGGTGGGCGCCGGGTCCCGAACTGGCCGCCCTGACTCGGGGTGAGGTCACCGCAGCCGAGGTGGACCGGGCGAAGGAGCAGATGAAGGGCCAGCTCATGCTCTCCCTGGAGTCGACCAGCAGCCGCATGACGCGGCTGGGGCGGTCGCTGCTGTCCCGGGGGCGGGTGCAGACGGTGGACGAGGTGCTGGCCAGGCTGTCCGCCGGTGTCGCTGCAGGACGTGCAAGAGCTGGCAGATAGGCTGTTCCGGGGTCAGAGCGCGGCCCTGGCGGCCGTGGGGCCGGGCCTCTCGCCCCTGGCGGACATCTCTCTGGCTCTGTAGGCGAAGGGTATGGAGGAATGAAAATGGAACCCAGCCGGATCACGGTGCGGGTGCGCCGGGACGACGCCGATGCCGACCTGCCGCTGCCGCGGTACATGACCCCTGGCGCCGCCGGGCTTGACCTGAACGCGGCGGTGCGGGAAGACGTGGTGCTGGCCCCCGGCGGAAGTGCGCTTATTCCCACGGGGCTGTACCTGGAGATCCCGCCCGGCTTTGAGGCCCAGGTGCGCCCCCGCAGCGGCCTGGCCATGCGGCACGGCGTGACCATGCTGAATGCTCCCGGGACCATTGATTCTGACTACAGGGGCCAGGTGCAGGTCATTATGATAAACTTGGGACAAGAACCGTTTGTTGTCCGTCGCGGCGAGCGAATTGCCCAACTGGTGTTTGCGCAGGTCGTGCAGGCCCAGTGGGAGCCCGTGGCGGAGCTGACGCCCAGCCGTAGAGGCGAGGGCGGGTTTGGCCACACGGGGCGATAGGCCCTGCAGGCTGCGATGTTCGGCCCGGGACGGGCCGGGCGGGATAGACACAGCCACTCGCGGCTACAAGGAGGCCCGAGGCCGTTGGAACCCGTGCAAGGAGAACAGGTTCGGGAACTGCTCCTTGAGTTGGAGCGTCTGCGCGAGCGCTTGCACACCTTTGTGGGTGCAAAGTACAGCCCCACGCGCCTGCAGGAGGCGCGGGAGCTGTCAGACCGTCTGGACGAACTGGTGGTGCGCTACACCCGGTTGCTGCGGCAGGGAGACGCCGCGGACTGAGCGGTCCGCATCAGCCTGTTCGGCCCTGGGCACACTCCTGGCGGAGGGATGCCCATGGCCCGGACAGTTGAGGGGATCTTCCGTTCCCAGGCTCAGGCGGAAAAGGCGCTGCAGGAACTGAAGCAGCGGGGACTGGACCGCGCCGTCTCCCTGGCCCCGTCCGGGACCGGCCGGGCTGCTCCGGAAGGGCTGGAGCAGAGCGTGCTGCCGGCGGGGCTGGCCGGAGGGGGCGGAGGTGCCCTGGACTCCAGCCGTTCCGATTGGTTTCAGGCGCCCTACCGCATGCAGGTGACCACCAGCGCCAGCCGCGCCCCGCAAGCCGCCCAGGTGCTGCGCCAATTCGGTGCGGAAGAGGTTGACATGACGTAAGGAACGGAGCCAGCAGGCCTGCCCGATGGGCGGGCCTTTTTTTGTGTGGGAGGAGCTTTCCAATCCAGGGAGAATCTACAAATTTCAGCAGAAGAAAGAAGGAAATGGAAACGCCGGCGCAGAATCCTTGACCAAATATGACAAAATTCGAGCAAGGGAGGGGTGACCGTGCAGGCCGGAGGCCGCCAGGTCGTCATTTTTGAGGTGGCGTCGGAGTGGTACGGGTTGGACGTCTCCGCCGTGCGGGAAATCAGCACCCTGGGGCACATCACGCCGGTCCCCGGCTCCAGCGAACTGGTGGAGGGGGTCATTGACCTCCGCGGCCAGGTGATTCCGGTGCTGGACCTGCGGAAGCGCTTTGGTTTCGCACCCGCTGAGGAGTCGCTTGCCCGGCGGGTGGTGGTCACCGAGTTCGGCGAACACCGGCTGGCCCTGGTGGTGGACGGCGTCTCCCGCGTGCACTGGATCAACGACACGGACATTGAGCCGCCCTCCCCCGTGGTCTGCCGGCAGGGGCTGAACTTCATTGAAGGGCTGGCCCGTCTGGAGGGTCACCTGGCCATTCTCATCCGGCTCAGCGACATGCTGACGGCCGATGAGCGGGCAAGCCTCAGCCACATCAGCCAGTCCGTGGCTTAGCCAGGTCGTCTGGAGGAGGGATCCGGTCATGCCGGATGGCGAACAGCAAGTGGTGGTCTTTCAGTTGGGGGACGAGTTCTACGGCGTGGACATCGGCCTGGTGCGGGGCGTGGAGGCCCTGAGCAGCATCACCCGCATTCCCCGCACGCCGCCCTATATCCGCGGTGTCATCAACCTGCGCGGGCGCGTCATCCCCGTGGTGGACCTGAAGCTCCGCCTGGGTCTGCCGGCACAGGCGGCGGCGGACAGCAAGATTGCCGTGATTGAGGCGGACGGTCAGACCGTGGGGGTCATGGTGGATGGCGTCTCCGAGGTGGCCGCCATTTCGCCCGAGGATGTGGACCCTCCCAGCGCCGTAAGCGGCGGCGTGGACGTCGAGTACATCCTGGGCGTGGCCCGCCGCGGTGACCGCCTGATTACGCTGCTGGACCTCACCAGGGCTCTGGCCCGGACCGACCGGGCCGACGCCGCTGTGATCCGTTAGGAGGTGCAGGCCGTGACCCTGGAGTTTGACGCCACGCCGGAGGATCTGAAGGTCTTTCTGGACGAGGCCGATGAACAGCTTCAGCTTCTGGACGAAGACATCGTCAAGCTGGAGCGGGAAGGCGAGGACGAAGAGCTGGTCCAGGAGATCTTCCGGGCGGCTCACACCCTGAAGGGTTCCTCCGCAACGCTTGGCCACAAGCGGATGGCGGAGCTGACCCACGCCATGGAGAACGTGCTGGACAAGATTCGCAAGCACCGACTGGAGCCCAGCACGGCCCTGGTGGACACCCTCTTCGCCTGCGTGGACGCCCTCCGGGCCCTCAAGGACGAGATTGTGACCCGCCAGGAGTCCAACGTGGACCTGGCGTCCCTGGTTCACCGGCTGGCGGACGCGGGCGCCGACGTCGAGGGCGGCGCCACCGTGGCCGAGCCGGAGGAGTCCGGCCTGCCCAGCGTGGACTGGCAGGTGGGCACCAGGCTGGCCGACGCACGGGAGCGCGGCATGCACGCCTACCTGGTTACGGCGGCGCTGGACATGAACAGCGCCATGCCCTCGGTGCGGGCCTTTCAGATCCTGATGAACCTGTCCCAGGGGGCGGAGGTGCTGGCCTCGGTTCCCACTCTGGAAGAGGTGGAGGAAGAGAAGGTCGTCAGCCCCATGGCCGTCCTGGTCGCGGCCGCCGGCGGCCCCGACGCCGTCCGGCAGATGGTGGCGGACGTGCCGGACGTCCTGGGCATTACCGTCAAGCCCTATGACGACCAGGAAGGCCGGCAGGCGGCCAGGCCCGCCGCCGATGCCGGCGGCTCCAGGCCGAACGGAGACGCCGCCGCGCCCCGGGGCCGGGGCGGCCGCACCGTCCGCGTGGACGTGGAGGTCCTGGACAACCTGATGAACCTGGTAGGCGAACTGGTCATCGACCGAACCCGCCTCACTCAGATCTCCAACACTGCGGACAGCGACGGCCGCGATTCGGAAATTACCCAGGAGTTGGGGCGGACCTCCGGCCACATCGCGCGCGTGACCAGCGAGCTGCAGGAGGAGATCATGCGGGCGCGCATGCTGCCCGTGGACAACCTCTTCAAGAAGTTCCCCCGCATGATGCGCGACCTGGCCCAGAAGGCCGGCAAGGATTTCGACTTCGTCATGCGCGGCGAGGAGACTGAGCTGGACCGCTCGGTCATCGAGGAGATCTCCGATCCGCTGATGCACCTGCTCCGCAACTCGGTGGATCACGGCATTGAGCCGCCGGAGGACCGGGTGCGGGCCGGCAAGCCGGCACGGGGCCAGATTGTGCTGGAGGCCAGCCACGAGGAGAACTCCATTGTCATCACCGTGCGCGACGACGGCCGCGGCATCGATCCGGAGAAGATCCGGGCCAAGGCCATTGAGAAGGGCTTCCTGGCGGAGGACGCGGCCCGCCGCCTGACCGAACACGAGGTCACGGAACTGATCTTTGCCCCCGGCTTCTCCACGGCCGAAAAGGTGACGGACATCTCCGGCCGCGGCGTGGGAATGGACGTGGTCCACAAGAACATCGAAAAACTGAACGGCCACATTGAAATCGACACCACCCTGGGCAAGGGCACCGAGTTCCGCGTCAAGCTGCCGCTGACCCTGGCCATCATCCGCGCCCTGCTGGTGACGCTGAAGGGGACGGTCATGGCCATTCCCCTCACCTCGGTCACCGAGACCCGCCGCATCACCGGCCCAGAGATCCAGCGCGTCAAGACGCGCGAGGTCATCGTGGTCCGCGACCATGTCATCCCGCTGCTGCGGCTGGCGGAGGTCTTTGGCCTGGAGGACGAGCAGCGTCCGGAAGCCGAACAGATCCGCGGGCTGTCGGCTCAGGTGGTTTCCCGGGGCGAGGAGGTGACCGTGGTCATCGTCAACCTGGGGCAGAAGCAGATGGCGATTGCCGTGGACGCCCTGCTGGGCGAGATGGAAGTGGTCATCAAGTCGCTGGGCAAGCTCATCGGCGACGTGCCCGGCATCTCCGGCGCAGCCATCCTGGGCGACGGCAGCGTGGCCATCATCCTGGACGTGCCCGGGCTGGTGCAGACGGCGCAGCGGGAGGGCCGGTTCGCCGAGCCGGCGCGAGCGGGATGACCGCCCCGCTGGGCCGGATGGATCGCCTGCGGGTGTCGGTGGCGCAGGCGCTGTATCATGCGGGTCATGGTCTGTCGGAGATGGTGGGTCGCCCCATCAGCATTGCAGCCCCGGTGGTGGAACTGGTTCCCACCGAGGACGTGGCCGTTCTGGCCGGCGGTCCGGAACAGGTGGTCGTGGGCATCTACCTGGGAGTCACCGGGCAGGTCACGGGGCACGTCCTGCTGATTTTCTCGTCCGCCAGCGCTCGCCGCCTGGCGGGTGTGCTGTGGGATGGGCCGGTCACACCGGAGGAGCATCCTCTTACCAGCCAGGACGTCTCCGCCCTGGCCGAGGCCGCCAACATCACCACCTCGTTTTTCTTCAACTACCTGTCCGACCGTTCCGGCCTGGTGATTGCCCCCACCACTCCCACGGTGGTTGAGGACATGCTGGGGGCAGTGCTGGACGGCGTTCTGGCCGAGCTGTCGCTGTACGGTGAGCAGGCCCTGCTGACCCAGACCGTGTTCTCCGGGCCGTCCGGCGAGCTGACCGGACAGTTGATCTTCCTGCCGCACCTTTCCACCTTGCAGACTCTGATGGAGGCCCTTTTGGAGGAAGCATGAACGATCACCGCACCGTGGCCGTGGGGCTGGGGGAGTTGGCCCTGGGCACCGGGGCGCGGGACCTGCTGGTTTGTTACGGCCTCGGGTCCTGTATCGGCATTGCCGCCTATGACCCGGTCCTCCGGGTAGGAGCCCTGGCCCACGTGGTCCTGCCGGATTCATCCCTGTCCCGCGGTCCCGACAAGGACGCAAAGTTCGCGGACAAGGCCGTGCCTGCGCTCCTGGCCACCCTGGCGGCCCGAGGCGCAGCCGTCTCGCGCCTGGTGGTGAAGATCGCCGGCGGGGCCCAGATGCTGGGGACGTCGCCCCTGGCGTCGCGCCTGGACATCGGGGCGCGCAACGCCGAAGCCGTCAAGGCGGCCCTGGCCAGAGCCGGGGTGCCTCTGCTTGCTGAAGACACCGGTGGGAACTATGGCCGGACTCTGCGGCTCTTCGCCGCCACGGGCCGCGTCCAGGTGTCCACCATTGGCCGCGGCGAGAAGGATCTGTAGGAAGAGAGGAGAGGAATTCGTGCCCAAGATTCTTTTGGTGGATGACGCAGCCTTCATGCGCATGCGGTGCGCCAAGCTGCTCACCGAGAACGGCTACGAGGTGGCCGAGGCGGAGAACGGGGCCGAGGCCGTAGCCAGGTACAGCGAGCTCAAGCCGGATCTGGTACTGATGGACATCACCATGCCGGTGATGGACGGCATTCAGGCCGTGCGCGAGATCAAGGGGGGCGACCCCAACGCCAAGGTGGTCATGGTCTCCGCCCTGGGCCAGCAGACCATGGTCATGGAGGCCATCAAGGCGGGGGCCAAGGACTTTGTGGTCAAGCCCTTTCAGCCGGACAAGATCCTGGACACCGTAAAGCGCCACGCGGGGTAGGTGGTTCCGTGGACGGGCCCATTCGGGTGCTGGTTGTGGATGATTCCGCCTTCATGCGCAAGGTCCTCACCGACCTGCTGAATCAGGACCCGGAACTGCAGGTGGTGGGGGCGGCGCGCGACGGGATGGACGCCCTGGACAAGGTGGAGACGCTGGCGCCGGACGTGGTTACCCTGGACGTGGAGATGCCCCGGCTGGACGGCTTGAGCACCCTGGAGGAGCTGATGAAGCGCCGCCCGCTTCCCGTGGTGATGGTCTCATCGCTGACGAGGAGCGGCGCCGAAGTGACCATCCGGGCCCTGGCCGCCGGCGCGGTGGATTTTGTGGCCAAGCCCTCCGGTTCGATTTCCCTGGACATGTCCAAGGTGGCAGGGGAACTGGTGGCCAAGGTCAAGGCGGCCCGCCGGGCCCGTCCCCGCGCGGCGGAACCGGCGGCTGCGGACACGGCGGGCGCCAACCGGGCCGCAGCCGGCCCGGCAGCCGCGGCACCCCTTGATGAGGTCCGCGCCCCGGCCGCACTGCGGCTGCGGACGCAGCGGGTGGTCGTGATTGGCTGCTCCACAGGCGGCCCAGGCGCCTTGCACCAGGTGCTGCCGCGCCTGCCCGGCGGCCTGGCGGCGGGGGTGCTGGTGGTCCAGCACATGCCGGCGGGGTTCACGCGCTCCCTGGCCGACCGCCTTAACGAACTCTCGTCCCTGCGGGTGCGCGAGGCCCGGCCGGGGGACCTGGTAGAACCGGGGGTGGCCCTGGTGGCGCCCGGCGGCTACCACATGCTGGTGGCGCCGGATCAGACCATCCGCCTCAGCCAGGACCCGCCCCTGCACGGAGTGCGTCCGGCCGTGGACAAGACGCTGGAGTCCGTGGTGCCCGTCTTTGGCTGCCACACCCTGGCCGTGATCATGACCGGCATGGGGTACGACGGCGCCCGGGGCGTGGCCGCGGTGCGGCGGGCCGGGGGCCGCGCCATTGCCGAGGATGAGTCCACTTGCGTGGTCTATGGCATGCCCAAGGTCGTGGTGGAGACGGGGAACGCGGACCGCGTGGTGCCGCTGCCCGATATGGCCCGGACCATCGCCGACATGGTTCCGGCGCTGGGATAGCTGTCAGGAAGGAAGACCAGTTTGGCTGAGACCACGGCCGCCTCGGCGGCGGATCCGGGCTACGCCCTGTTTACTCGAAGGGTGCAGCAGCTCACGGGTATTGACCTGAGCCGTTACAAGTCCAATCAGATGGAGCGCCGCCTGGGGACCATGATGCGCCGCGTCGGCGTGGACGGCTACGCCGCCTACGCCCGGCTCATCGAGCGCGACCCGGCGGCTCTCAAGGAACTGAAGGACTTCATCACCATCAATGTATCGGAGTTCTTCAGGAACCCGGATAAGTTCGACGAACTGAAGCGCACCATTCTGCCCCGGCTGCTGGCCGAGTCGCCACGCCTCAACATCTGGAGCGCCGGTTGCTCCAATGGGGCCGAGCCCTATACCGTGGCCATGATCCTGGATGAGCTGACCCCGGGGGTTCAGCACCGCATCCTGGCTACGGATCTCGACGAGGAGATTCTCAAGGTGGCCCGCGCCGGCGCCTACCAGGAGCGCGACCTGAAGAGCGTGGACGAGAATACGCGCCGCCGCTACTTCACGTCCGCTGGAGACACCTGGCAGGTGAAGCCGGACATCCTCAGCCGGGTGGAGTTCCGGCAGCACAACCTGCTCCGTGATCCTTTCCAGACGGGTTTTGACCTCATCATCTGCCGAAACGTGGTCATCTACTTCACCGAAGAAACCAAAGACGAGCTCTACCGGCGGTTCCAACAATCCCTGCGCCCCGGCGGCATGCTGTTTGTGGGCGGCACGGAGAGCATTCTCCGGGCCCGGGACCTGGGGTTCCTGCCGGTGGTGCCCTTCTTTTACCAGAAGGCATAGGCCCTGGGCGGGAGGCGTTGCTATGAAACGGCCTGATCTGACCGCCCGCATTCTGCGGGAAATGGAAGACCTGCCCCCCATGCCGGCCGCCGCGTCGCGGGTTCTGGCCATGGTGGGCGATCCGCGCACCGATGTGGCTGACCTGGCCGAGGCCGTGGGCAGCGACGTGGCGCTCAGCGCCCGGGTGCTCAAGCTGGCCAACTCCGCGTTCTACGGATTCCCGCGCCAGGTGACCACCCTGCGGGAGGCCATTGTGGTCCTGGGCATGCGGACCGTCAAAGAGTTGGTGTTCACCGCCTGGTCGTACGATCTGGGCAAGCGGGCCCTTCCCGGCTACGCCCTGGAGGACGGCGATCTCTGGCGGCACTCCCTTCTCTGTGCCGCGGCCTGCCGGCTGCTGGCCAGGCGCCTGAACTTACCCAATCCGGACGAGGCCTACGTGGCGGGACTGCTTCACGACTTTGGCAAGTTGGTGCTGGCCCAGTTTGTCGGGCAGGAGTATCAGGACCTGCTGGAGAAGGTCGAAGGGCACGGCCTGTCCTTCGTTGAAGCGGAGTGGCAGACCCTGGGCGTGGACCACGCGCACCTGGGCGGCCAGCTAGCCCTCAAGTGGAACCTGCCCCTGCACCTGGCCGAAGCCATTGCCAACCACCACCAGCCGTCCAAGCCCGTCCTGGGTGAAGCGGTGGGCGGACAGGTGGCCCGGCTCACGGCCCTGGTACACGTGGCGGACGCGGTGGTGCTCATGCTGGGGGTTGGCGTGGGCGTGGACGGCCTGGCCTATCCCCTGGAAGAGGCGGCCCTGGCCGCGCTGGGGACGGACGAGGACGGCATCCTGGCCTTCACCTCGGAGGTGTCTTCCCTGGTTGAGACGGGAGCCCTGAAGTTTGAACTGTAAACGACGGAAAGGCGGAAGGTCATGAAAGCGGAATTCATCAATCCATTTGTATCAGCGGCCCTTCAGGTGCTCCAGACCGAGTGCCGGGTCACGGCCAGGAAGGGCCAGATCTCCATTCAGGAATCGCCCCTCGCCTCCGATGACCTGACCGTCCTCATTGGCGTCACCGGCCGCGTGCAGGGCCTGGTCCTCTACAACATGAGCGAGAAGACGGCCAAGTCCATGGTGTCCGCCATGACGGGCGAACCCATACCGGTGTTTGACAAGATGTCGGAGAGCGCCATTGCCGAGCTGGGCAACGTCATCACCGGCATTGCCTCCGGCGAGCTGGAGGCGGCCGGCTACCCCTGCACCATTGCCCCGCCCTCTCTGATCAGCGGCCGCGGCGTGATGATCTCCACCCTGACCATCAAGCGGCTGGTCATCCCGCTGGAGCTGGACGCCATGGGCAGCATTCAAATTCACGTGGCCCTGCGCGAGACGTACTAGCGTTGACACGCCCAGAACCTGCGTGCTATTGTGGGTTAAACTAAACCGAATAGCGAGTGCCTCATCTCGTTGGAGGTGAGGTAGAGGCGCGGAAGGACATCAGTACTCCTGGGGAGAAGGCATGGATGATCCAGGAGGAAAGGGTATTCCGCCGAAGTCTGGTTGCCTGCCAGGGCGGCCGGGCTGGGGGCGCATCCAACAGGTGCGTCACTGTCATCCGGACCGCGACCCCTCGGGTCCGGATGGAGCGCTATCTCACAGCAGGGGCGAGTGAGCATCTCCGGGTGTACAATACGACCAGGCGGTGTCTCTCCGCTGGTCGTTTTCTTTTGTGCTCGCCCCACGAAGGAGTGGAAGCCGTTGCAGCCGCAGAAGGTGATTGTGGCGGGCGCCACCGGCAAGGTGGGCCGGGAACTCATTCGGGCCTTTGCCGCGGAGCCCAGCGTGGCCCTGGTGGGGGCCGTGGCCCGTTCCGGCCTCGGCCAGGACGTGGGGCAGGCGGTGGGTGCGGGCGCGCTGGGCGTTCCCATCTCGTCCAGCCTGGAACAGGTGCTGGCGCACACGCCGGCGGACGTTCTGGTAGACTTCACGCGGGCGGAGGCCAGCCGGGACTTCATCGAGCTGGCGCTCAAGAACGGCTGCGCGCCGGTGGTGGGGACCACCGGCTTCACAGATGAAGACTACCGGCACTTCGAGGACCTGGTGAGGAAGAGCGGCCTGGGGGCCGCCATCATCGCCAACTTTGCCATTGGCGTCATGCTGCAGATGCGCTTTGCCGAACAGGCGGCCAAACTGATGACCCACGTGGAGGTTGTGGAGATGCACCACAACACCAAGGTGGACGCTCCCTCCGGCACCGCCCTGCGCATAGCGGCGCGGCTGGAGAAGGCCGGCGCCAACCGGCCGGTGCCCATCCACAGCATCCGCCTTCCTGGCGCCGTGGCTCATCACGAGATCATCTTTGGCGGGCCCGGTCAGACCCTGACCATCCGCCATGACAGCATATCCCGCGAGTCCTTTGTGCCCGGGGTTCTGATGGCCGTGCGCAAGGTGCGTCAGGCCGGGCGCGTGGTCTACGACCTGGAGGACTTCCTGGACGAGTGATCTTCCGCCACACGCGCGGCAGCGCTCGCTCTGCGGCGGCATCCCCGGTGCAGGCCGCCCCAACCGCTTCCCCCGCAGTCATCCCCTCGCCGGTGCGAATATATTGGCCAGCGAGGTAAGGACGGCTGGGAGGGAACGGTTGGGTGCGCATTGCAGTGCTTGGAGGCGACGCCCGGCAGTGGGAGGCGGCGCAGGCCCTGGCAGCGGAGGGGCACCAGGTCCGGGTCTTCGGGCTGAAGCTCCCCGGGGAGGGGGCGGGCGGCCCGGGGCTCACGGCGGCGGCATCGCCAGCGGAGGCCCTGGCGAGGGCCCAGGCCGTGGTGGGCCCGGTGCAGGGCGCCACGGCCACAGGGGCCATCTGGGTTGCGGCAGGCCTGGAGCCGGTGGTACTTAGCCATGAAGACCTGGCGGGCCTGGAGCCCGCGGCGGTCTTCCTGATCGGCGTCGCCAACTCGCCCTTGCGGCGCCTCTGCCGCGAGGCCGGGGTGGAGCTGGTGGAGTACCGCGAGGAGGACGATTTCGCCCTGCTCAACGCCATCCCGTCGGCGGAGGGGGCCATCGCCATGGCCATGGAGCGAACGCCCTTCACCCTGTTTGGCAGCCGCTGCTTCATCCTGGGCTTCGGCCGCACCGGCGAGATCCTGGCCCTCATGCTGCGCGGCCTGGGCGCCCGAACCACCGTGGCCGCCCGCAAGCCGGCGGCGCTGGCCCGGGCCGTGGCCCACGGCCACCAGGCCGTTCCCTTTGCCGATCTGGAGCGAGCCCTGCCCGAGGCGCAGGTGGTGTTCAACACCGTTCCCGCCCCCGTTCTTTTCGGCCGCGACCTGGAGGCCCTACCGGCGGAGGCGGTGGTCATTGACCTGGCCAGCGCGCCCGGCGGCGTGGACTTCGCCAGGGCCGCGGAGCGGGGCCTGCAGGCGGTGCTGGCTCCCGGTCTGCCGGGCAAGGTGGCGCCCCAGTCCGCCGGCCGCTATGTGGCCGGATTGGTCGTCCGAACCCTCAACAGCCGGTCTCTGGCAGGCCGGTAGGAAGGGGGAGGGTGCCCGTGCGACTCTCGGGCAAGACGATTGGCTTTGGTATCACCGCCTCCCACCACAACCGGCAGCGTGCCCTGGATGCCATGCAGCGGCTGCTGGCGGAGGGGGCGGATCTGGTTCCCGTATTCTCCACCAGCGTGATGACCACGGAGACCCGGTTCGGCGATGGACAGACCCTGGCGGAGCAGGTGACCGCCCTTACCGGCAAGAAGCCCATTACCACCATTCCCGAGGCCGAACCCCTGGGCCCTGCTCAGCCGTTAGACTGTATGGTTGTGCTGCCCTGCACCGGCACCACCCTGGCCAAGTTCGCCAACGCCATCACCGATTCGCCCGTGCTCATGGCGGCCAAGGCCACCCTGCGCAACGGGCGGCCGGTGGTGCTGGCCATCAGCACCAATGACGGGCTGGGCCTCAACGCCTCCAACCTGGCACGCCTGCTGGCGGCAAAGAACGTCTTATTCGTGCCCTTCGGGCAAGATAACCCGCAGGCGAAACCCACCAGCCTGGACGCCGACATGACCCTGGTTGTCGATACCGTTCTGGCGGCCCTGGGAGGCCGTCAACTTCAGCCGATTCTCATTCCCCGAAGCTAGGCGACGGCGAACCCGCCGGGGCCCCGGGCCCCGCCCCGCCGCCGGCCGGCTCCGGGGCTGGAGCCCATATCATCACCCCGGAGGGATTGCCCATGAGTTCGTATCGCGTTGCTTTGCTCGGCGCTGCCGGCGCCGTTGGTCAGGAGCTGCTGCGGGTTCTGGTTGACCGCAACTTCCCTGTTGGCGAGCTCAAGCTGCTCGCTACCTCACGTTCCGCCGGGCACAAGTTCACCTTCCGGGGCGAGGAGCTGACCGTGGAGGAAGTCTCACAGGAGGCCTTCCGCGGCGTTGACATCTGCTTCTTTGCCGCCGGGAACGAGGCCAGCAAGGTCTGGGCCCCTGTGGCCGTGCGGGGGGGCGCGGTGGTCATTGACAAGGCCAGCGTCTTCCGCATGGAGAAGGACATTCCGCTGGTGGTGCCGGAGGTCAACGGTGAGGCCATCCGCGGCCACAAGGGCATCATTGCCAGCCCCAACTGCTCCACCATCCAGATGGTGGTGCCCCTGAAGCCCCTCCACGACGCCGCCGGTCTCAAGCGGGTCGTGGTCTCGTCCTATCAGTCCGTGTCCGGCACCGGCCGCGATGCCATGGATGAGCTGGCGGCGCAGGGCAGGGCCTTCGGGCGCCGCGCTCTGGGCGGCGGCGGTGAGGGGTACGAGGGTTGGATGGCCCACCCCGGAGAGGACTATCCCCGCAGCATCTACCCCCGGCAGATTGCCTACAACGTCCTGCCCCAGTGTGACAACTTCGGTCCCGGCGGCTACACCGGCGAAGAGGTCAAGTTCCTCAACGAAACCCGCAAGATCATGGGCCTGCCGGACCTGCCGGTCACCATGACCTGCACCCGGGTGCCGGTCTTCGTGGGGCACTCCGAGTCCGTGCTGGTGGAGTTTGAGCGCACGGTCACCCCGGCCGAGGCCCGTGAGGCGCTGTCCCGCTTCCCCGGCGTTCGGGTGGTGGATGACCCCGCGAACTTCGGCTTCCCGACGGCGATCGACGTGGCCGGGACCGACGAGACGCTGGTCGGCCGCATTCGGGCGGACCTGACCAACCCGAGGGGACTCTGGCTGTGGGTGGTCAGCGACAACCT
>JBLNCQ010000007.1:0-3773 GCA_050260815.1 Bacillota bacterium
CCTGCGGGATGACGCCCAGGATGCCCGGGCGGGTCAACGCCCCGGCCATGATCACATCGAAGAGGCCGTCCCGGTTGTCGGCTCCGGGGGCGATGCGCAGGCCGCCGCCGTAGAACTGGCCGTTGGCGATGGCCACCAGCGTGTGCGGTCCCGAGAAGACCTGGTCGTCCACAGTGATGTCCATGGGGACGGGCGCCCAGTGGATGAGGGTGGCCACGGCGCCCAATAGATAGGGAAGCATGCCTCCCAGCCCCGTGGGGAAGCGGGCGGCGGCAGCGGCCACGTCGGCGTCAAAGCCTGTGCCGGCCACGTTCAGAAACCGGCGTCCCCCGGCCACCTCGCCGATGTCGATAGCCCGCGTGTCCGAACCCAAGGCGACCTCCAGGGCCTCTTCCGGCCGGCGGGGAATGCCCAGGCTGCGGACGAAGTCGTTGCCGGTGCCGGCCGGGATCACCCCCAGTGTCGTGTCCGAATGGGCCAACGCGTTCGCCACCAGGGCCAGGGTGCCGTCGCCCCCAAGGGCAATCACCCGGTCTACGCCGCTGGCAGCGGCCTGCGCGGCGACATCTCCGGCTTCGGCGGCGCTGCCCGGGATGACCGCGTCAAACCCGGGACGGCCCGCGGCCACACCTTCCAGTCGCCGCCAGACGCCCAGGGCGGCGCCCCGCCCCGCGGTCGGATTCACGATTAAGAGAGCCTTCAAGTATCAATCGCCCCCGCCATGTTGAATGACCACCCATAGGGATTCACATTAGCCCTGGCGTTTCCCTTCTGCTGTCGCCCGCAGGCTGCTGCCGGAACCTCTTCCTCAGGCCGCGGAACGAAGCCGTTGCCCAATAGAGGCCGTCTACCACCGACGGGAAGGCGGACCCCAACCATCCACCCGGCGTGAGCCAGGACGGGATGACGGCCTCGCGCCGGGGACGGTCCGCCAGGGCGATGATGACGCCGGCGACGTGCCTTGGGCTGAGTACCGGTGTGCCGCGAGGGACGGAGTAAAAGGGTCCGCCGATCTTGCCCTTCACCATGGCGGTGTCGACTGGGCCCGGAAGCACGAGGCAGACGCGGATACCGTCCTTTCTCAGTTCCTGGCGCAGGGAGTGGGAGTAGGCGTTAAGGGCGAACTTGCTGGCGGCGTAAGCGCCCATGTGGGGGGGAGCGAGCCTGCCGGCGATGGACGACACGTTGATGATGACCGGGCGGCGGCCCCGCCGAAGCAGGGGCAGGCAGGCGTGGATAGTGTTCACGGCCCCGAGGAAGTTCACCCGCATGAGGCGTTCGGCCACAGTGGGCCCAAGCTCCTCGGCGGGGCCGACCTCCAACTGCCCCGCGCAATGGACCAGAACGTCCAGACGCCCTGTCGTCCTCTCGACGGTCGCCGCGATCTGTGCCACAGCCGCCGGCTGCGTTACGTCGCCGGTCAGCAAGGTCACGGCGGGAGCGCCGTCCCCAGGCGTCGTCCCGCAACCGCCGGCGTCCTGAACCGCAGCCGCCGAATCCTTCAGGCGACCGGCGTCCCGCCCCACCAGAAAGAGGTGCGCCGATCCCTTGCAGGTCCTGGCGAATTCGACGGCCGCAGCCCGGCCGATGCCTCCCGAAGCTCCCGTGATCAGCACCGCTCTGTCCCTGATCATCACGCTGTTCCCCCCAGATGACAGGTAAAGAGGCCAGGGCGTCCTGGCCTCTGGTCAAGTCATGGGCACCTGCGGCAAGAGCCGGCCGGCAATGCGCTGGAAAATGTCGTCCAGGTCCCGACCTGTAATGGTGAGGCCGTGGTTCTTCAGGCCAATCACCGCCCGGGAGGGGTCGGGGTGGCGGCGCACCAGCTCGGCCACCTCGGACGCCAGCTCCGCCGTGCCGCACGGATAGTTGACCGTGGTGCTGGCGATTCCCGCCATCCAGGCATGGACATGAACGATGGCTCCGACGCGGGGATGTTCCGTGTAGATCATCCAGTGCTCGATGGCATCCACCGAGGCCCGCCGCGGTTCCACGTGAGGCGGAACGCTGACGTGCATGGCCCGGCGCACCGGGTCGTAGCCGGTGATGAGCAGCATGTCCCGGCCCACCACCTGCATGTTGCCCTTGTCCACGCCGCTGGCGCTCATCCAGTAGGAGCCTTCGTCTTGCCTCACGCTCAGGTTGCCGTAGCTGAGGCCCCCGATGCCGAAGAGCTTCTTCAGATGGGACATCTCACGTTGGGGCAGCAGCTCCTGAATGGGGAACGCCGCAGGCAGCAGGTCCAGCTCGTCCAGGAACTGACCGGCCCGGCGCAGGGCATCCGTCTTGTCGTTCCCGTTCCAGAGGCTTTCGGGCAGGTCCCGGGTAAAGACGTTGTTGATGACCAACTGCGATGTGGCAAGCGGCGCCAGGCGCCGGTAGACGGCCTCGAAGTAGGCGGCCTCCTGGCTGGGCTCGGGGTTGGCGGTGTAGTAGCCCTGCTCCAGGGTGACGAAGTAGGTGCGCCAGACGTTCGGCTGGTGAACGATGTAGATGAGCAGGTTGGAGAGGGAACGGATCAGGATGGGGTAGGCGGATCTCAGGATATCGTCCGGCTGTTCCGCCACTTCCACGACGGTGACCACGAAGGTGCCCTGAGACTTTCTGCGGAAGGGCCGGGGCCGGGCTGCATCGGTGAAGTTCAACGCCAGACGGGGAGAACCCGTGCCCTCGGGCAGGAGCACATGCCCGTTGGCCGTGAGGACGGCGGCCAGACCGTCGGCGAACCATCCCATGCGACCTTCCCGTGGCCGTCCTACAAGAACAGTGCCGGACAGGCCACTCTCCGGCGTCAGGGCCAAGGAAGCCTGCGTCATTTACAATCCCTCCACTCGCCTTGTCCACTTGCTTCGTGGCCTTAAGATACCATTGGCAGTGTCTAGTTATGCAAGTAAACTTTGGCGAAAGTCGTACGGCGGGATTGGACAGGATAGGACGATTTTTGCGGACTCCCGAGCGTCGGTTGCCCTAACGCCGCCCCGGCGGTCCCAGCTTCTCCATGGCAGCCCGGACACCTTCGGGAGTTGCCACCTCCCTACGCCAGCGCCCGGCGTCCATGTAGGCCAGCATGGGCACGGAGGGCGCCAGGTAGCGGGGACTTGCATCCAGATAGACGGTCCAGCCCGCCTCCGGCAGGATGCCCGCGTCCTCAAGCGAGGCCAGCGTTCGGTTGCGTTCCTCCGCCATGTCCCTGCTGCGGAAGAACGTGCTGATGAGGACCGGCCTGCGGGGGAGGTTCGCTCCGGCCAGGTACTTCAGCAGCGCGTGGCAGTGCGGGCACCACCAGGCGATGAAGATGACCGGGGTGGAGGTGGCGTCTACCGTGGCGCGGGCGCCGTCCAGGGTCACCACGGGAATGGCCTGGAAGGGCTGGAATTCCTGCATTGCGGCCTGGGTTTGCGCCGAAAGGGAGAGGCCCCCCAGGCTGGCGGTGACCACCACGGCGGCAATGGCCGCCGCCAGCCACCGGCCTTGCACCAGAGGCCGTTCCGGACCCAGCGGCCGCAGTTGGGCGGCCCAGGCCAGGGTCATGGCCACCAGCAGGGCAACGTGCTGGGCGAACGTCGGCCGGGGTCCGACCGTCCCGAAGCAGCCGCAGCGCAGGAGGTCCTCCGGTCCGAAGACCGTCGCCCACCAGTAGGCGACCAGCAGCAGGCCGGTCAGGGTCAGAGCCGCTCTCCGGTGACGCCCCAGAACCAGCAGGAGACCCGCCACCAGTTCGACGGCCAGGGTCCAGGCCGCCGCCTTACCGGCGAGGGGCAGGCGGTAAAGGC
>JBLNCQ010000008.1:0-21359 GCA_050260815.1 Bacillota bacterium
GTACGTCCTGGACGGCCAGAAGCGCTTTATCGTCGGCGCGGAAGGCGCGGACTACTTCATGGTCTACGCCCGAACCAATCCGGATGCGCCGGCTCATGAGTCCATGAGCGCCTTTCTGGTCGACCGCGGACCCGGCGTCAAGATTGAGTACGTCTATGGCCTCATGGGCACCCGCGGCGGCGGCACCGGCCGCGTCCGCTTCGACAAGGTGCGAGTGTCGGCGGCGAACCTGCTGGGGCGCGAGGGCGGCGCGTCGGAAATCTTCTACCGCATGATGGTGCCGGAGCGAATGACCAGCGCCGCCGGCGCTCTGGGCATGGCGCGGGCCGCCCTGGAAGTGGCGGCGGACTACAGCACCAAGCGCAAGGCCTTCGGCAAGAAGATCAAGGACTTTCAGGCCGTCAGCTTCAAGGTGGCGGACAGCCTGACCCAGTTGGATGCCGCCCGGGGCATCGTGTACGCGGCCGCCCGCGCCGCCGACGAGGACCGGGATCCGGCCCTGGTGCGCCGGCTGGTATCGGAGGCCAAGAAGTTCGCCACGGACACCGCCTGGGCGGTGGTGAACAACGCCATGCAGGTCATGGGCGGCATCGGCTACACCAACGTCTTCCCCGTCGAGCGGCTGATGCGCGACACCCGCCTGATCATGATCTGGACCGGCACCAACGAGATCATGGACCTGATCATCCAGCATGAGTATTATGCGGAACGGAAGACCGGACTGGAGTCCCGCACGCGCAGCGTTGAGGCCGACGCCAAAGAGGCCGACAAGGTTGAGGAGAAGGTCTACGAATAGGAGGCACGAGCCCATGGCCGAAGCCCTTCACAGGCTCTTGGAGCGCAATGCCCGGAAGTACCCGGACAAGACAGCGGTCCGCTACCCCAAAGACGACCTGACCTGGACCTGGCGTGACCTTAACGACCGCGCCAACGCCGCAGCCGCGGCCCTGACGGGGGTCGGCGTCCGCCCCGGCGACCGCGTGGCCCTGCTGATTCCCAACCGCCCGGCGTTTGTGCAGGCCTACTTTGGCACGCTCAAAGCGGGCGGCGTGGTGGTACCCATCAACGTGCGGCTGACGCCCGGCGAGGCGTCGTATATTCTGCAGGACGCGCAAGCACGGGTGCTAATCGCCGACCCCACCCTGCGAGACACAGCGGAGAAGACCGCAGCCGGCACCGGCGTGGAGCGTGTCCTCTCCACCGATGACCTGGACATTGCCGGTCCCGCCGCCGACCCCGACGGTCCCTCCAGCCTGGACGCCCTGGCCGAGATCCTGTACACCTCCGGCACCACCGGCCGGCCCAAGGGCGTGGAACTGACCCACAACGCCGTCCACTCGGTGGCCAGCATGATGGCCTATGAGATGGACATCCGCAAGGACGACCGGGTGCTCATCCTGATGCCGCTCACCCACTCCGCACCAACCTCACGCTGCTGGGCGCCGTCTATTGCGGTGCGGCCAGCGTGCTGGGCGACTCTGCCCCGGCCACGCTGCTGGACTACGCGGAGAAGGAAGGTACGACGCACTTCTTCGGCGCCCCTGTGGCCTACCTGCTGGGCGCCAAACTGCTGGCGGAGTCCCCCCGCAACCTGTCCAGGGCCAAGTGCTGGATCTACGGCGGCGCGCCGACGCCATCCCGCGCAACGCCTCCGGCAAGATCCTCAAGCACGCACTGCGCGAGAGCATTCGCTGACCACTTCCGGCTCCCCATGTTACAGAGCACGCCGGCACCTTGGGGTACCTTTGGAAACCCGCCGGGTCTCCAAAGGTACCGGGTGTGCCACATGAGGTGCCCCGTGTGCCGACCGAAATGCAGAGAGGCGCCCCTTCGCAGGGGCGCCTTTAGTCCTGAAGCTGAGCCTCCTGTCTAGCTGCGGTCACTCGTTTCCGCACCGTCCGCCCGGCTCGTCGGGCCTGACCCTGGAGAACAGCAACGAGTCCTCCCACACGCCGTTGAACTGAAAGTGACCGGGCACCCGCCCGATAAGGTGGAACCCGTTCTTGACCAGGACCTGCTGCGAACTGTGCGAGCTGGTAGCTGCCGAGCCGCTTTTCGATATTCGCAACAGCTTCTACCACCCGTTCAAAGCCCTCTTCGCCAAAGCGGCTCTGCTCCACCTGCTCAAAGGTCTCCCCCTGAGGGTCAAACTCAGCCGGCGTTACAATCTGGCGCAACTGCGGGTAGGTGCGGGCCCGATTCGGGCGCCGGTGGGTCTCAGCCACCAGGAGCTGCAAGGCTTGCGGTGGTCTTCAGGGAGTCACGCTGGTCGCGGGAGCAAAGGGCGACCCCTGGGTGGCCGGTGCGGTGGGGGTGGTGGGCGTACCCGGCTGCCCGGGCTGCACCGGCTGGCCGGTAGGATCACCCGGCTGTCCGGGCTGCCCAGGCTGTCCGGGCTGCGCCCCGGCCGCCGCCTGCGAGCAGTACAGGGTGGGGACCTCCTGGTCCCAGTCCGCAGGCTTGCGGTCGCGGGTGCCCAGGCGCCAGGGCACGGCGCGCTGCAGTCCCACCTTGGGAACGGGCACGCTGCCGCAGGTGGGATCCCAGAGGTATTCCGGATTGGCGGCGCTGACCAGGACGGACACGCGCCGCGGCGCGCCGGGAGCGGTGTCTGACGTGGGCTCCGTGCCCTTGATGAACAGTTCCTCGCGGATCTTGTCCTGAGGCGTCAGGACCGAGGGCAGGAGGCCGGTCTGGATGTCGATGGCCACCCGCACAAAGCCGGCGGGGTTGGGCGCGGTCCAGTCTTCCTTGGGCATGTTCTTGCTCATGGCGGCGATGGCGGATCGCCAGATGCGGGCCGGGTACATGCCGCCGTACAGGCCCTGCATGGGCTGGGGCTGGTCGTAGCCCAGCCAGACGCCGCCGACAAGCTGCCTGGTGTAGCCCATGAACCAGGCATCCTTGAACTCGCTGGTGGTGCCGGTCTTGCCGGCTGCGGGACGGCCGTCGGGCAGCGCGGCCTGGCCGCCGGTGCCGCGGGTAACCACGTCCTTCATCATGTTGACCATGAGGTAGGCGGTCTCAGGCTTGATGGTGGGCACGGCCACAGGGCGATGTTCCTCCAGGACGTTGCCGGCGCTGTCGGTCACCTTGAGGATGGCCAACGGTTCCTGCCGCACGCCCAGGTTCGCGAAGGCGGAGTAGGCCGAGACCATGTCCAGGACCGACACGCCGTTGGTCATGCCGCCCATGGCCAGGGACAGGTTGACATCATTGTAGCGTCCCTGCTTGACCACGGGGATGCCGAACTTCTCGGCGTACTCAATGCTCTTGGCGGGGCCGATCTGGTCCACAATGCGGACGGCAATGACGTTGATGGAGCTGACCAGCGCGTCATGCACCGTGGTCAGGCCGCGGAATTTGAAGTCCGAGTTCTCCGGCCACATGGTCTCCTTGCCGTCGATCATAAAGTAGGTCGGAGAGTCGTCGAACACGGTGCCGGCGGTGATGCCGGAGTCGAGGGCGGGGGAGTAGACCACAATGGGCTTGATGGACGACCCTGGCTGACGCAGCACGCCGTCGCCGGCGCCGGGCTTGCTGGGTGGAACGGCCCGGTTGAGGCCGCGCGCATGGTCGTGCACCCGGCCGCCGATCATGGCCCGGATGCCGCCCGTCTTGGCGTCCATGAACACGGCGCCCACCTGGATGGGCGGCTTGTCCTTGACCACCGGGTAGTCCTTGTCCAGGGCCTGGCGCACGGACTCATCGGCGGCCCTCTGCGCGTCCAGGTCCAGCGTGGTGTAGATGCGGAGGCCGCCCTGGTAGACAGCCTTCTCGCCGTACTTGTCGATAAGCTGATTGAGCACATAGTCCACAAACCAGGCGCCGGTGTAGTCCAGGCCACGCTTCAGGCTCGCGAGTTCGAGGCCCTTGATGGCCTTGTTCGCCTCGTCATAGGTGAGCCGCGCCTGGTCCGCCTCGGTCGGCTTCAAATAGCCGTACTCCACCATGGCGTCCAGGACTTCGTGCTGCCGGTTGACGGCCCCCTTGGGGTTGCTGTAGGGCGAGTAGCCCTCCGGCGACTGGGGCAGGCCGGCCAGGAAGGCCGCCTCCGCCAAGCTCAGGCTGTCCTTGGTCAGGTCCTTGCCAAAGTAGACCTTGGCCGCGGCCTGAACGCCGTAGGCGCCGCTGCCGAAGTTGACCTCGTTCAGGTAGGCCTCCAGAATCTCCTGCTTGGTGTAGCGCCGCTCCAGCTCCAGCGCGTACACCAGTTCCTTGGCCTTGCGCACGAAGGTCTTATCCAGGCTGTTGAGGATGGCGTTGCGCGCCAGCTGCTGGGTGATGGTGGAGGCGCCCTCGTGCAGGCCGCCGCCGGTTACGTCCACCCAGACCGCGCGCGCGATGCCGCGGAAGTCCACGCCGTGGTGCTGGTAGAAGCGATGGTCCTCAATGGCCACCACCGCGTCCTGCAGATTCTGGGGCATCTGTGCCAGTTTGATGGGAACGCGGTTCTCCTCCGCGTAGAGGTTGCGAATCTCCTTGCCGTTGATGTCATAGACGATGGAACTCATGTCCTGACGGATGCCGCCCAGGTCGTCCAGCGACGGCAGCCCGCGGACCAGAGTAAAGAAGAAGGTGGCGCCGGTGCCGAAGGCCAGCAGGAAGCCGGCGAGCACGGCCACGAGCAGCAACCGCCCAAAGTGGATGCGCCGAACCGGGCGATTCGTCTTGCGTTCCGTCCGTGAGACAGTCGACATTTTGGCCCTCCCTTCCTGCACAATTTCGTCGGCCGCGCCGTCATTCCTTTTGGCGGCAGGGGCTTAAAAATTGCTAGCAGTGGGTGTTTGTGCTATACTGACCGCAACACAGCAGGCTAGACGTTGTGAACCCCAAATCGGTTGCTGGCCATGATGGAGACGAGTAGTCAGGTCGTCCGCCCCCAGAGAGACTGTGGCGGTGCAAACGGTCGACGGGCCCTGGCGAATACGCTCCGGAGCACCTGCCTGAACCCGCCTTGCGCGGCACTAGGGCCAGGCGGCCGCCCGGCCGTTATCGCGGGAAGAGATGTCGCAGGCACCCGGTCTATGGTAACAGGGCTGGGGAATGGCGGCAAGTAGGGTGGTACCGCGAAACTCCTCGCCCCTGCAAGGGTGAGGGGTTTTTTCTCTTCTGATGCCATGATTCGAGCGGGGAGGGCCCAACATGACGGATACCGGCGCCAAAATGAAGAGCGTCAAGGAACAGATGGACGTGCTGATGCGAGGCGTGGTGGATGTGGTGAGCGCTGAGGAGCTGGAGGCCAAGCTGGCTCGCTCCGTCAAGACGGGCCAGCCCCTGCGGGTCAAGCTGGGCATTGACCCCACGGGCTTTGACCTGACGCTGGGCCACACGGTGCCGCTGCGCAAGCTGAAGGCCTTTCAGAGCCTGGGACACCAGGTGGTGCTGATCATCGGCGACTACACCGGCCAGATTGGCGACCCCACCGGGCGCAACGAGGCGCGCCCGCAGCTAACCCATGAGCAGACGAAGGCCTACGGCCGGCACTATGTAGACCAGGCGGCCAAGGTCATCGACGTGAGCCGCCTGGAGATCCGCTACAACAGCGAATGGCTGGCGCCCATGAACTTTGCCGATGTCATCCGCCTGTCCAGCAAGACCACCGTGGCCCGCATGCTGGAGCGCGACGACTTCAGCAAGCGCTACCACGAGGGGCGCCCCATCTCCCTGCACGAGTTCTTTTACCCGCTGATGCAGGGCCAGGACTCGGTGGCGGTCCGCGCAGACGTGGAGCTGGGCGGCACGGACCAGCTCTTCAACCTGCTCATGGGCCGCGAGCTGCAGCGGGACGCCGGCATGGAGCCGCAGGTCTGCATCACCAACCCCATCGTCGAGGGCCTGGACGGCGTCGAGAAAATGTCCAAGTCCAAGGGCAACTACATCGCCGTGGCCGACCCGCCGGAGGAGATGTACGGCAAGGCCATGTCCATTCCGGACAGCCTGATCATCAAGTACCTCGTCCAGTTCACCGAGCTGCCGATGGCCGAGATTGAGTCTCTGCAGCGCTCTATGGCTGAGGGCATGAATCCACGCGACGCCAAGATGCGCCTGGGCCGCGAGCTGGTGGCGCTCTACCACGGGCCGGCCGAGGCCCAGGCGGCGGAGGACCACTTCCGCACCGTCTTTCAGAAGAAGGACGTGCCCGACGAGATGCCAGAGTTCCATCCGGACCCTGCCCTTCTGGAAGATGGCGCCGCCGGCGTGATCCAGCTTCTGCTGGGCGCAGGGCTGGCGGCCTCCAGCAGCGAGGCTCGCCGCCTCGTCAGCCAGGGCGGCGTTTCCGTGGACGGGGAGAAGGTGGCGGACGAGCGCGCCACCCTGGTGCTCCGCGACGGCATGATCTTCAAGGTGGGCAAGCGGAAGTTCGCCCGCCTGCGCCTGCCCTGACCTCACCGCTGGAGCCTCTGCTGCTCCGGCCCAGCGCTTTCCAGACCTGCGCAGCTGCCCGGCCGCATACGATGAACTCCTGGGAGGGGTGCGTCCATGGGCCTCTGGCGGTCCCTGTGGCGGTACCTGAGGCGAAGGCCTGACGACGAGTGGGGCCGGACCGAAACCCCCGGGCCCGCCTATGCCTGGGGGCCGCCCTCCCCCGGGTATCAGCCCCGGTCCTATGACAGGCCGCGGCCGCGGCGGAAGCCGTGGATGAGCTTCACCCTCCGCGCCCTGGCGGTGGTGCTGGTGGTGTTCGGGCTGCTGGGGTTCGTCCTCTACCGGGCGGACCGGGCCTTCCGGCCTTCGCTGGCGGCCATTGGCGAGATGAAGGCCAGGGCCATGGCCTCCCAGGCCATGAACGAGGCGCTGTCCCAGGACGTCTTCGCCGACGTGCGGTACGACCAGCTCATGGACGTGAAGATGGACCCGGACGGTCGGCGCATCCTGCTGATCCAGGCCAACGCGCCGGAACTGGCGCGCGTGGCCGGCCGCGCCCAGCAGCAGGTCTGGGCGAAGCTGCAGGAGCTGAATGGCCAGCCCATCCGTATCCCGCTGGGCCAGGTCTTCGGCTGGACCCTGTTCGGCAACTGGGGGCCCACCATCCCGGTGTCGTTCCACCCCGTCGGCGCCGCCATCACCGACATCCGCCAGGTCTTCCAGTCCGGGGGCATCAACCAGACCCAGCACATCATCTACGCCCACACGGAGGTCACCATCCGCGTGCTGGTGCCGCTGGTGAGCCGGGACGTGGCGGTGAGCACCAACACGTTCATCACCGCCGCCGTGCTCAACGGCGAGGTGCCTTCCGTGTACCTCAGCGGAGGGGCCCCCGGACAGGCCTTGCCGCCGGTGCTCGTTCCCGGCCGGCCCTTTGACCCGCAGAGCGCCGTATCGCCTGCCCCTGCACTGCCCTAAGGTTCAGGCGGCTTTCCTCCTTTACCATAGTAGCTCGTTGAGTTGCACTAAAAGATCTTCCCAGCGAATTCCGGTTTTGCCTTGACACCCATTCTGACCCTCCGCTATAATCCCACTGTAAGACGTAACCAGTTCGCGGGGCGAAACCCCAAAGGAGGTTCGTGAAGATGATGCTCATCGCTGTCCACCGTCCTGCCACTGTTGAAACTGGCATCGCTATGTCTTCACGGCCTGCCGTCCGATCGCGATAACACTTCGCTGGGTACGGACCGCAGGCCGCGCAACGGCGCCTGCGGTCCGTTTTGTTTGCTGCGGGACTACCCTGCTGGGTGCTCACCGCGCACGCACGGCCATGGGCGCTGACCAACCAACGCCCATGGCTTTTCGTTTTTCGTCGAGGGGAGGATTCATTGTGGTTCTGACGATCGGCAACTATCAGATCAGCGTTCAGCGTCGCGGGTACAACCGCGAAGTGCTGGACCAGCAGGAAGCGCGGCGCCTGCAGCTCCAACGTCAGGTCGAGGCTCACCGGGAGCTGATCATGACGCACTACCGCGAAATGTCCGGTCAGATCCGCCTCTACTAACTGGCGTGATCGGGACCGAAGGAGCGATCATTCTTGACCCAAGTGACTGATACGCCGGCCGTCCTGTGTGCGGCCGTAAGCAAGACTTTTGTGGAGTCCGAAGGCAGCGAGAGTGATGATAGCGAGTCCGCGCCGGGACCCTGGTGGTCCCTGGCGCGGCGCCGCCGAAGGGTGGAAGCGGTTCGGGACGTCAGCCCGAAGGTGGACAGGGGTGAGATCTTTGGCGTGCTGGGGCCCAACGGTTCCGGCAAGTCGACCCTGATTCGCCTCATGGCCACCCTGTTGGTGCCCGACAGCGGCACCCTGCACATCTTCGGCCGCGACGTCACCCGTGAGCGCATGCAGGTTCGGCGCCTCATCAACCGGGTGTCCGTGGATGCGGCCTTCTTCAAGAAGCTCTCGGCCATCGAGAACCTTCGCTACGCGGCGCGCCTCTACGGCGTACCGGTGGGAGAGGGGCAGCGCCGGGCCCTGGAGATTCTGGACCGGCTGGGCTTCTCCTCGCGAAAGGCGCGCGTGCCGCTGGAGAACCTCTCGCGCGGCCAGCAGCAGAAGGTGGCGGTGGCCCGAGCCCTGCTCACCTCGCCTGTCTTGCTGCTCATGGATGAGCCCACCACCGGGCTGGACCCGCGGTCCAAGAACGACGTCCAGGACTTCGTGCTGGAGGTCCAGAGGGAGCACGGCACAACGGTCATCCTGACCAGCCATGACATGACCGAGTCGGACCGGCTCTGCAACCGCGTGGCCTTCATCGACAACGGGCGCATCGTCGCCCTGGACACGCCGCAGGCCCTCAAGGACCGGGTCCCCCACGAGGGCGGGGCCCCCAGTCTGGAGGACGCATTCTTCTACTACACAGGGCGCGGCTGGGAAGAGGAGGTGGCGGATTGACGCCCATAGCTCAAGAACTGCGCGCCAGCTACGCCTTCGTGGAGCGTAACTTCTACCTCGTCCGCCGCTACCTGGGGTGGGAGGTCGTGTTTCTGGTCTACACCATGGTCAACACCCTGACCATCGGCTTCATCGGCGTCGACAGCACCGGCGGTACGGGTGGCCAGCCCGCCACGGCTCTCGCCAATGAGCGCGTACTGTACCTGGTCATCGGCGCTCTGCTCTGGGGCTTTCTCTCCATCCTCTTTGAGACGGTCAGCGAGGCCGTGGCGTGGGAGCGGTGGGAGGGCACCATCGAGTACACCTTCATGGCCCCGGTGCGGCGCCTGACGCACCTGGGCGGGACCTGCCTCTTCGGCATCGTCTACGGGGTTCTGCGGACGGCCCTGGTTCTGGCCGCTGTGGTCCTGTTCTTCAGGCTGAACCTGCAGGGAGCGAACCTGGGGTCGGCCTTCGTGGTGCTGGTGCTGTCCAGCTTCTCCTTCATGGGGCTGGGTCTCATCGCCGCCGTGCTGCCTCTGATGTCCCCGGAGCGGGGTCCGCAGGCGACGCACATCGTACAGGCCCTGCTGCTCCTCGTTTCCGGCGTCTACTATGACGTGGCCGCACTGCCCCACTGGCTGCAGCCCCTGGCTGCCCTGTCGCCTGCCACCTACACGCTGACCGCGGCGCGCGATGCACTGCTGCGGGGAGCGGGCGTGGCCCAACTGGCGCCGGACCTGTGGCGCCTGATCGCGCTGGGCGTGGTGCTCATTCCCCTGGGCCTCGCGGCCTTCAGTTGGGGCGAGCGGTTTGCCCTGCGCACCGGCAAGTTGAAGCGCAACGGCTGACGGTCTGAGTGGAAATCGCCGGTTCCCGCACCGTCTGTAGAGGAAAGGCCGCCCGGCGGGCGGCTTTTTCCGTGCCATACGCAAGGTGAAGGGCGGCCGTGGGGCCGCCCTTCAGGTATTGCTCGCTAGCGAGTCGCGGTGGGACGAGCGGCGGCGGCGAAACCGCCGGCGGCACCGCCGGCACCAGCGCCACCGAGCTGCTGCTCGGCCTGCTGGATCATGAATTTGACCATCTGGCCGCCAACCTTGCCAGCGTCACGGGTCGCGATATCGCCGGCGTAACCCTGGAGGTTGACGCCGATCTGGGAGGCGATCTGGTTCTTCAGGTTATCCAACCCCTGACGAGCCTGAGGGACGAGAAGCTGATTGTTGCGCTGCCCATCAGCCATGCTTGTGTCACCTCCTCTGACTTGGCTGGTATTAATGTTGGCTTGCTGGACGGCCAGCAATACCATGAAACATCTTCCTCCCCCTTGGGGAATGCTTGACTACGGCGCCATTGACAGCCCTGGAACGGCCTGCTAGCATGAGGTCAGCACAACACACGGTATTCCGATGTGATTATGGGGGAATTACACATGGGCATCGCCCGCTCTGTCACGGACTTGATTGGCAACACGCCCCTTGTTCGCCTCAACCGGGTTACCGAAGGCGCCGCAGCGGAAGTGGTGGCCAAGCTCGAGTACTTCAACCCGGCCGGGAGCGTGAAGGACCGCATTGGCCTGGCCATGATCGAGGACGCCGAACGCCGCGGCGTTCTGACCCAGGACACGGTCATTGTGGAGCCGACCAGCGGCAACACCGGCATCGCGCTGGCCTTCGTGGCCGCGGCCCGCGGCTATAAGCTGATCCTGACCATGCCGGAGACCATGAGCATGGAGCGCCGCGCCCTGCTGCGGGCCTACGGCGCCGAACTGGTGCTGACCCCGGGCGCGGACGGCATGAAGGGCGCCATCCGCCGCGCCGAGGAGATCGTGGCGGAGACGCCCAACGCCTGGATGCCGCAGCAGTTTGAGAATCCCGCCAATCCCCGGGTCCACCGCCTGACGACCGCGGAGGAGATCTGGCGCGACACGGAGGGCCGCGTGGACATCTTTGTCGGCGGCGTAGGCACCGGCGGCACCATCACCGGCGTGGGCGAGCTGCTCAAGGAGCGCAAGCCCGGCGTCCGCATCGTGGCTGTGGAGCCCGCCGAGTCCCCCGTGATCTCCGGCGGCCAGCCCGGGCCGCACAAGATTCAGGGCCTGGGCGCCGGCTTCATTCCCAAGAACCTGAACACGGCTGTCCTGGATGAGGTCATCCCCGTCAGCAGCCAGGAGTCCGTGGAAATAGCGCGGCGCCTGGCCAAGGAGGAGGGACTCCTCTGCGGCATCTCCTCCGGCGCCGCGGTCACCGCCGCGCTGCAGGTGGCGCGTCGGCCCGAGAACAGTGGCAAGCTGATCGTCGTGGTGCTGCCGAGCACGGGCGAGCGCTACCTCTCCAGCATCCTGTTCCAGGATCTCCTGCGCTGAAGCGCCAACCATGACGCCCGAGGGCGGCCTGCCGCGGAGCGGGCCGCCCTTTGTCCTGCCTTTCGGGCAGCGCCGGGCACCAATACCTGACATCGCACAGGATTCCCGCCGCCGGCCGGCGAAAAGCTATGCCTGGAATGATCCTTCTACCTCATGCTTCAGCACTTCTTCGGAGGAGGTCAGACGATGTCCCTGGTTGCTGAGCGCTGTGATCGCCTGGTCACCTGGCTTCGACAGCAGGCCGCCGAGGCCGGGGTCGAGGGCGCCGTGGTGGGGCTTTCGGGCGGCATTGACTCAGCCGTCGTGGCAGGACTCTGCCGCCGCGCCTTCGGTGAGAAGGTCTTGGGCGTCATCATGCCCTGCCACTCCGACCCGCAGGATGCCGAGCACGCCCGCCTGCTGGCCGACGCGTTCGGAATCGAGGCCCGCACTGTCGTTCTGGATGACGTCTATGATCAGTTCCTGGCCCTGCTGAGCCTGAGCGGAAAGGGCGAGCCGCCGCGCCTGGCCGTGGCCAACCTGAAGCCGCGCCTGCGCATGATCACGCTGTACTACCACGCCAACAGCCTGGGCTATCTGGTGGTGGGCACGGGGAACAAGAGCGAGGCCACCGTGGGGTACTTCACCAAGTATGGCGACGGCGGCGTGGACCTGCTGCCCATCGGCAACCTGGTCAAGCAGGAGGTTCGCGAACTGGCCGACCACCTGGGCGTGCCGCAGCCCATCCTTGACAAGCCGCCGTCGGCCGGTCTCTGGGGCGGGCAGACGGATGAAACCGAGATGGGCATCACCTACGAGGTGCTGGACCGCTATATTCTGACGGGCGAGGCGCCGCCGCCCGTGGCGCAGCGCATTCAGGAGATGAACCGGCGCAGCGAGCACAAGCGCCGGCTGCCGCCCGCGGGTCCTCGATGAGGGCCGGACTCGACCCGACCCTGCTTGGAGCCCTCCTGGGGAGCCTCAGCCTCATTGGCTGGGGCACTCTTGATTTTCTGCTCAAGGTCATGATGGGGCGGGTTCACTCGGCGCGCGTCTTCGCCTGGATGCAGGCCTGGGGCATCCCCATCCTGGCCCTGGCCTCCTGGCTCCTGGGAGGAACCCTGCCCCCGGCGGACATGACGGGGCACCTCACGTTGCTGGCCTTCCTCTATCTGGCGGCGAACCTGACGCTGTTCCGGGCGCTGGCCGTCGGCGAGGTGTCCGTGGTCACACCCATCACCGCCTCCTGGAGCATGGCGGCCGCGCTGTTCGGCTCAATCTTCCTGGGAGACCGCCTGCTGCCGCTGCAGTGGGCGGCGGTGGTCGGCAATGTGGCGGGCGTGCTGCTCGTATCCACCGGCAGTGGGGACCAGGCGGTGGTGGTGGTGGCGGCGGTGGCGGAACAGCGCCCCGCCGTGGTGACGGCGGCCACGCAGCACGGGACCGCAGCGGCTGCCCAGCCCGCCGCCCCCGTCCGGCAGCGGCGCGCGCTGGCGCCGGGAGCAGGCTGGGCCCTGGGCTCCCTGGCCGTGTTCGCTCTGATGAACACCTTCCTCAAGCCCGTGTCCCAGGCCGTGGGACCGGTGGAGACGTCGCTGTGGATGAAGGTCCCCACGGCCATCGGCGCGCTGGCCTATATCTGGGTCGTCCGGCCGCGGGACCCGGAGGAGGCACCCGGGCCTGTCCGGCAGCGGTGGTTCCTGCTGATCGCCGCGCTGGAGGCCGGGGCCGGCGTGGCCTATAACCTGGGCGTGACCGTCGCCGCCGTGGGCGTGGTGGCCCCGGTCTCTGCTTCATCGCCCATCCTGACCATCGGCCTGGCCGCCTACTTCCTCAAGGAGCCGCTCAGCCGGCGGCAGTGGTACGGCATTGCGCTCATCGTGGTCAGCCTGGTGGTACTTTCCACGGGCGGGGCGTAGGCCTTCGCCCTCAGTGGCAGCGGACGTGGTTCAGCGTGGTCAGGAGTTCGGCCAGGTCGTCATCGCCGGCGCCCTCCACGCTCAGGGCCAGGCGCCGCTGGGTGTGGTCGCAGGACCACTCCAGCACCAGCTCGGGACGGGGTGAGCCAAGAAGACGCGGGTGCTCGCGCAGCGTAACAAAGCCCCGGTGGCCCCCGCAGTAGGCAACGCCCCGGGCCACCACCCGCCGGGCCGCTGCGCCGTCCGGGAGTACGTCGGCGGCGGGGCCCAGGCAGGGCTCGGAGCGGAGGGTGAAGACCAGAGAACGTCCCCGGTGAGACTGCACGGGCAGTGTGACGGCACCGCGGCTGACCCAGGACCGGCCGGCGCGGCGCGTGCGCTGCTCGCAGTGGAAGGTTCCGGCCCCCGCCGGCCGCGACCATCCCTGGGGCAGGATCAGCACCGCCATCAGCACCGCTCCGAAGCCGGCCACCGCCGCGGTGACGGGGTGCAAAGCGGTGCCCGAGGGTTTGGCGGAGGACGGGGAGGCTATGCGGACGTAGGGCTGAAGGACATGGGTCACCGTGGCGCCTCCCGTGGGTCAAAGTACGGCGGGCCCAACCCGCACGGGGCCAGGATACAGCGCACCAGGCGGCCTGTCCCGCGAACCAGGACGGCGCGCGGGCCGGCTTGTCGCGCTCTCCCCTGCTGCTCGACACCCCTGGCCTCCATTCTGTCTTCCGCGCGGTGATGGCGGCATACAGGCGCATGCCCTGCGGCGTCCACCCGTCCCTCGGGGGGCCGTCCGGTTGCTGGCGGTTGCCGCGCTATGCTACAATGTTTGGTGCTTTGGAAATCGCCATTTGCTATAGATTTAGGGGGAGCTAGCATGTCCGGCCACTCCAAATGGGCAAACATCAAGCGCACCAAAGAAAAAGTCGACGCCGCGAAAGGAAAGGCCTTTTCGCGCGTAGCGCGCGAAATCATCAAGGCTGCAAGGCGTGGCGGCGGCAACCCCGATGCCAACTTTCAGCTCCGCACCGCCATCCTCAAGGCCCGTGAGGTGAACATGCCCGCCGACAACATCAAGCGGGCCATCCAGAAGGGCACCGGCGAACTGGGCGGCGCCGCGGTGGAGGAGTTCTTTTATGAAGGCTACGGTCCCGGCGGGGCCGCGGTCATGCTGGAGATTCTCACCGACAACCGCAACCGCACCGCGGGCGACGTCCGTTTCATCTTCAGCAAGAACGGCGGCAACCTGGGCGAGACGGGCTGTGTCAGCTGGATGTTCAACAAGAAGGGCGTCATCAGCGTCAGCCGCGAGGACACCAAGCTGAGCGAGGACGACGTGATGATGGCGGCGCTGGAGGCAGGCGCCGAGGACATGCGGGCTGACGAGGAGAGCTTTGAGATCCTCACCGTGCCCGAGGACCTGGAGAAGGTGCGCGTGTCGCTGGAACAGGCGGGCCTGCAGGCCGCCTCCGCGGACGTCACGCTGCTGCCCACCACCACCGTGGAGCTCACCGGCGATGACGCTCAGAAGATGCTGAAGCTCATCGACATGCTGGAAGAGCACGATGACGTCAGCAACGTCTACACCAACGCCGACATTCCCGACGAGGAAGTGGAGCGCTACAACGGCTGAAGCCCGGTCCCGGAATTCCCGTGCATAATGGTTCCCCCCTTGGGGCAACACTATGTCAAGTCCCGAAGGGGGGATACGTATGTCCTGGTGGAAGGGGCGTCTGTGGGCAGCGGTGGGGGCGTCGGTCATCACGGTGGCCGGCGTGGCCACGGGCTACGCGCTGACCTCAGCGCGCCTGCGGCAGCCGGCGCGGCCGGAGCCTCGGTTTGAGGAGGCACGGGCGGCCGGACAGGCCGCCGCAGAAGGGGTGACGGTGCCCGTCATCGGCCCCTCCACCGTCCTGGTTGTGCGCACCACCTATCTCAAGTGCGACCGGACAGTGGAGGAAGCCCTGGCATCTACGCCGGATACCGTTGGGCTTTCTCTGGAGGCCGTGAGGCGCTTCCATCCCGAGTGGACGGTAATCGACTTCACGCCCGAGCGCGTGGTGGTGCGGGAGGTCAAGGACGCCTGGTGCCCGGGCATGGACCCGGCCGAGATGGAGCGGTACCGGACCATTGGCGTGCGGGACGACAAGGTGACCGTCTTCTGGGGCAAGCCGCAGCCGGACCAACCGGTCAAGGAGGTCACCACCTTCCCGACGGACATCCTGCAGCCCCAGGACCGGCGGTTGCTGGAGCGGGGATACGTGGTGGAGGGCGACGAGGCGGTGGCCCAGTACCTGGAAGGGCTGGCAGAGTAGTTCAGAGACGGAAGGGAATGCATCAGTCCCCGTCGAAGCCTGACGGGGACTGATTTTGTGCATGTCCGGGCCCTTTGACCCGGCGGAGGGATGTTCATGCGGGTGCTCGGGGTGGACCCCGGGACCGCCCTGTGCGGTTACGGCGTTGTGGACATGGCAGGGAACCGGCTGCGCGTGGTGGACTACGGACACGTGGCCACGCACAAGTCAACGCCCCCGGCGGAGCGCCTTCTGCAGGTTTATGAAGGCATCGCCGCCATCATCGAGCGCTTCCGGCCGGAAGTCCTGGCCGTTGAGGAGCTCTTCATGGGGCGCAATGTGACCACGGCCATCAGCGTGGGCCAGGCGCGGGGCGTGGTGCTGCTGGCCGGGGCGCAGCGCGGCCTGGAGGTTGCGGAGTACACGCCCGGTCAGGTCAAGCAGGCGGTGGCCGGGTATGGCAAGGCCGAGAAGGCCCAGGTGCAGCAGATGGTCAAGGTTCTGCTGGGCCTGCCGGAGGTTCCCAGGCCCGATGATACGGCGGACGCTCTGGCGGTGGCCTGCTGCTGCCTGCAGTCGATTGAAGTGGAGCACCGCCGGAAGAGGCTGCAAGAGGCCGCCCGGGCAGGGCGGCCAACCGCCGGGAGGATGGCGCAATGATCGGCTACGTGAGGGGCCAGGTTGCCTACCTGGGCGAGGACCAGGTGGTGGTGGACGTCGGGGGCGTAGGCTACCGCGCCTTCGTGCCCCACTCCACGCGGGTGCGCCTGCCGGTCGTGGGCGAGGAGGTCCTGCTCTGGACCTTCCTGCAGGTCCGCGAAGACGCTCTCACGCTCTATGGCTTCAAGGACCAGGACGAGTACCAGCTCTTCGAGCTGCTGCAATCCGTTTCCGGCATCGGGCCCAAGCTGGCCCTGAGCATCCTGTCCGCCGTGACGCCGGAGACCTTCCGCCTGGCGGTGGCGCGCGAGGACGTGGCCCTGCTGACCAAGGTGCCGGGCGTGGGCAAGAAAACGGCGCAGCGCCTGTGTTTGGAACTCAAGGACAAGGTGGGCGACCTGCCCGCTCCCGCCGGGGCGCGGGTGGCGGACGGCCTGGTGGCCGCCACCGTCGCCGGCGACGTCTACGGCGATGCGGCCGAAGCCCTGCTGGGCCTGGGCTACAGCCGGGCCGAGGTGGCCGCGGCCGTGGAGAAGCTGCGCCACGGCCAGGAGGAGGGCCGCGAGCCCAAGTTGGAGGCGCTGGTCCGTCAGGGGCTGGCCCTGCTGGCAAAGCAGCTCTAGGCCGGGGGAGGGAAACCGTTGGAACAACGCATTGTATCAGCCTCCGGCCGGGAGGAGGACGCCGCCCTGGACCTCTCGCTCCGGCCCCAGCGCATGGCGGAGTACATTGGCCAGGAGAAGGCCAAGGAGGGGCTCTCCCTCTACATCCAGGCCGCCCTCAACCGTGGCGAGGCCCTGGACCACGTGCTCCTGTACGGTCCGCCCGGTCTGGGCAAGACCTCGCTGGCGCACGTCATCGCCAACGAGCTGGGGGTGAGCATCCGGGTCACCTCCGGGCCCGCCATCGAGCGGCCGGGCGACCTGGCGGCCATCCTCACCAGCCTGGGCGAACGGGACGTGCTCTTCATCGATGAGATTCACCGCCTCAACCGCACGGTGGAGGAGGTTCTCTACCCGGCCATGGAAGACTTTGCTCTGGACCTGATCATTGGCAAGGGGCCCAGCGCCCGCTCGCTGCGCCTGGACCTGCCCAGGTTCACGCTGGTGGGGGCCACCACCCGGGCCGGCGCCCTGACCTCGCCCCTGCGTGATCGCTTCGGCGTCATCAGCCGGCTGGAGTACTTCTCGCCCGAGGAGTTGGAGCAGGTGGCGGCACGCGCCGCCCGCATCCTGGGCGTCAGGCTGGACCCCTCCGGCGCCCGCGAGATTGCGCGCCGCTCCCGCGGCACGCCGCGGGTGGCCAACCGCATGCTCAAGCGCCTGCGCGACGTGGCCGAGGTCCGCGGCAACGGCGTGATCACCCGCGACCTGGCGGACGAGGGCCTGCGTCTGCTGGAGGTGGACGAACTGGGCCTGGACCGGGTGGACCGGCGTCTGCTGGAGACCATCATGGTCAAGTTCGGCGGCGGACCGGTGGGGGTGGAGACCCTGGCGGCCGCTACCGGCGAGGAAGTGGAGACCATCGAGGACGTCTACGAGCCCTACCTGATCCAGATCGGGTTCCTGCAGCGCACGCCGCGCGGGCGCATGGCCACCCGCCCGGCCTACGAGCACCTGGGCGTGCCCTACCCGGCACAGGGCGACACAGCCGGCGACGGTCAGACGCGGCTCCTGTGACGCCCACGGCGCTCCTTGACGTCCCAGTCCAGCTCCCGTGATACCACGAGGGCGCGGCCGTATACACTGAAGGGATGGGTGAACCACGGATGGACGGCCTGAGCGGTGTAGGCCGCATGCTGATCGTCCTGGGCCTGGGGCTGGCCGCTCTGGGCGTACTTCTAGCCCTGCTGGGCAGGGTGCCCGGCCTGGGCCGGCTGCCGGGTGACATCGTTATCCGCCGCGGAAGCTTTACCTTTTACTTTCCGCTGGCCACGTCCATCCTTCTGTCGCTGCTGCTGACCCTGGTGCTGTCCCTGCTGCGCCGGCGTTAGCGCCCGTCCAAACCTCGCAGCCGCACGGAATTCTCCGGTCGCCCCCACAAAGGCGCACGTACGTGCGAAGAATGTAGTGCCCGAGAGAGGTGGATGCCGTTTGGGCCTTCTCTTTTGGCAGCGGGACCGCATGGCCGAACGCCCGGACGGCGCGGACCTGCCCCAGCTCATCAACCGGGCCAAGAATGGCGACGCTAGGGCCCGCAATCTGGTGATCGACAAGTTTCAACCCTTCGTGCTCGGCATCGCTTCTCGTGTTAGTGGGCGTTTTGTTCAGGCCGGGCGGGACGATGAGGTTTCTATTGGCTTGCTTGCCTTTAACGAAGCCATTGACTCCTACGACCCAGCCAAAGGCGTCTCGTTCCTGGGGTTTGCGGAGGTGGTCATCCGCCGGCGGCTCATCGATTACTTCCGGAAGGAAGGGCAGCGCCGCGAGGTGCCCCTCACCGGTTTCGAGGACGAGGACGAAGAGGGGCAGACCTACAACGCCGTCGTTGGCCGCCAGGCGCAGGACGAGTTCGCGGCGCGCAGCGAGGCGGAGGATCGCCGGGACGAGATCCTGCGCTATCAGGCCAAGCTGCGCCAGTTCGGCATCTCGCTGCAGGAACTGGTGGACGTGACGCCCAAGCATGACGACGCCCGCACGCGGGCCATGCAGGCCGCGCGCATCGTTGCCGCCACCCCGGAGTACCGGAGCCACCTGGTCAAGAAGGGCGAACTGCCCCTGAAGTCGCTGGAGTCACAGGTTCAGGTCAGCCGCAAGACGCTGGAACGTCAACGCAAGTACATCATAGCCATTGCTCTCGCCCTGATGGACGACTTCGTCTATCTGCGTGAGTATATCGCGAAATCATAACATCTTGGTGGGGGGAAGGAGGGGAGAAGCATGAGTCGGCAAAGGGGCCTGGTATTGGAAATGGACAAGGGCCTGGCCGTCGTGCTTACTCCCGATGGGCAGTACAGGCGGATTCCCGCCGGACGAGACTGGGAGCTGGGCCGCGAGGTCCAGTTCGAGTCCACGGTGGTTGGCCCGCCGGCGCGCCGCAGGGTCGCCCCGGCCTGGCTGGTGGCAGCAGCCGTGGTGCTGCTGGCCCTGGTCGTCCCGGGCGCGCTCTCGGTTCAGTCCCTGTTTGGAGGTCAGGCCCTGGCGGCCTACGTGGCGGTGGACATCAACCCCAGCCTGGAGCTGCAGGTGGATGCCCGCGGCACCGTGCTGGACGCTCAGGCGGTTAACGACGACGCGGTGCCCTTGCTGCAGCAGCTCTCCCTCAAGGGGCTGGCCCTGCAGCAAGCGCTGCAGCAGATTACGGAGAAGGCCATTGGCGCCGGCTACCTCTCGGCGGCGAACGACAACATGGTGCTGATCACGGTGACGCCGGGCAGCGCCGAGAAGCCCGTGCCGGAAGTGGTCCAGCAGCAAGTGCGGGCCTCGCAGCAAGCGACGGCGGCCTTGCTCAAAGACCGCGGGCTGCCCAATCAGGTGGAGTCGCTGGCGGCTCCGGCCGAGGTGCGCGAGGCGGCCCGGCGTGAGGGCGTACCCACCGGCAAGCTGGTGGTCGCCAGCGAGGCCGCGCGCCAGGGCGTGGTCCTGACCAAGGACCAGTTGAAGAACGAGCCGCTCACGAAGGCTCTGGAGCAGGTGGGCGACGAGGGCGTTCTGGAGAAGGCCCTGGAGAACGTCCGCAAGCCCAAGGCCAAGGATGACCTGGTGAGGGCCGTCGACGACTTTGTCATGGAGATGAGCCACGGCAAGAAAGACGGCAAGGACCAGCCGCCCGGTCAGGCCAAGAAGGATGACCCGGATGGAGCGGAAACGGGCTCTCAGGAGGGCGAAGACCGTCAGGGCAACGCCGGCCAGGGCAAGGATGACGACAATGGCTCCAAGGACAAGCGGGACAAGGGTAACGGCAAGGATGACGAAGCCGTTGCCCCGGACCAGCAGTCCCGGACCGGCGAGCGCGGCAGGGACAAGAAGGACGCCAAGGGCCGTTCGCGCGGCGGCCAGGAGGGGAACTCCACCCTGCGGGAGAATGGCGACGGCTCCTGGGATGAGCAGTTTCGAGCCCTGCTGGACCGCATCTTTGGCGGCGCCAGCGGCGGGAGCGGAGACGGTCAGGGAGTACGGAGCGGCGACGCCTCCGGCGAGGACCGTCCGCAATCCGACGATTGACCCCTTGGACCCGACCAAGAGCCGTGGCGAAATGCCACGGCTTTTCTGCTGCCAGGCCCGGTTGAGGGCAGGAAGCGCCTCGCGTCCTGTCGAAAGAGGGTCGAGATTCACCATTCGTCATGGAGGAAACGGTCTATGAAGCTGCGGCTGCGCCTGGCCGCTTTTGCCCTGATACTGGGACTGGCCCTGAACCTGGCGGTGGCACCCGCGGCCTACGCCGCCGAGGCCGCCCCCCAGCCCCGCCCCATCCGCGTGGGTCTGGGCACCACGCTGACGCAGGTTCAGCTCAGCGCCGAGGGACCCTACACCCTGATCAACGTGGCCTCCGGGGCGCCCGTTCTGGAAGGGGCATCGGGGCAGTCCGTGTCCATTCAGATCAACCAGGCCGGCCGGGCTGTGGCCGGCGCCGGTACGTTCACCGGTCCCCTGCGGCTGCAGCCGGCGGCCGGGGCGGAGGGACAGCCGGGCATCGCCCGCTGGGACGGCAAGCGCTACCGGGGTGTGCTGGAGGTGTCCCGCAACGCGGCCGGCAAGCTGACCCTGGTCAACGAATTGGACCTGGAGGACTACCTGCTGGGCGTGGTGCCGCGGGAGATGCCGCCCTCGTTCCCGGCGGAGGCGCTCAAGACCCAGGCCGTGGCAGCCCGCACCTACGCCCTCTACCAGATGCAGAATAGCAGGTTCGCCGGCCAGGGTTTCGACGTGGTCGACACGGTGGAAAGCCAGGTCTACGGCGGCGTCAATTCGGAGGACCCCCGGACGAATGAGGCCGTGGCCGCCACGCGCAACCAGGTGGTCACCTACAACGGCCAGCTTATCAACGCCATGTTCTTCGCCTCCGGCGGCGGCCACACGGAGAACAACGAAAACGTCTTTACCGCGTCCGTGCCCTACCTGAAGGGCGTGCCGGACTATGACCAGGATTCGCCCAAGTACAACTGGACCGTCACCATGCCCCTGACGGAGATCCAGAACACGCTGGCAACCAAGGGCATGGACGTGGGCACGCTCTACGCCATCGAGCCCGCGGGCCCCAAGGGGGTCTCCGGCCGCTGGACCACCTTGGCCCTGGTGGGCAGCAAGGGGCGCCTGGAAGTCAAGGCCACGCAGGTGCGCATGGCCCTGGGGCTCAACAGCACCCTGTTCGAGATGGTGCCGCATAAGGAAGGCCTGCAGACGGTGCAGGTG
>JBLNCQ010000009.1:0-6158 GCA_050260815.1 Bacillota bacterium
GGATGCCGGACACCGGCGCCAGGGTGTCGAACTCCCGTTGCCACCAGCGCAGCCGCACCAGAGGCTGGCCCGCCTCCAGCCGATCGCCCGGGCTCTTGTGCCATCCCACAACCGCCAGGGATTCACGCTCATCACCTAGCTGCAGCGGCACGCGCATACCGCATTTCCCCCTTGCCCCGGCAGTGCCGGCCTAGCCGGAGGGCTCCGCATACCGTTTCCACAGAACGTGGCCTTCCGGCTGAAACCCGGCCTTCCTGGCCGACTCGAGGGCGGCACGGTTCTCCGCGCCAATCCACAGTTTGGCCTGCCTGACGCCCTGGCTGCGAAAATACTGCTCCGCCTCCCGGTGGAGCAGCAGGGACAGGCCGCGGCGCCGGTACTCCGGGGTGACGAAGATATCCCCCAGATACCCGTAAAGCTGACCGGTGTAAGTATCGGGGCCGATACCCAGCAGGATGAAGGCCACCGGCCCGCCGTCCTCCTCCAGGATCAGGGCCGTGCCGCCCGGCTGGCGCAGCATGTTCATCAGGTTGCCGTAGCTGAACCTGGCGGCGCGCATCCAGGCGTCCGGCGTGCGTTCCGGCTCCGGCACCAGGTCCCAGGCGTTGAAGGCGGCGCCCTGGGCCATGAAGGGAAGGTCTCCCGGGTGATAGGGACGGATCAGCAACTCACTCACCGCCTTTCCACGGTTCATAGGATGTGATGACGCGCCCGGGGGTGCATGCGCCGCCTGGAGGCGTATGAGCCAGCGGGACGCCAACACGCCGCCGGGGAGGCGTCCACCCCATGCCGGTTATCAGCCTGTACCGCGACCTTCTGTCCCTGCCCGACCGCGGCCTGCGGCCCGCGTTCCTGCGCTCCTGCTACGGCAAGCATCGCACCTACTTTGACGGGCTGCTGGAGACCTATGGGCCGGGCGTCTTTGGTCCGGGCGGACTTCAGCAGACCGTGGAGCGCTTCGGCCCGGCGGTCCTGCAGGCCCTTCGCGCCCTGCTGGCCGGCGGCTTCCAGCCCGAACCTCTGGTGGAGGGGCTGCTGCAGGAGTGCCTGCCCCTGCTGCCGGGCGCGCCGCCCCGCGTCTATCTGGCAACTCTGTTCTTCCTGGCTCCGGCCGCCACCATCAGCGTGGAGGGTGAACCGGCCATTGCGGTGGGCCTGGAACGGTTCGTCCCGGGCGACCTGCCCCCGTCACCGCCCGGGTTCCCCGGCCGCTTCTACTACCAGCCCCGGGAGATGGGGGAAATGGTGCCGCACGAGGCCTGCCACGCCGCCCGCATGCGGGCGCTGGACCTGCCTCCCACGCCCAGGCGGCTGAGCCTGAAGGACATGGCCTTCCTGGAGGGCACGGCGCTCGCTTTTACGGATCGCCTGGTGGGGCGGGAGACGCTGCGCACCTTCCTGCCTGAGGAGGCCTTCCGCTGGCACGAGACCCACGACGCGGAGGCGCGGCTCACCGCCCTGGCCGATTTCAACAAGACGGGAATGGACGTCTTCTCTCGCTACTTCTCCCCCCAGGCGCCGGTCAGCGGCTACTACGTGGGACTCAGCCTTTGCCGCGAGTACCTGCGGCGCTACGGCGAGGACAGCCTGTCCGAACTCGTCGTTCTGCCCAGTGACGCCGCCCTGCAGCGACTGGGCCTGGCGGCGCCTCCGGACGGCCTATAGGGGCCTGGCAAAGATGAGCCGCTCCACCTCAAAGCCGGAGCGCCGGGCGGCCTTCTGCGAATCGGCATTATGAGGCGCAATGAGCAGCGAGACGCCGGCTGCCCCCAGCCTGGCGCAGTGCTCCATGGCCCTGGCGTTGAGTCCCTGTGCCAGACCGCGGTGGCGGCGGTCCGGCTCCACGAACTGGTCGAAGAAGAAGCCCTCCAGCCGACCGGTCAGGGCGTTGGGCTGCAGGCAGTAGAGGATGTAGCCAATCACCCGGCCGTCCTCCTCCGCCACCAGCAGGGTACCGCCGGGGGCGGAGAGGACCTGCTGGAACATGGCGCTGACCCGCGCCGCAAACTCCTCCTGCGTGACCCCCGCCCGTTCGCGGGCACTGAGCTGGCCCCAACCGGTCTGGGCGGACGCCGACAGGATGTGGGGCATGTCTTCGGACCGGGCCGACCGGAAGACAAGGGGCGGATCGCCGCGGGTCATCGACTCACCTCCACTGACGTCGACAGGACGCGTTTGGCGTGATTGGCACGCTCGACAGGCGCGCTTGGCGCACTCAGAAGCCAGGAGCACGCCGGAAGGCCTTGTTGGCGAAGAGGAACGAGGAAAGAAGCCCCTGGTGGGGCGCGCCGGGCTCCGTGTAGGATGGCGGGATGGGCCCGTGGAAGACCTTCATCAGGCCGGGGTGACGCAGGCACCGGTCCACCAGGCTCCGGTCCCGAGTGAGCAGGCTGACGGCCAGGGACGGCGCCAGTTCCTCCACGGGGTCGTGCTCCGCGGACGCAAACGTCAGGAACGGGAAGGGATACTCCTTTCCAAACAGCGGCGAGCGCGGCGACCGGCACCAGACAACCGTGGGCAGGAGAAACAGCCCGCCCTGCGCCTCCTGCAGTCGGGGAATGCCGGCCCGGGCCGGGCTGGACAGGTCCTGGGCCTCCGCGCCCAGCAGCGCGTCCACCTGCCGATCGAGCAGCCGCGGCTGCGGCGAGGACGGGAAGATGGCCAGGCGCGCCTCCGGGTCCAGCGGTGGGCGCGGCTCCAGGCCGGCCAGGCGTGCCGCCGTCGCCTCGGCCAGGGCCCGTGCCTGGGAGGGCTCCCCGCGCACCAGGACAGCACTGGCATTGGTGCACTTGCGCCCGCCGTCGCTGAGCGCCGTCTCCTCCAGAAAGGCGGCAAGCCGGTCCAGTTCGGCGACCGGGCTGGTGAGGTCGGCCAGAACCTTGCTGCGCCCGGGACCGTTCACCAGCACGCGCGGGCTGCCGGCGAAGCGCCGAACCACGTCGTCTCCGCCGTACAGGACGGTGCGGTCGGCCAGGTCCGTTAGGGCTTGAAGGGAGGCGTGCGGGCCGGGAGCCACGGCCAGCCGACCCGGAGGGAACCCGGCCTCCATCAGCGCCGCCCATAGCCGGGCGGCGGTGAAGGGCTCCTGGGAGCCGGGCCGCACCACCACGCCCCAGCCGAGGGCCAGGGCCAGCAGCCAGGTCAGGTGTACCGAGGGGTGGTTGTTGGGAGCGCCAAACCCCAGCACCTGCCCCAGGGGCACCCAGGCGTGGCGGCCGGTGGCCGACCAGCCGCGATCCACCGCCTCCGGTTCCCCGCCCGGAACCTGGCGGCGCACCGCGCCCTCCATGCCCTGCAGTGCCTCCGTCAGGTAGTGGAAGCTCTCCTCCACGGACCGCAGCGGCAGCCCCGTGGCCAGCACCACCAGGGCCTGGTGTTCCTCCGGCTCCAGGCCCAGCAGGCGGCTGCGGCCAAACAGCCGGCCGGCCCGTCGCAGCCACTCCAGGCGGCGCAGCACGGCCTCGGTGCCGCCCGCCATATCCCGCCGCATCTCCTCCACCAGGGCCTGCACCAGCAGGGGCGGCGCCTGATGCACCTCGGCCAGGGGGTGCCCGTCATAGGCGTCCAGCCGGCACCGGTCCAGGGAGAGGTGAAAGCCGCCCCGGCGCAGGACGGGGACGCTCAGGGGGGCAGCGGCGTCAGTAGACACCTTCCACCACCTGCCCCCTGTCGGCCTCGCGCCCGGGCATCACGTCCGCCACGCCATCCCACGTAAGTACGGAAGAACCGGCCGGCGGCGCCACCCGCACCGCCTGGTCCCGCTCCAGGTTCATGGGCAGGAATAGTTCCCGCCCCAGCAGGCTCACCAGCACCCGCCCCCGCGCCCCCGGAGGCACCGGCTGCCGCGTGTCCGGGTCCACCACCTGCACCGCCGCGTAGGGGAAAAAGGGCTGGAAGACGGGTCGGTCCGGCTCGCCGGCCAGGGCGGGCCGCTCCGGGGCAATGCCCATCAAGGTATTGCCGTAGAGCCCCACCAGCCGGACGCCGGGCAGGTACTCGTCGCGCAGGGTGCGGCGGGACTCGGCGGAGAGGTGGGTGCCGAACCAGAGCACGCCCTTCAGGCTTCGCCGCATCCACAGCAGCGCGTCGCTCCGCTGCAGCAGGGCCTGCAGTAGCGCGGGGGTGGTGGCCAGCACGCCAATGGGCTGAGAAGACGCCAGGGTCATCACCTGCCCCGCCAGGTGGTCGAGGTACTGGCGGGCAACGTCCTCCTGGCCGGTTCGCGCCAGGTGCTTGACCCACCGGGGATCCAGGTCGATGGCGTGGCAGAGGGCGCCGCGCCAGCCGGCCAGCGTCGGCAGGTTCCGGCCTACCAGGTGGGGGCCGGACGGCCCGGCATAGAGCCAGTCCCCCGCCTCACCCCGCGGGAACTGATGCTGGTCCAGCATCCAGTTGAGAAACCGCAGACCCTCCCGGCGGTCCCGCGCGTCCACAATGCGCCGCGGCGCGCCGGTGGTGCCGCCGGTCTCGTAGACGCCGAAGGGCATCGCCCCGCCGCGGCCGGCGTCGCGCTCCGCCCCGCGCGGTATCAGGTCGGCCGCCGGAATGTCACGCCACTGGGCGCTGACGTCCGGGAAGCGGGACAGGTCGGCGAACCCCAGCACGTCCTGCAAGGGGTTGAAGTCCAGGTTCCGCGCCAGGCGCAGCCAGAACCGCGATCCGGTGCGCGGGTGGAAGTGCCAGCGCACCACCTGCCGCACCCACTCGTCCAGATCGGGCGGCGCCGTGGTCGGGTCAGGGAGACGCATACAGGACCTCCTTTCCGCGCCGGACCAGGTTCTCCATGAGCCCGGCGGAGGGTCCGGCGAAGAGCGACCCGGGGTGGAAGCAAACGCCCCACCAGGGGCGCTGTGTGTGCCGCCAGGCCAGGGTCTCCCCCGCCTCCGTCCAGGCCTCGCTTGATAGGTATTCCGGGAGGTCAGCCGGCAGGTGCGAGTCGTAGCGCATGATCTGCAGCGGGTCGGACAGGCCGGCCAGAAGCCCCCGCCCCCTGTGACGCACGGTGTCGGGGTGGCCGTGCCGCAGCGGCACCGATGGGCGCATCTGGCCTCCCAGCCGCGCGGCCAGCAGGCAGGCGGCCCGCCCCACCGCCAGCAGGGGCTGCTGCGGATCCTGCAGAACCGCGGCCAGGGCGTTTCGCCCCTCCGACGAGGCATCCTGACCATCGGCGGCCCCGGGCGGCCAGGCATTGCCGGCCACGACCACGATGTCCCAGGGGTCTGTTCCCGGCGCGCCCTGCCGGGTCCAGTCGGCAAGGGACGGCGTTGCCCCCAGCCGGTGCAGGGCCCCGGCCAGGTTCCAGGCGATGGGGTGGCCGTCATGCAGCAGCAGGATGGATTCACTCATAGGTCCCCACCCCCAGGGCGTCCAGGGCCGCCCTGGCCTTGTTGAGGCACTCGTGGTATTCCTCGGCGGCATCGCTCTCCAGGACGATACCCGCCCCGGCCTGCACCGTGCCCGCGCCCCCACGCAGTATCAGGCTGCGCAGAATGATGTGGCTCTGCAAGTCGCCCCCCGGGGTCAGATGCGCCACGGCCCCCGCGAACAGGCCGCGGGAGTCCGGCTCCAGACCGTGCAGCAGGGCCAGCGCCTGGTCCCGAGGGGAACCCACTACGGTGGCTGCGGGTGAGCAGGAGGCCAGCAGGTCCAGGGCGTCCCTGCCGGGCGCCAGCGTCGCCTCCAGGGCCGAGGCCAGGTGCATGACCTGGGGCCATTCCTCGATGGCCAGCAGTTCCGCCGCCTGCACCGACCCGGGCACGCAGACCTGCGCCAGGTCAGCCGCCGCCTGGTCCACGGCAATGCGGTGCTCTGCCCTGTCCTTGGCGCTCTGCTCCAGTTCACGCCGCAGGGCCAGGTCCTCCCCCTCGTCGGCGCCGCGCCGGCGCGTCCCCGCCAGAGGACGCATGCGGACCCGGTCTCCGGCCTTGCTGACAAGGGGCTCGGGCGATGCTCCGATCAGCGTCCAGCGGCCCCAGTCCAGCAGATACGTCAGGGAGGATGGGTTGATCCGGCGCAGCCGGTCGAAGACGGGAAACGGCTGGCCCCTGAACGGCACCCTCAGGCGCAGGCTGAGCACGGCCTTTGAGATTGTGCCGGAGCGTATGGCCGCCTGGACACCCTCCACGGCCGTGGCAAACTCGCTTGGGGACCAGTTGGCC
>JBLNCQ010000010.1:0-17133 GCA_050260815.1 Bacillota bacterium
GACGGGCCCGGCTCACAGCGCTCCATGGTCTCCCGGACCTGCGCCACCGCGTCGGCCACGCCGCGCTCTTCTCCCGCGGCCAGCGCCGTCAGGATCTCCAGGGCCAGGCGGCCAGCGGCAAGCCCGGCCTCTCGGGCCGTGTACTCGTAGACCACGTTGTACAGGCGAGGGGCCCCGGCATAGCGGGTCTTTCCGTAGATGACCCGCATACCCGCCAGTGCCTCCAGCTCCAGGGTGAGGTGCTCCAGCACGTGGCCGAAGTACGTCCCCTCCAGCAGCCGTTGCGCAAAGCCGCCGGGTCGGCCCAGGCTGCAGTAGTGTTCGCGCAGGGTCGGCATGGCTCGGAGGAGTCGATCCACAAACCCCGGAACGTCCTGTGTGGTCAGGCCGTCCAGCTCCTCCAGGTCAAGGCGCATCTCAATTACGGGGTAATGGCTGTGCACGTTGGGCCCGTCGAACACGTTCTGACGCAGGATCTTCATGGGGTGAGTCGAGTCCTCCCTGTCGCTTCCAGGATTCCCCGGTGCAGGTTGCGCTATGCTCTCGTTGCCAGGGGTTTCCTGGACACCAGGTCGTACCGGTACCCCGCCGCCAGCACGTGAAGGACCACGTGGAAGAGGGCCAGCGGCTGGCGCGGCGATGCCTCGGTGGCATTGGAGTGCTCCAGGCCGTGGCCGTCCACCACCGTCACGGTCTGCGAGCCGATGACCGAGAGGACGCCTTCGGGCCGGACCACCACCGCGGTGTCCTCGTCAATGCCCAGGCCCAGAATGTGCGGGTTCTGCGCCACGGCGGAAAGCAAGCGACCAATGCGGCCCCGCTGGGCGAAGTGCTGGTCCACCACCACCTCGTTCAGCAGCCCCATGCCCGGGGCCATGGACACGGAGCCCCGGCTTGGCGCATCATCCCCCGCCCCGCCCACAATCATGGTGGACGACATGGCCGACGCCCCGGCGGAGGTCCCGGCGATGATGACGCCGTTCTCATAACAGCGGCGCAGGGTCCGGTACGCCAGTGTGCCCCCCAGGGTGCCGGTGATGCGCAGCTGATCGCCCCCCGTGAAGAAAACCCCGGTGGCCTGCTCCATCACGTCGCGTACCCTCGGCCGGTTGGCCTCCTCCCGCTGCTCCAGGTGAAGCGTGTCCACCTGCGCCGCCCCCAGGTCAAGAAAGAGGCGGCGGTATTCGCTTCCCACCTCCACCCCCAGTTCGGTGGCGGTGGTCAACACCAGGAGGTGCGCGTCCCTCCCCCCGGCTAGCCCCACCACCTTGCGCAGGATGCTGCAGGAGCCGTCCTTGTCTTCGTGGCCGCCCACAATCACCAGCGTGCCGCGCACCTTCTCCGCCATCGGTCCCTCCCGGGTGCAAAGCACCTGACCCGTAGCTTTCCCCGGCAAACAAAAAACCACCAGGCCCGGGGCCTGGTGGCAGAAGACGCTCAGTCTACCTGGCGTGGCGGTCGATCTTCGTATCGCCGCCCTCACCGCAGACAACCAGCTCCACCGCTTCGGTGAGCAGGTCCGCATAGCTGAAGGAAACGCGCCGTTCCTTCGTCTCTTCTTCGTCCAACTTGATCACGAAAATATCGGGATACGTCCTCTCCAGGACGCCGTTGCGCTCCACAACCTTCTTGCGGCCCTTGTTGGCCTTTAGCCGAATGCGCTGCCCCACGTGGAGATCGAGGTCGCGCTTGATATCGCTCAAGACGCTCTTGGCAGCCAAGCCGTCACACCCCTTCAGAGGCGCAATGCAAAAAGTCGGAACATAGTTATTGTAACAGTCGCTACAGTAATTGTCAAGAAGCGACTATTATACATTCCGGCGTGAAGGAGTGTCAATATGGAAGTTCGATCCAAACATGTTACTTTGTGTACTTGTCGGCTACCGTAGAGGCCCCGTAGGAATCCGGCTTGATCTTGGCGTCAAAGCCGCTGCCCACGACCATGCCCACAACCTCGCGTATCAGATCGCGCGTGTCGCCGCTCTGCCCAACGTCCAGGTGGATCTCCAGGTCCAGATGGCCCAGGCCGCGCGCAGCCAGCGCGTCGGCGATGCGCGAGGCCAAGGCCAGGCTCAGTGACGTCTCGTAGAAAATCTTCTGGCGCAGAGACGCAATCTTGCGCTGCCGGCGCTTACGGTAATAGTACCGGGCGCCCTTGCCGACCCGATGAACCACAATCGCGCTGACGAAACAGAGGTCATCCCGGGTATGGCTGTCCGTGCCGATGATCAGCTTGTGCTCCTCGCCCGGGGCCGCGGTGAGGATCTCGACCATGTCGTCCAGCATGGCTTCGAAGCTCATGGGTCCCTTGGTGGGGCTGTTGTACAGTTCCTTCACCGCTTCACCTCCCTGCCAGGATCGTCCGCCGCGCGTCAAGCAACCGGCGATAAGCTGCATCTAGCCAAATGATATGGGTTTCGGCGATTTCATGCAACTGGCTCAGGGTTCCTGCCCCAGGGCTATGGCCACCGCGCTGAACTCTTCCAGCGACAGCGTTTCGGCGCGCCTTCGGCCGTCGATGGCGGCAGCCTCCAGGGCAGCCGCAGCGCGTTCTCGCCCAAAGCCGGCGCCCAAGGCGTTGGCCAGCGTCTTGCGCCGCTGGCTGAAACCGGCGCGGATGCACGCAAACAGCGTCCGGGGAGACGCCGGCACCGGTGGCTGCTGCCGCCTGAACAGCCGAACCACGGCCGACTCCACCTCGGGCGACGGCCAGAAGGCGCGCCGGCTGACGGGTGTCACCAGCTCCGCCCGGGCGTGGTACCGGACCGATAGGGTCAGCACGCCGTAGTCCTTGCCCCCGGGGCTTGCCAGCAGGCGGTCAGCCACCTCCCGCTGCACCATGAGGACGGCCCGTTCCCAGCCCGGCGTCTCCTCCAACAGGCGCATGAGGAAGGGGGTGGTGATGTAGTAGGGAAGGTTGGCCACCACCTTCGAGCAGCCGGGGCCGCCATCCGCCGCCTCGTCCAGCAGTGCGGCCAGGTCCTCCTTAAGGGCGTCGCCGTGGATCAGGCGCACGTTCTTCCGCTCCGCCAGCCGCTCCCGCAGGATGCCCAGAAGGCCCGGGTCCAGTTCCAGGGCCATTACGGCACCGGCGCGCGCTGCCAGCGCTTCCGTCAGCACCCCCAGACCCGGCCCCACCTCCAGGACCACATCTTCAGGCGCCAGGTCGGCGGCTGCAAGGATGGCCTCCAGCACCCGGGGATCAACCAGGAAATTCTGGCCCAGCCGGTGGCGAGGCGACAAACCGTAACGTCTGAGGAGCCGGGCGATCGCCGCCGACGACGGGACGTTCGACGAACCGTTTTCCTGACTGTCCACGCAGTCGCCTCCCAGAAGAGAGAACGGGCCGCCAGGCAACCGCCTGCGGCCCGACACGGATGCCGCCGGTGCAGCACCCGTTATTATTCCAGAATGTAGACCTTAACTCCCCGGCGCAGGCCGTAGTCGTTGGCCTCCTTGACGGTGTCGAAGCAGAGGTCGATCTTGTTGCCCTTGATGGCGCCGCCGATGTCTTCCGCCACCGCAAAGCCATACCCCTCAACGTACAGCCGCGTGTGGAGCGGGATGACCTTGGGATCCACGGCCACGACGCCGCGAGTGGCCTTGACGCCCGTGTACGTGAAGCCCGTCGCCCAGGGGTTGGACTCCGTGCCGGCGGTGTAGCCGGTAGCTGTCATGGTCAGGGCCTTGCGGAAGCGGATGGTCTGGCCGCCGCGCGAGATCTGGCCCACGGTGCCGTAGGCCACAATGCGGGCCTGCGGCGGCTTGACGACCTTCGCCTCCAGCACCTCGCTCTTGACCTCACGGCCGTCTTCCAGCGTCTTCAGAACGGTGACCTGCCTGGTGCCGGACTCGCCGGCCTGCAGCACGCGCTCCTGGCCCAGTTCAAGGCTGGCGTCTTCGCGGCGCACCGTATCGAAGGGGATGGACTCCGACAAGACTTGCGTCACCTGTGTCCGCCGCTTGACGGCGACCTCCAGCCCCGCTGTTACGGGGGTGGCAGGTTCCGGGCTGACCACGCTGTTCTCATCCAGCGTCACGCCCGCTCCCTGCAGAGCCTCGCCCACGGTGGCGGCCGCCGTCTGAATCGATCGGGTCTGTCCGTCGACGGTGAGCGTCAGGGGTACGGCCCGCCGCACTTCAATCACGGTCCGGCGCGAAAGGCTTTCAGGCAGGTCCGGCATCACCGCGTCCTCGGCGGCCAGTTGAACCCCCGCCTCGGCCAGAGCCGACGCCACCGTGCCGGCGTGGGTGCGAATGGACACCACCCTGCCGTCCACGCGCACGTCAACGCGTTTCTGTGTTCCAAACCAGAGGATGGCCAACAGGGCAATTACCGCTGCGCCGGCCAGGCCAAGGGCCCAGCCGCGCGGGATCCTCCGTCCGAATTGCTGCCAGCGTGCTTCGGGGGTAGAGCGGTTTTGGCCTGGTAAAGCGGCCCCTGTCAAACAGCTCACTCCTTTAAAGGCTGATGCACAACCCATTCTATCCAGCTCCATGGTCTGTTGTCAAAACAGCCCAGGGATATAGGAGTTCGACACCAACCCTTAAAACCCTGCGAAGCGACAACTTCCAATGGTTGCCCAGGGTGTCTCCACCCGCGTCACTTGGGCGTTTCCCGCATCGGGAGAAAGCCGCTGGCCCTACTCCGCCCCTCGGTCCGGAGGAGGCAGGCGAAACAGCCGGCGGGCATTGGCGCTGGTCACCTGAGCCAGCGTCTCCAGAGACACGCCGCGCAAGGCGGCAATGGCCTCAGCCACCAGCCGCACATGGGCCGGCTCGTTGCGCCGGCCGCGGTAGGGGACGGGAGCCAGGTAGGGACTGTCCGTCTCCACCAGAAGGCGGTCGTCCGGTACCATTCGGGCCACGGCCTGCGCCGTTTGGCCATTCTTGAAGGTGACCGGTCCGCCCAACCCGATGTGGAAACCCAGATCAAGGCAGCGCAGGGCCAGTTCCTCGTCCCCGGAGAAGCAGTGCATGACACCGCCGACCTCTCCGGCCCCCTCCTCCCGCAGCACCCGGACCAGGTCCTCATGGGCGTCCCGGTCGTGTATCACCACGGGGAGGCCCAGTTCCCTGGCCAGATCCAGCTGCCGGCGAAACACCCGGTCCTGCGCGTCCCGTGGGGAGAGATCCCGGTAGTAGTCCAGGCCGATCTCCCCGATGGCCCGCACCTTGGGGTGTCGACACCAGCGGCGCAGCTCCCGGTACGAGTCTTCGCTCACCGATTCGGCGTCATGGGGGTGGTAACCGACCGCCGCGTACACCATGTTTTCCCTCTCCGCCAGGTCCAGGCTGCGAAGGGAGGAGTCGCGGTCGTAGCTGATATTCATGATCAGCCGCACGCCCGCCGCCCGCGCCCGCTCCAGCACCGCCCCGCGGTCCTGGTCGTAGTCGGCGTCGGCGACGTGCGCGTGGCTGTCAATCAGGTACCCATCCATCACTTCACCCTGGCCCCGGAGGCGATGGGCGCGTCGGTGGTGACCAGGGTCAGTCTGTCCTCGTTGGAGGCTGCCAGCAGCATGCCCGCCGACTCGATGCCCCGAAGCTTGACGGGCTTGAGGTTGGCCACCACCACTATGCGCTTCCCCACCAGGCTCTCCGGCGTGTAGTGTTTGGCGATGCCGGAGACGATCTGGCGCGTCTCCTCACCCATCCGCACCTGGAGCTTGAGGAGCTTGTCGGCCTTCTCCACCTTCTCTGCCGCCACGATTTCGGCCACGCGGAGCTGCACTTTGGCAAAGTCGTCGATGGAGATGAGGTCCACCACGCCCTCGGCGGCGTCATGCCCGGCAGCGGTCGGAGCCGAGGCGGGCGCGGACGCCGGCGCCGCCGCCGGCTCGGAGGCACGCCCCGGCGCGGTCCCGGAAGCCGCTTCGGCAGCCGCGGCGGCCTCGCGCGCCTTCAGGTCGATGCGCGGGAACAGAGGCTGCCCGCGCGCGATGCGCGTGGCGGCCGGGGTGCCCCCCCAGCGCACGGCGGCGTCGTAGTCGGAGGTCCGCACCTCTCCCGGCAACCCCAGTTGGGCCCAGATGCGCTCCGGCGTCTCCACCAGGAAGGGCACCAACAGCACGGCGGAGAGGCGCAGGCTTTCCACCAGGTTGTAGAGCACTGCCGCCAGCCGGTTGTGGCTGGTGTCGCCGGCAGGGGCCTTGGCCAGGTTCCAGGGGGCGGTCTCGTCGATATACTTGTTGGCGCGGTTGACCAGGCGCCAGATGGCGGCCAGCGCGCTCGGCAGGTCCAGCCGGTCCAGGGCGGCCTCATACTCGCCCACCACTTCCCCGGCCAGATCCCGCAGAACGCCGTCGTCATCGGCTGCCGGCAGAGCTGGAACCGCCCCGCCCGCGAATTTCTCCACCATCTGGGTGGTGCGGGACAGCAGGTTGCCCAGATCGTTGGCCAGATCCACGTTGGTGCGGAGGACCAGAGCCTCTTCCGAGTAGGTCCCGTCCTGGCCGAAGGGCACTTCCCGCAGTAGATAGTATCGGATGGGGTCCACTCCGTACTTGGCCACCAGTTCCAGCGGATCGACCACGTTGCCGCGCGTCTTGCTCATCTTCCCTGACTGGAGGAGCACCCAGCCGTGGCCGAACACCTTCTTCGGCAGAGGCAGGTCGAGTGCCATGAGCAGGATGGGCCAGATGATGGTGTGGAAGCGGAGGATGTCCTTGCCGATGAGGTGAACGTCCGCCGGCCAGAAGCGCTCCCAGAGCGGGCCATGCTGTCCCGGCCCGTTCTCGTTGTAGCCGATGGCCGTGATGTAGTTGGACAGAGCGTCCACCCAAACGTAGATGACATGTTTGGGGTCGAAGGGAACCGGAATGCCCCAGGTGAACGTGGTGCGGGAGACGCACAGGTCTTCCAGCCCCTGCTTGATGAAACTGACGATTTCGTTGCGGCGGGTGGGGGGCTGGATGAAGTCCGGGGTGGCCTCAATGTGGGCCAGCAGCCTGTCGGCGTACTTGGAGAGCCGGAAGAAGTAGCTCTCCTCCTTGACCCACTCCACCGGTCTGTCGTGGTCCGGGCACTTCTTGTCCGGCCACTCCTTGACCTGGGTCTCCGTGTAGAAGGCCTCGCAGCCGGTGCAGTACCAGCCCTCATACTCGGATTTGTAGATGTCCCCCTGGTCGTGGAGCTGTTGGAAGATCTGCTGCACTACCCGCTCGTGGCGCGGCTCGGTGGTGCGGATGAAGTCGTCGTAGGAGATGTGCAGGGTGGACCAGAGCCGCTTGATGCCGGTCACAATCCCATCCACGTATTCCTGCGGCGTCTTGCCGACGGACTCCGCTCTCCGTTCAATGTTCTGGCCGTGCTCGTCGGTCCCGGTGAGAAACCAGGTGTCATGGCCGCGGAATCGGTGGTACCGGGACAGGGCATCGGCGGCCACCGTTGTATAGCTGTGGCCAATGTGCAGGTTGGCGCTGGGATAGTAAATCGGCGTGGTGATGTAGAACCTTTCCCGGTTGTCAGCCATGGGGATCCCTCCGTTCTTGTGCGGTGCCGTACTGTCGGCCAGGGCTGCAAACAAAAAACCCCCGCCCCGTGAGGGGCGAGGATTGCTCGCGGTACCACCCTGCTTCGCGCCGCCCGGCGGCGCCTCGTCCGGAACTTGGAGCCCCCCACCCACAGCCAGGCGCTCCGCCATTCCGACGGCGCTGTATCGGGCGCCTCCCGGCCGGCCTACGCACCCCTTCGGGCTTCGACCTGGCGGCTCCGGGACCATGTTCACGCCCTCCAGCACACCGGCTTTCACCTGCCCCGGCTCTCTAGGGTGCCCTCAGGACGCTACTCTTTCCCGTCATGGCCTGCCAATATGTGTTTCTAATTCTACCTGGACGCCTTCGGGGAGTCAAGGCAACGCGCCATTTCGGCTGGACTCACCCTGAATTGGGCCAAAAACAGCGACGTTTCGCGAATACTTTGCTCTTGACTGATTCTACCATGGCTGGTATGATTTACTCACCCGGAGAAGTTTGTCGAAATCTGTCTATGAAGGAGGGGATTTCCAGAAATGATGAAGTCCACAGGCATCGTCCGTAAGGTGGACGAGCTGGGGCGGGTAGTGATCCCCATCGAATTGCGGCGGACGTTGGACATCGAGGAGAAGGACTCCCTCGAGATCTACGTAGATGGAGAGAAGATCATCCTCCGCAAGTATGAGCCGGCCTGCGTCTTCTGCGGCAATGCACACGAAGTGCAGAACTTCCGCGGCAAGAATGTCTGCCGGGAATGCCTGGACGCCATGTCCCACGCGGTGTAGGTAGGGGTCCTAACAGAGAAAGCACGGAAGAGGAAAGAGGTAACGCCCCCGGGGCCAGACACGCCGACCCCGGGGGCGTTACCTTTCTGTGCCCTTCAAGTCTCTTCCAGAAGTAGGGCCCGATACACGTCCCGCCGCGACAGCCCGGTTTCGTGCGCCACCTGCTTCATGGCCGACCTGCGGTCCTTCCCGTCGGACTCCAGGGCCCGTACCCGGGCCGCCAGAGCCCGGGGGGATCGGTCCATTCCCGCAGCCGCACGGTCGGCGTCGCCTCCTTCGGCCGCCGCCGGCGGCTCGCCGGCGCCCTCCACGACAAGGGTAAACTCGCCCCGGGGGTCTTCCTGGTCATAGTGGCGGACCAGTTCCGACAAGGGCGCGCGGCGTACCTCTTCAAAGCGCTTGGTCAGCTCACGGGCCGCCGCCGCCCGCCGGTCGCCCAGGGCACCCAGCAGGTCGCGCAGCGTCTCCCGCAGCCGGTGGGGGGCCTCGTAGAAGATCAGCGTGCGGCGCTCCCCGGCAAGTTCGGACAGGCGCTGCCGCCGCTCCGAGCCGGAACGCGGCAGGAACCCCTCAAAGGCGAAGCGTCCGGTGGGGAGGCCGGAACCGACAAGGGCCGTGAGGGCGGCGGATGGGCCGGGCAGGACCTCGACTTTGACCCCCGCAGCTATGGCCGCGGCTATGATGTCCTCGCCCGGGTCGGACACGCCCGGCAGCCCGGCGTCTGACACCAGGGCAACGGTCTTGCCCCCCAGCAGTTCATCCAGGAGGACCTTCCCCTTGCTCTTGCGGTTGTGCTGGTGGTAGCTGGTGAGGTGTGCGGAAATCTCAAAGTGGCTGAGGAGCTTGCGGGTCTGGCGTGTGTCCTCGGCGGCCACCAGGTCGGCCTGGCGCAGCGCCTCCAGCACGCGCAGGGTGATGTCGTCCAGGTTGCCGATGGGGGTGGCGCAGACCATCAGACGCCCCGGCTGCGGGGCGGCCTGGGGCGGGGGCGATGCGGACTCGTCCACGTCAGCCGCCCCGCGGACATCCGCCGCAGCCAGCCGCTCTTTGGCCTCCCGCGGGAGCCCTTTGATGGCCCGCTCCCGGCGCAGCGCGTCGCCCATGGTGCCGCACTCCTCTCGATAGACCAGGGTCACCGGGCCGCGGCCCCGCGTGTAGCGGGCCCCGCCGGCCGCCTCGCCGTTGTGCTCACGCACCCGGCGCTCCACGTCGGTGGTGTATCCTGTGTAGAACGTGCCGTCCCGGCAGCGAACCATATAGACCCAGTGGGACAAGGAACACCCTCCGTTTCGGCAGGCGCCCGGCAAAAAAGCCCGCGGTCTCCCGCGGGCTGCGCTGCCACAGGCTCTGTCCGCACCGCCCTAGATGAGCAGCGGAGCAACGTCGTCGGCCTGATACTCCTTGACGGTGCGGTCGAGAAGCTCCACGGTGGCCGTGTTCTTGAGGGCGTTCTGTCCAATGACGCGGCCCTCGCCATCCAGCGTCAGAACGCGCTGACCGAGGTCCGGCAGAACCGCCTTGGCTTCCTCGTAGACGTCGTTTTCGTAACGCAGGCAGCACATAAGCCGCCCGCAGAGGCCGGAAATCTTGGTGGGGTTCAGCGACAGGTTCTGATCCTTAGCCATGCGGATGGAGACCGGGGCAAAGTCCCCCAGGAACGTGGAGCAGCAGGTGGGGCGGCCGCAGGGTCCAAGCCCGCCCAGGATCTTGGCTTCATCGCGCACGCCAATCTGGCGCAGCTCGATGCGGGTGCGGAAGACGGAGGCGAGGTCCTTCACCAGCTCGCGAAAATCGACGCGACCCTCCGCCGTGAAGTAGAACACGATCTTGCTGCAGTCGAAGGTGTATTCCACGTCCACCAAATACATGTCCAACTGGTGGGCGGCGATCTTCTTCAGGCAGGTGTCAAAGGCTTCCTTCTCGCGGCGCTTGTTCTCGGCCACGCGCTGCCTGTCCTGATCGGACGCCAGGCGCAAAACGCGCTTGATGGGCTGAACAAGCTCCTCCTCCTGCACTTCCTTGGGTCCTACCACCACCGAGCCGTATTCCAGGCCCCGGGCCGTCTCCACGATGGCTTCCCCGCCGGCCGCGAGCGGAAGCTCACCGGGGTCGAAGTAGTAGATCTTGCCGACTTTCTTAAACCTGATCCCGACAACGACCGGCAAAGAGCCACCCCCTTCCAACGAAATTCTTTGATACCGGGCCATTTCTTATTATAGGCGATGAGTTAAGCGGCCCGCAACCGAAAGAGAAGCACTTCCGCCGCCAACCGTGGGTTGGCGTTACGCTCCAGGTGGCGCAGGCAGTCCTCGCAGGCCTCGGCCGACGCAATCAGGCCGGGCGCCGACCGCTCCGCTGCCTGAATGCGGAGCCACTCCAGGTCATCGGGATGGCTGAGCAGCGACGGATCGTTGGTCTGGTCCAGAACCAGCAGATCGCGGTAGCAGGCGGACAGGGCCCGAACCCGCGGGACAAGCGTTTCTCGTTCCTTGTCCCAGGACTCCGCCAGGTCCAGGATTTGAAGCTCGTCCATGGCCGGCAGGGCGGCAATCAGGTCTCTGGCTTCCCGCCGGCGCTCACTGGACATGAGAGGTTCGCCGGCGGGCAGGTCCAGGCGCTGGCAGCGCGACAGGATGGTGGGCAGCATCTGCTGCGGCTGCGCCGTCAGCAGGACAAACGTGGCGCTGCCCGGCGGATCCTCCAGGATGCGCAGCAGGCTGTTGGCCGCCTCCAGGGTCATGGCTTCCGCCTGCTCCAGGATGAACACCTTGCCCGGGGCCTCCGTGGGCCGCAGCCAGGCCTGGTTCTGAAGGGCGTGGACCTGCTGCAGCTTCAGGCTGGCGCCGTCGGGGGCGATCCAGTGGACGTCGGGGTGGTTGCCCTCCGCCGCCTTTCTGCAACCAAGGCAGACGCCGCAGGGGCCATCCGGCCTTTGTTCGCAAACCAGAGCCTGCGCCAGGTAGAGGGCGGTGGAACGGCCGGCCTCCGGGTCGGAGCCGGCCAGAAGGTAGGCGTGTACGGCCCTTCCCCCGCTCACGGCACGCCGGAGCAGGTCCCGGGGTCCCTTGTCCATGCTATCGACCTCTAGTACTTCTCAAACCTCTCGACATTGAGGAGAAAAACGGTGGCTCCGCCAACCAAAACCTCCACCGGATAAGGTACATAGGAGTCCACGGGGCCGCCCACGGGCGACAGCGGCGTCACCAGCTGCTCCCGTGAACGGCAGACTCGCTTGATGACGGCAAGGACCTCATCGGTCTGATTGTCTTCCACGCCGACCAACAGGGTGGTGTTCCCCTCCTTGAGGAAGCCCCCGGTACTGGCCAGCTTGGTGGCTCTGTGCCCGGACTGCACCAGGGCCTCCACCAGACGGCCCGCATCCTTGTCCTGCACAACCGTAACGATGAGCTTCATCCAGCACACCTCCTATTGGTATCGTCTCATGTTGAGCGCCGGGGCTCAACGGGTTCTCACCCAGAATGCCGGCTAGGGCACCGATTCGGCAAGCCCCAGGGCCTGAACCACCAGGCGTCGCACCACGCGCTGTACCTGCTCCACGCTGCCCGAGGCGTCCACAATGCGCATGCGGTCCGGTTCCTGGCGTGCCAGCGTCAGGTAGCCATCCCGCACCCTTTCATGAAAGGCCAGGTCCTTTCGCTCCATGCGGTCCTCGGTGCCCCGGCGGCGCCGCTCGGCGGCCTCGCCAGGGGGCATGTCAAACAGAATGGTCAGGTCCGGACGCAGGCCGCCCGTTGCCCGGTTGTTGATGCTGCGGACAAAATCGAGGTCCAGACCACCGCCGAAGGCCTGGTAGGCCAGGCTGGAGTCGACGAACCTGTCGCAGAGCACGGTCTGTCCGGCGTCCAGCGCTGGGTGCAGGACCTGCCGGCTGAGCTGCGCCCGCGAAGCCGCGTACAGCAGCGCCTCCGTCTCGATGCCCATGTCGCGGTGGGCGGGGTCCAGCAGGATGCGCCGCACCTGCTCGCCCATCGGCGTTCCGCCGGGTTCGCGGGTGAACTCGTAGGGCACCCCCAGTTCGTCCAGGAACTGGCGAAGAAGCTTGATCTGGGTGGTTTTGCCCGACCCATCCACGCCCTCAAATGTGATGAACCGGCCCCGCATGGGACCCCTCCTAGGCTACCACGGATATAGACTGCAGACTGGGATCCGCAGCCCCCTGGAAGCGGACGCCTGCGGCCAGAGCCTCGCGGACCCAGCTGATGAGGTCCGGCGTTAACCGCTCGCCGGGCATCACCAGGGGAATGCCGGGCGGGTATGGGACAAGGCTTTCTGCCGCCACGCGGCCTGCCGAGCTCTCCAGGCTGACCGCCTGGTGCGGCCGGAAGAGCGCCTCACGCGGCGTCATCTCTGCTGGGGGTCGAATGGCGGACTGTCCCGGCAGCCAGAGCCCCGGCCCGCCCGAATGGGCGGGCGCAGGCGCTGCGGCGCGCCGGGGCGCGTCCTCCGCGAGCCCGGCGCGGGCCGTTTGGGCCAGTTCCGCCAGGGCCGCAATGAACCGGTGAGCCTCCGCGTCGCCGTCCGCCAGCGTGAGTATGACCAGAACGTGCCGCGGTCCGGCCATTTCCACCTGCACGCCCAGCCGCCTGAGGAGCCTGTCGGCCTCCGGCCCGGTCAGACCCAGGGCGCTCACGTCCAGCCACAGTTTGGTCGGGTCCACCTGGACAACCAACCCATCGACCGGGGCAGGCATTGCCGGCTGGGGCAGGGCCGCATCGCCGCACAGCGACGACCGCAGGGCCAGGGAAGCGTCAACGGCTGCCGCCAGGTTTTTCCGCCCCTCCCGGGCCAGATGCCGCCGCGCCAGGTCCAGAGACGCCATCAGGACGTACGAGGGGCTGGAGGTCTGCACCAGCCGCAGCGCCCCGCGAAGCCGCTCCCGGTCTAGGCGCTCTGTCCCGACGTGAAGCCAGGCGGCCTGGGTCAGCGCGGTCAGGGACTTGTGAGCGCTCTGCACGACTGCCGCGGCGCCCTGGGTCAGCGCGGCGCGAGGCAGGCGTCGGTCGAAGGGAAAATGCGCCCCATGGGCCTCGTCTACCAAAAGCGGCAGGCCCCGGGCTTCCGCCATGGCGGACACGGCCTCCAGGTCTGCCGCTACCCCCTGGTAGGTCGGCGACACCGCCCAGACCGCCGTAGCCCCGGGCTCGAACGCAAGCGCCTGGCGGTAGCGGTCGGCCGGCACACCCAGGACCAGATCCGCCTGGGGGTCATAGAGGGGCTCCACCCAAATCGGCCGCGCACCGCTCAACACCAGGCCGCTCAGCAGCGACCGGTGGGCGTGCCGGGGAACGACCACCGGCCGTCCCGGCTCACTGCTGGCCAGAACCAGAGCAACAATGCCGGCGGTGCTTCCCCCTACGAGAAAGAAGCTCTCGCGGGCGCCGTAGAGGTCCGCGCAGAGCCTCTGGGCTTCGGCAATGGGCCCGGAGGCGTCGTGAAGGTCGTCCAGCCCCGGGACCTCGGTGGCATCCAGGACGGCCAGGTCGGGCGGCAGGAGCGGCCGGCCCTTGTGGCCCGGCATGTGAAGGCGCAGCGCGCCTTCGTTCCGGTATGCCAGCAAGGCCTCGGCAATCGGCGCGCTGTTCTGGCTCCCCACGGCACCCTCCTCCTGTGCTCGTTTTCGACGCCTTGGCGCTATTCTCCTGTGCTTGGGGCAGGAGTTCCCTACGGCGTTGGGTCCGCGCCCGGCGCCAGCGCGTCAGCATGGATGTCACTCGCCTTTCGCTGGTGGGAGTCTGAAGGAGTCCAGCCGCCTCCTGCGTCTAATTCTGGGGAGAAGGGAGCGGATCATGGTGCAGAAGCGACCCATACGTGTCGGCAGCTTCACACTGGGCTTCACCCTGCTGGGTGTGGGCGTGGCGCTGCTGGCTCACAACTTCGGCAAAGCGCCCGCCTGGGGCGAACTGTGGCGGCTCTGGCCGGTGCTGCCCTTGTTGCTTGGGGTGGAGTTCCTTGTGCGCCAGCAGTTGGCGCGAGGGCAGGAGGATCCCCCGACCATTCGCCTGGATGGACTTTCGCTGCTTCTTGCCATTTTCATTCTTCTCAGCGGTATTGCCTATACCGTTGTCCCGGCCGGCCTGGTAAACGTGCAAGATCTAGTTGGACTCTGGCATCCGTACGAGTACCAGACGCAGGTCACGCGCGAGGTCACGGACCTCACCGGCGTGGAGCAGTTCATCGTCACCAACCGGATGGGAAGCGTCCGGCTCGAGGGCACGGACTCGGACAGGGTGCAGGTGGTCGCCACGATTCGCACCTCCGGGGCTAGCAAGGAAGAGGCCGAGGCCCTGGCGCGGGACGTGGAGATCCTGCTCTCCGGCAGTCCCCAGCTGCGCCTGGAATCCAGAATTCCTCCCATCAGCTCCGGCCGCAGCAGCCGCGCCACGGTCAGTTATGAAGTCTCCGTGCCGCGCAAGTTGGTTACCTCAGCTGATGTGTCCTTCGGCTCGCTGGATGCCCACGGCATCACAGCCTCCACCCTGACGGTCCGCAATGGCAACCTGGACGCCAGCGCCCTGGAGGGTGATGTCCGAATCGGCTCATCGTTTGGCAGCGTCAGCGTCAGGGAGGTCGCAGGCAGCCTGACTGTAGATGCCGGTAACGGGCAGGTTGAAGTGGATCGGGTGAGCGGGAAGGTGACGGTTCGCAACAAGTTCGGCAGCTTGCAGCTGACCGATCTTGGCGGCCCGGTGGACGTCATGACGTCGCAGGGGAACGTGGACATCGTCACCTCCCAGCCTGTCGGCGGCGACTGGAGCCTGACCAACCGCTTCGGGAACATCAATGTCACCGTGCCCGGGGACTCTTCGCTGCAAGTCACGGCCCTCACACACTCCGGCCAACTGTCGATGCCCGATTGGGTGAGCGTCAGCCGCGACGCCAACCAGGCCAGCGCTAGCGGCGTGCTTGGCAAGGGGGAGCATGTCCTCAAACTCCAGACGACAAACGGGAATGTCGTTTTGACCACGAACTGAATAGCTTGATAACACGCAAACGGCCGGCCGGGTTTCCTATTTCTTGAATCCCGGCCGGTTTTTTGCATCCTCGGCAGATGTGGTAAGGGCTCCCATAATTTGGTGGCAAAAGAAGGAAATTCAGGGTGTGCGGCGAATTGGCCTAGGCATCCTTTTTGCCCCCCGAGGTGATTGCATTGAGAAGATTCCGTGTAGCTGCCGGCTTTATAGCCGTTGCAGCCCTCGGTGCGGGGCTGTTCGCCTTGCCGCGTCTGCGCGTGGCCGCTGAGCCGTCCACGGGCTTTCGCGACGTGCCTGCCGCCCATTGGGCCGCAGGAGCCGTCTCCCGACTGGCTTCTGTGGGCATTGTCCATCCTGATGCATCCGGCGACTTCCGTCCGGATGAGCCCATTTCGCGAGGTGAACTGTCCCGCTGGCTCCTTCTGGCGCGGCACATCACGCCGCCGCCTCCCCACCAGGCGCCTTTCCCCGATGTCGGGCCGGACTACCCATTCGCCGGCGCCGCTGAAACGGCTTATCGGCTCGCCCTCTTCAACGTGGATAGCCGGGGCAACTTTGGGCCGGATCGTCCGGTATCGCGGCAAGAGGCCGTGCTGGCAGCCCTGCGCGTGAGCGGGAGAGAGTGGGAAGCCCGGTCCCGTGACATGGGACGGCTGATTGCCAACCTGCCGTTCAGTGACAGACAAGCCATCGGCGAAGGGTACCGTCCCTATGTGGCGGCGGCGGTCCGGGCCAGCCTGGTGGAGGGCGTGCCCGGGTCCTCGTTCCAGCCGCTGGCGCCCCTCTCTCGGGCGGAGGCCGCGGCTCTGGTTGCGCGAATCCTCCTCCCGCCGGAGTCGTCCGCAGCCAGCACACGGGGCGCCAAGGACCGTTCAGGTCCCGCCGAGTTCACCCTGGCCCCCATCAGGGGCCGCGAGATGCGGGCGTCCTCCGTGCTGCCCATGCGCGCTACGGAATACGGGGCCGGCGAGCCCTGGCTCAGCGACACCACGTTCTCCGGCATCCGCGTCCGCCGCGGCCTGGTGGCCGTGGACCCCAGGGTCATCCCCCTGGGAAGCGTTCTCTACGTTGAGGGCTATGGTTACGCCCTGGCCGCCGACACCGGCTCCGCCATCAAAGGCCACCGCATCGACCTCTACTCGGAGGACGCGCAGGAGGTCGCCATGTTCGGCATTCAGCCACGCCAGGTGTGGGTGCTGGAGTAGCGCCGCACCGGTGATGGGCGCATGTGATGATGCGACGGCCCGGCGATCGCAAGTCTCGGGGCTGAAAAAAGAGAGAGGCCAAACGGGCCTGTTGAGACAGCTCCGACAGTCTGCAGTACGAGCAGCATAGACCCGGTGTAGGTATTGGTGCTTCACATGGGTGAAACGCAGTTGTTTACCCCCGGCACAGGTGAAGGCGTCCTGCTTTGGGTCATAACGAAATTCTCGCACGGAGAAACGCTCTTACGCTCTTTGGCGCTTGTGTGCCGGTTGGGCGGCGTTTGGTGGCATAAAGTGGGCTCATGAATAAACGCAAAGTCCACCTTGGCCTTGATTTTGCGCAGCAGGTGGTCCTGGGGCACGAACTGATCCAGGTCCACGATCATGAGGCAGGTTTGGGGCTGTCCCAACTGCTCCATCATCGACCTCACCCCCCCGAAACGCTTGTACTTACTTCGCTATCGGGGTCTGGAAACCATTCCATACAGGCAAAAACACCCCACCGACTTTACGTCAGTGGGGTGTTTGTCAACAGGCCCAAACGGCCTCTCTCTTTCAATGATTTCCCGGCGACGTCCTACTCTCCCAGGCGGCTTCCCGCCAAGTACCATCAGCGCTGGAGGGCTTAACTTCCGTGTTCGGGATGGGAACGGGTGGATCCCCTCCGCCATGGTCA
>JBLNCQ010000011.1:0-14220 GCA_050260815.1 Bacillota bacterium
CATCTCCCTCCTGGCCGAAGGCAACCGCGTTCCCTTCGACCTGACCGAGGCCGAGACGGAGCTGGTGGGCGGCTACAACACCGAGTACTCGGGCATGCGCTTCGCCATGTTCTTCCTAACCGAGTACGTCGCCGTGGTGGTTTCGGCCGCGCTCATGACCACGCTGTTCCTGGGCGGCTGGAACGGGCCGTTCCTGCCCGGGCTGCTCTGGTTCCTTCTTAAGACCGCTCTCATGATCTTCGTGGTCATCTGGATCCGCGCCACACTGCCGCGCCTTCGCTACGACCGGCTGATGTCCTTTGGCTGGAAGGTGCTGCTCCCCGTCGCCGCCCTGAACCTGCTGGTGACGAGCGTCCTGGTGGTCACCGGCTGGATCTCCTAGTGACGGAGCCGGAACCGGCCTCGGAAGGAGTGGATCGACGTGATTCGTGAACTGGCCAAGGGGCTGGGCACCACCTTTAGGGTGCTCTTCCGGAAGCGCGAAACCATTTCGTACCCGGAACACAAGAAGCCGCGCAGCGCGCGGTTCCGCGGGCGGCACGAACTCCGCCGCTATAGCGACGGCACCGAGATGTGCATCGGCTGCGAGCTGTGCCAGGTGGCCTGCCCGGCCAACGCCATCACGGTGTATCCGGCGGAGAACGACCCCAAGCATCCGCATTCGCCCGGTGAGCGCTATGCCTATCGCTACGAAGTGAACATGCTGCGCTGCATCTTCTGCGGTCTGTGCGAGGAGGCCTGCCCGACCGACTGCCTCCACCTGACCCAGGAGTTTGAACTGGCCAACTTCAGCCGCGAGAGCCTGATCTACGGCAAGGACCGGCTGCTGGCCACCAAGCCGAGCGAGTTTACTATCCCCAAGAACGTCTACCCGGAGTTCGAGGGGCGGAAGGCGGAGAAGTAACTGTGAGCCTTCTCTTTATCGTTGCGGCCTTCATTGCGGTCGCGGGCGCCGCCGGCGTGGTCCTGGCCAAAAGCCCGGTGCACAGCGTTTTGGCCCTGGTGCTCAACTTCATCGCCCTGGCGGTGCTGTTCCTCAGCCTCCAGGCGGAGTTCATGGCCGTCATCCAGCTCATCATCTATGCGGGCGCGGTCATGATCCTGTTCCTGTTCGTCATTGCGCTGCTCACGGCGCGCAAGGAACTGCCGGCGTCGCCGGACAAGTGGCTGAAGAACCAGGAGGTACTGGGGGCGGCCCTGGGCCTTGCCCTGATGGCCGTGCTGGGCACCGTGGCCCTGGCGGGCGGTGGGGCGGCGGCGGAGGTGCCGGCCGACTTCGGCTCGGTGATGGCCTTTGGCCGGAGCCTTCTGACCACCAACGTCTTTGTCTTTGAACTTACCGCCTTTGTCCTCCTGGTGGCCGTCATTGGCGTGGTCATCCTGGTCGGGCGGCACGAGGCCTGAGGAGGTGGAGTCCCAGTGACCGCAGCACCCATTGCCGCATACGTTCTGGTTTCCGCCGTCCTGTTCGCCATCGGCGGCATCGGCGTTCTGGTGCGCCGGAGCCCCCTGGCCATGCTGATGTCCGTGGAGGTCATGTGGAACGCGGCGAACCTGGCCTTCGTGGCCTTCGCCCGGCAGCACGGCTCCCTGGACGGGCACGTCTTCGCTTTTCTGGTCATCACCGTGGCTGCCGCCGAAGTGGCTATCGGGCTTGCCATCATTGTGTTGATCTTCCGCAGGCGCGCCGCAGTCGATGTGGACGAAGTCCGCGCCCTGCACGGTTGAGAGGAGGTAGAGCGACGTGCAGTCCTGGTTTGTCCTGGCCATCGTCCTGCTGCCTCTTCTTGGCGCGGTGCTGAACCTGGCGCTCCTGGTGATCGGCCACGTCCGGGGGTCCTATCCTTCCAGGGCGGTTGCCGCCACCATTGGCGCCGGTGCCGTGGGCCTGGCCTTTGTGGCAACGCTGGTCTCCCTTTGGCAGCTGGGCAGCCTCCCGGAGGGGCAGTCCCTGCACCACCTGCTGACCCGCATTGGCCCCGCCGGCGGATTCTCGCTGGATCTGGGCCTGGTGGGCGACCCGCTCTCGCTCTGGTTCGCCTTTGTGGTGACCGGCGTGGGCTTCCTGATTCACGTCTACTCGGCCTGGTACATGGCCGAGGACCGCTCCTTCCACAGGTTCTTCATCAAGCTGAACTACTTCATCTTCGCCATGTCGCTGCTGGTGATGAGCGACAACTTCCTGGGGCTCCTGATGGGCTGGGCCAACGTGGGCTTCGCCTCGTACTCTCTGATCGGGTTCTGGTTCGAACGGCCGGGCCCGCAGGCGGCCTCCATCAAGGCTTTTGTCACCAACCTGATTGGCGAGATCGGCATCATGGCCGGTATCTGGCTCATCTACAAGACCTTCGGCACCGTGGGCTACGACCAGGTCTTCGCCGCCGTGCCGGGGGCGGTCGCCGCCCATCCGGGCGCCTTGACGGCCATTGGCTTGCTCCTGCTGGTGGGCGCTGCCGCCAAGTCGGCCCAGCTGCCCTTGCACGTCTGGCTGCCGGACGCCATGCAGGGCCCGACCTCGGTCTCGGCCCTGATCCACGCCGCCACCATGGTCACCGCCGGCGTCTACCTGGCTGCCCGGGCCTACCCGATCTACCAGGCATCGCCCACCGCCCTCATGGCCGTGGCCGTGGTCGGCGCCGCCTCCGCTCTGTTCGGCGCCTTGGTGGCCACCTCACAGAACGACATCAAGCGCGTCCTGGCCTACTCCACCATGAGCCAGATCGGCTACATGATGCTGGGCGCGGGCGTTGGGGCCTACGCGGCCTCGCTCTTCCACTTCATGACCCACGCCTTCTTCAAGGCCCTGCTCTTCCTGGTGGCGGGCGCGATCATCCACCACCTGGCGGGCGAGCAAGACATCCGCCGGATGGGCGGCCTGGGCAAGAAGATGCCGTTCATCTACTGGACGTTCCTGTTTGGCTCGCTGGCCCTGGCGGGCATCCCGCCCTTCGCCGGCTTCTTCTCCAAAGACGAAATCCTGGGCGAAGTGTTGGCCACCGGGCATCCGGTGCTCTGGGCCATGGGCGTTGCCGCCGCCGGCCTGACCGCCTTCTACGTGGCGCGCCTCTTCGCCATCACCTTCGCAGGCCAGCCGTACGCTGCGCCGAAGAGCGGCAAGAAGCGTGGCGCGGCTGCTCACGGGTCTGCCACGGCTGCCGCCGCGGTGGCCCAAGGGACCGCCGTGGACGCCCGGTCCGCCGCCATCGACGCCGGCCACGGCGTCTCCAGCGACGCTCACTCCGGCCATCCCCCGGTCCACCACGGCGACCCGGCCACCATGTGGCTACCGCTGGCCATCCTGGCCGGCCTCTCCGTGATCGGCGGCTGGATGGCTATCCCCGGCGTGACGCATCTGCCCGCGAACTTCCTGGGCGAGTTCTTCCGCCACTTCGCGGTCAGTCTGGAGCCCGGCGCCGGCCATGAAGCCGCCGAAGCAGGCGTCAACTGGCTGGCCATGGGCGCCGTCACAGTCATCTCGCTGGCCGGCGCCGCCATCGGCCTCTGGCTCTACAACCCGAACGGGCCGCGCCGTCAGGCCGCCGTCGACCTGACGCGGCGCGAAACCGGCATCCTGTCCCAGGCCTTCTACTTCGACGCGATCTATGACTGGATCATCGTCAGGCCGGTCCAGGCCATCGCCTCTTTCGTGGGTGACGTTCTGGATCCCAAGGGCATCGACGGCATCATCCACGGCCTGGCCGGCCTGGTCGCTGCCACCGGCTCCTGGCTTCGCGGCCTGCAGTCCGGATTCGTCCGCCGCTACGCCCTGAGCGTCATGGTCGGCGTTGTTCTGCTCGTCATCTACTTCGGCTGGGTCATATAGCCGGACGTAAACGCAATCCGATTCGGTTACCCGGATAGGAGGACCACCCTTGCCAGCAGTCGACATCAACTTTAGCCTCGTGGCCCCGTTGATTGCCCTGGCCGCGGGTGCGCTGGTTGTCCTGGTCTTTGACCTGGTACTGCCGGCGCGAGCCGCGGTGGGCTGGTGGTACGCGGCTTCCCTGGGCGCCATTGCGCTCAGTGGCTACTATACCTGGTCGCTGTGGCCTCAGGTGGCGGGCGGAGGCACTCTCTCCGCCTATGCGGGCGCGTTCGTGGCCGACCGCTTCAGCCTGGTGATGAACGCCATCCTGCTCGGCACCGCCCTGTTCACCGTCCTGCTCAGCACGGTCCGCTCCGAAGAGGACATGTCGGGCTACCTGGCCCTCATCCTCTGGGCGGCCATGGGCATGATGGTGCTGGCCGGTTCCGGCAACCTGATGACCGTTTTCCTCGGCCTGGAGATCTTCTCCCTGGCCCTGTACGTCAACGTCGCCTTCAAGCCGCGGAACAGCGCCTCCAAGGAAGCCGCCTTCAAGTACCTGATCCTGGGCTCGGTGGCCTCCGGCATGCTGCTCTTCGGCTCCGCCCTTACCTATGGCGCCACCGGCAGTCTGTCGTTCCGTGGGATCGCTGACGCGGTCGCGGCGTCCGGCATCGACGGACTGGGCCTCTACATGAAGGCCGGCCTGGGCCTGGCCCTGACAGGCTTCGCCTTCAAGCTGGCCCTGGTGCCGTTCCACGTCTGGTCGCCCGACGCCTACGAGGGCGCCCCGACACCCGTCACCGCCTTCATGTCCGTGGGCACCAAGGCGGCGGCCTTCGCCGGCCTGGTCCGCTTCCTGGCCGGGGCCCTGCCGCCGGCCGCGCTGCCCGCTGCCGTGCAGGGCAAGTACCTGCTGCCCCTCTGGGTCCTGGCCGCCGCCAGCATGCTGCTGGGTTCGATGGCCGCCTTGAAGCAGCAAAGCCTGAAGCGCCTGCTGGCCTACTCCGGCATGGCCCACGCCGGTTACCTGTTCCTGGCCCTGCCCGCCCTGACGGCGGAGGGGGTGGGGGCAGCCACCTTCTACCTGGCCAGCTACCTCTTCTTCAACATGGGCGCCTTTGCGGCCATCGAGTACCTGGGCCGCAGCGGGCGCGACGGCTCCGACCTGGACAGTTGGTCCGGCGTCTTCTACAGCCGTCCTGGTCTGGCCATGATCTTCTCGCTCTTCCTGTTCGCCCTCACCGGCATGCCGCCGACCAGCGGCTTCACTGGCAAGCTGATGCTGGCCCTGGCCGCGGTGCACGGCGGCGGCTGGTTCCTGCTGACCATCCTGATCATTTCCACCGGCATCTCCGCCTACGCCTACCTGCGCGTCATCGGGACGATGGCGAAGAAAGGGGTGGCCGAGGCTCCGGCCACGCGCGACGCTTCGCCGGCGGCCGAGGTGGCCGTTGCCGGTCCGTCGTCCGGGGACGCGGCCCTGCCGGCCTCCGTGGTCAACGCCGCTTTGGTGCTGGCCCTGGTTCTGACTGCCGCCGGCACCTTGTGGCTCGGAATCATGCCCGGTGGGCTGATGGCCACGGTGAGCAATCTGGTCGTCTTCTAGGTTCACTTCTGGGCCGCCCCCGCGGCGACCGGGCTCCGTTCTTGTCGCATTCCTTCGGACTAACGCAGTCAAGCCCCAGCCGTCCGGCTGGGGCTTACTTTGTCGGGAGGGGGTTCTTATGGTCAGTGTTCAGACCTACTGGCGTTAGGCACTTCTGGTGCTAGTCGCGCTGGTGCTGGCTGCGATTGCCTATCTGACCGTGCCGATGGAGGCTCCGGAACTGCACGGCCCGCTGCAACTGGTTTCCTGGAGCCTAAACAGTGGAGGAGCGGCGTCAGGCCACTACCGAGTGACATGTACCGTTGAGAACGTGGGCCGAACCGACCTTCACCTGAAGTCGATCAATGTGCTGCCGGACCTGCGCCAGTCGCTGCCGGCCGTGTCGGCGTACATCGAGCTGGAGGGGCGGAGGAGGGTGGTGAGCGTCCCTGAGGACGGGGCTTTCGACCCGAATGGGCTCAGTCTGCGATCCGGGCAGAGACTGACGCTGGGACTGGAACTCCAGGGAGTGGATGCAGCACCGTTGACGGTGTGGCTTGAGGCGGATCCCTCGCCGCCCCACTCGTCCCTCCGAGTCTCTTACCGGCGTTACGCATAGCAATGGACGACTGACGTGGTGGTCCGGCACCCGTAGATGGCGCGTGAGACTGCGCCGTTTGACCGGACTCACGATTGGAGGGAGTGCAGATGATCCATCTTCACAAGATAGGTGAACATTTCGGGCTCTGGGACACAGAGGCACAGAGTTATATCGCCGGCGCCGTTGACGCCAGGGACTTAAGCGACCTGCTGATTGCACGAAGGCAAGAATCAGTCTTGATCGAGATGCCCAGGATGATTGTCCGTGCAGTAAAACAGGGCTGCTCTGAAGGTGCTTGCCATGTCATTCCGCCCTTGTGGACTGCTCCGGGACTCGACTTGTCGTTCGACTCCTTGGTGCCCAGGATACTCTCTACCATCAGCAAACACCAGTTGAATCCCTGTGCCACCCCGGAAGAAATCTCCTTCACCGAGGAACAAATGGGCGCTCCCCTTCCACCCGATTACCGCGAGTTTCTGGCAACAGTCTCGAACGGCGCTACGCTATATATGACTAACGTTCTGTTCGGCGTGGGTCCCCAGCAGCACAGGCGCGAAATCGGCACGATCAAGCCTTGGCCCGACAACTGGGCTTATCAGGTACGCCGGCGCTTCCTGCCGGATACCGTTGAGGTTCGGACTGGGGGCTCCGTTCCAAGATCAAGTCTCGTTCCGTTTTGCCCAGACTCCAACGGAAACGACTGGTGCTTCAGCCTATCTGACGGGGCTCTTTACTACTGGAACGAAGTCAACGACACCCTGTACGGCAAGACCGACAGTTTCCTGGAGTGGCTTGCACTGCTGGTCCGGTTTGAGGATGAAGTCATCCGGTCAATATCCACTCAGGCGACTATCTACTACGAACTCCGCCTGGGGTGAGGAGTGAGCATACTCTCATCCGACGTCAAGACGTTCCAGATCTTTCAGACTCCAGGGGTGGCGACCGTCCGGCTCTAGACGGAGCCAAGTAACGGTTCATCCCTATCAACTTCACAGGCAAGAGGCGCCAGGCGCTCATGAATATACGGCCCTATGAGGGCCCGCCAGCCACCTGAATGTCAGGTGGCTGCTCCTTTGCACTCTGAGGCGGTTTCTGCGGTCCTACCGGACGTCTGGGTCGAACCACAGGATATGACCACAGCGGGCGCATGTTTGAGTGTCCACTTCCTTGTTGGCCCAGTCGAAGTTGAAGAACGTGGCGAGGGCCGTGTTCAACTGCGCGCGCCCCGTCCAAAACTTGTCATGACGGCAGATGGGGCACTCCAGGCCGTAACCGTTGATGCTCATTGCTTCGGGTTCCCGTGCCACACGCATCACTCCCCATGGGCGTCCCCGGTCGCCAAGGAGGCCAAACGTCATTGCCTCTCAGACGATCAACGGGGCTGCGCCTTAGCTCTCGCGTCGAAAGATCGTGACGGGCGCCTTCCCGGGCGGCCGAGGCACACCCCGGCGCTCGTGGTCAAAAGCCACGCTGGCCACCAGGATGGCCGCCACCAGGGAGAGTTGAGCCACGGTACCATTGGCCAGCTTCAACTGGTACAGCATGGCCCCCAGGTTGGCCAGGGCGTGAAGGCCCAGGGCCATGCCATAGGTACCAAGGGCTCGCCCCGGCCCCCGCGTCCAGCCGGACGCGGCCAGCCCCGTCAGCGCCGCGTGCAGGTAGACCACCAGCAGGCGCTCTCCGAAGAATCCGCCGAAGTACCAGAAAGGGTAGCCGGCATACGCCGGGCTTCGCGCGATGCCCCAGGCCAGGTAGGCCACTTCGCCGAGTCCGAAGCCCAGCCCCAGGTACACGCCGGCCCACAGTGCGGCGCCGGGTTCGGCCAGGCGCCGGCGCATGGCGAGCGGCACCAGAGGCACCAGCTTGATCGCCTCCTCCAAGACCGGCGCCAACAGGAAGAGGAAGACCAGGAACCATATAGGTGTGGCGAGGCCCTGCCCCGCCGGGACGCCGGCAGCGTTGCCGACCGCCACGGCCAACGGCCCCTTGACCCACAGGTTAACGACGGCGCTCATAGGAAGGCCGGCCAAAGTAAACCAGACCAGGAGCCCCCTCCGTCCCGCCATGAGTCCGAACACCGTCAGCCACAGACCACCCGCGATGATCAGGGTGATGAGCGCCGCCACATAGATGGGTGGCAAGCTGGACGTTGCAGACACGGCCTTATGCCCCCTTCAACCGGTGCGTAAGGTCCTGCAGGAACTCCTCCTCATTGGCGGGCGTGATGCCGTACTTCCGCCTGGGCGTGACGATGTAGATGATATCCCGCAGAGCCCGGGTGGAGCACATGAAGACGTTGCCCTCGTCCGCGTAGTCCACGGTCCACATGGCGAACCCGGGCAGTCGCATGCTGGACCAGGCGGAGAAGGCCAGGTCTCTCTTGGTGACCTCCTGGATATCATCCGTTCGAATGGTGTATCGAAAAGGGCCATAGCGCAGGACCAGCGTCTCAGGTCCGAGCTCATAGCGGATGGTGGGAAACCAGAAGGCCATGACGAGGAACGGTACTCCAACGGCCAACCCAAGTATGACGGTAATAAGGACGACAGGCGCTTGCCGCACTGCCAGGAGGGCAGGAAGGGTGGGTCCGATCGCCAGCAGGGCGACGGCCACCAACCAGAGCCAACCGAAAGACGGCGCGGCGCGATACGTTTTCATGGGACGCACCTCCGGGGAACCTCTATGCTTCTGATTACGGGCGTTAGCCAGGGGATGTTGCCGGACGCCTGTCCCCGGGCTGGTGGCCCAGCCGCCTTCCGGGTTACAGGGGCACGCCCCAGCCGGTCGGCCGGGGCGTGCCTGCGGAAACGGGCCGGTGTTGGTTGGCGTTAACGCACGCGGATTGAGCGGCTGACCTGCTGGCCATTGGCCAGCACAGCCGTGACGCCAACCTCCTGGACGTCTCTTCTTGTGCTGAGATCAAGCGTTCCCGTCCAGGTTGTCCTGTTGCCACTCGGATCGGACGTCAGCTTCGTACGGCCCAGCTCGCCCGCCGGCCCCGAGGCCCAGAACTCAACAGCCGAGGGTTCCAGGCACTTGGCGCCGGCTTCCTTGTAGACGGTGGCACTGTACCGCTGACCCGGCTGCAAAGTTGCCAGGTGCGCGGCGAAGAAACCGGCCAGCTTGCCTACATCAACGCGTTCAGGGTCACCGCTCCGTCGGCTGCCCTGGTCGGTCACATGAACGACATACTCAAGCACGGCTGCTGGGGTGGCGGGTCCCTCCGGCGCGGACATCGAGGAGTTCTTGCTGCCCTGCTGCAGCCCAATGGAGAAGCCCGCGGTGTCTGCGTTGACAGGAACGTTCAAGTCCGCCTGATAGGTGGTGCCGGTCGCCCGCGTCACCGCGGCCTCCTGCCATGCGCTGCTACCCAACCGGTAGCTCAGTCCTACTTGTGCGTCCTCCCCCAGTTCACGGAAGGTCCATGTCAGGCGGGCCCGGGTCTCGGTGCAGGAGCCACCTGCGTCCAGCACCTCGAAGCGGGGCGGGGAGTACCAGCGGTCCGCAGCTTGCATCTGTTGGAGCTGGCCTGACACGGAGGACCGCAGGAGGTCCACCTGACCGGTCACAGAGCCCTGAAGCACGCTCACCTGCTGCTCCACAGCGGCCAGCCTGCGCAGGACCAACGCGTTGGTGAGGAGACTGGCGGTGAGAACCAGAGCGACGAAGTACCAGAGGGAACGGTTCGGCGTCACAGAGCTTCCTCCCAGGGGACATGTTGGGCGAGTCCTCCACGCTTGTTAGGACGCCCATCACCGCCGCAGGTTCCGACTCACCAGCGCGCGCCGCCGGGTATCCATATCCGTCGCACTTGTTGCCCGTGCGGCCGCCGTGTTACAATCGGCCTGGACTGTACACCAAGGAGGCGACCCCGATATGCTCACCATCTCTGGCCGCAGCGGGCTCGCCTGCTGTTTCACGCACGCTTTCAAGGGACATTGCTAACGCCCGACCAAGGGGGTAGTCTGCCCTTTTGCAGGTCGGGCGCTGTCGAAGTGTCGTCCTCCCGCCGCTCAGCGCGAGGCGCCGCCGGCACGTCCGGCGACGCCTCGTTTATTTTTGCGGGAGGTCATATCACCCATGAACCGACGCAATGCACGCCGCACACTCACGCGCTTCTACCTGTACACGGCGCTCAACGGTCTGCAGTTTGGCTGGACCACCTGGCTGGCCTTTGTCCTCAGTCGCGGAGGCAACCCGGGCTGGGCCGAGTCCGCCTTCCACCTGGCCATCCTCTTCGGCGAGGTACCGACCGGCATTGTGGCCGACCTGGTGGGGCGGCGGTCCAGCATGCTGATCGGCCTCGCCGTCGGCGCTGCCGCTTCCTTCGGCTACCTGGGCATCCACGGGACCCTGGGCGGCGTTCTGGTGCTGGCCCTGTCGGGCTTGGGGTCCACGTTTCTATCTGGCGCCGATACCGCCCTGCTCTACGATGCGGCCGTGGCCGAGGGCGGACCGGACCTCGCCCGGCGTGCCCTGGCGCGGGCCAATGCTCTGCAGATGGGATCGCTGGCCCTGGCGCCCATCATCGCCGGCTTCCTCTATGAGTGGCAGACGACGGCACCCTTCATCGCCCGGGGCATCGTCAGCTTGGTCTGCCTGGCCGTCGTCTGGGGTATGGCCGATACGGCGCGCGCTCGCCGTCGCGACGAGTCGGTCCTGACCACCCTGCGCGGGCACGTTCGCGAGTCCTTCGCCCTGGTCTTCTCCAGCCGGGGTCTGATGGTTCTGATGCTGTTCAGTTGGGGCTACAACGCCCTGATCTCCATGGCCAGCCAGTACGCCCAGGCCTACTTCCCCTACGTGGGGCTGAGCATGGGCCTCACCGGCATCGTCTTCAGCCTCTCGCGGGTGCTGTCCGCCGGCGCCAGCGCCCTATCGGAGCGGATGCAGGCACGTTGGGTCAACCTGGTCCTGCGCCTGGGTCCTATGGTGCAGTCGCTGGGTTATGCGGGCATGGCCCTGACCCGCGCCATCCCCGGAGCCGCCCTGTTCACCACCGCGGAGGCCCTGGATGGCATCCTCTACCCGGCCTTGCAGGCCCGCCTGAACGAGAGCATCCCTGCCGCCCGCCGGGCCACCCTGCTGTCCGTCCAGAGCCTGGGGACCAGCCTGCTGATGGCGGCTGCGTTCCCGGCGGCATCGTACCTCAGCCCCGTGCCACGCATCTACCTGGTCACGGGCCTGGTCGGCCTGGCCATGAGCCTCTGGTGGATTGCGGGCAGCCGCGCCGTCAACTGGGCGGCACAACCAGGAGTTCCGGGGGAGGGTGCCGAGGCGCCACCGGCCAACGCGGATGAGCCGGCTACGACTCCCGCAGGCGCCTGAGCTCCCGTTCGATGGGCCACTCAGCGAAGCCCAGGAAGAAGGGGAAGAGGACGTTGACCACAGGGATCAGCATCAGGAGCGAGAGGGCTCCCGAATAGCCCGCCTTGGTGGCGATCTTCCAGTAAGGTAGCACCACGATCGTAAGGCCAATCAAGACCGCAAACCACTCGGCGGGACCTATCTCCCCAAGCACAGCGTACGCCTCCCGTTTCTCGATCCGCATTGCCGCCGGCTGCGCAGCCGGGGCGGCCCAGCACTCATTTCTACTTTATGCCCACAGCGCCCTGCACGATGGTCATGGTGCAGGGCGCACATTGGCGGACGTCCATCATTCTTAGACAAGGGAAGACACGGATGTCGAAACGAAGAATTCCTAGTCATAGCCTCGGATAACGCACAGCGAGTCAACACCAGCCGGGGTTACGGGACGGTGGCCGTACGTGGGCATGGGGCGAATTCGCATCACCGTTACGCCGCTGGTCCTAATGGTGCTTACGCTCTCCGGCTGCACATCATCACGTCAGCGCGTTTCGCTTGAACCCAGATCGGCCGTGAAGCTGCTCGTGTCAAGCCCTGCTGGTGCTGTCGCCTCGGTTACTGGCGCGCCGGCCGCAAGACCGGGAGTTCTTCATGTGAGCCCTAATCCAGGGGCTTCTGCGGATCGGGCACGAACGATACTCGGCCCAAGGGCTGGTAGAGTACCCACGGTGGGGGAAGGTTTCGACCTCTACCGCAACAAAAAGAACCACATGGTCTATGTCTCTCAGGCAACGGGCGCCCTAGAGTACGTTGTCCCGGATGGCACATTCAGCCCCACTACGAAGAAAGACAAACAAGCATGTGATGAAGCGATTGCTTTTCTGACAGGTACTGGACTTATGCCAAGCGACGCCGAACTCCGTCACGTAGGGTGACTACGGAATCGCCTTTGCCTATGGAAGGACAGACCGCACCTTCGGAAGGTAAACCGGTCCGCTATACTTTTGCCTTTGGCCGTCGAGCCGGCTCAGGCCTTCAAGTGGACGGGTACAAGGGCGAGGGCATAACCCTGCCGGTTAGCGACCAGGGAGTGGTGTACTTCAGGCATCTTTGGCGTGAGCTGTCTGAGCAGTCTATCGTCACTGGCGGTTCGCCTCGCGTCAATCGGGCTCAGGCCGTGGAAGCGGCGAAAGCAGCGGCAATCAGATCCGGTGCCACGCCGGAGGAGCCAACCACTGACGATGGGAGCTTGGTCTATTTCTCGCCGAGCGTCTCAGAGGCGACTGCTGAATTGCACCTGGCCTGGCGCGTGACGGTCAACGGTTGGCCATACTTCGTTGAGGCCACAACTGGTGAGATTATCCGCGAACACTAATCGGCTCGGGTAGGTAGGTGTGCGCACGTGTTGAGGCAACGCTCGGTTCTGGCCGTGCTCGTGTTCCTTCTCGCCGTCAGTGTCCTGGCGGTGTTCGTTGTAGGCTCAGCTGACGCCGACTTGCTCGAGCGAGCAGCTGGGACATCGGACACATCCGGTCCCGTGTGGCCTGGTTACGGCAGGGTCTCCTACAGAAGCTTGTCGTCAGAAGCACGCGTGCACATCCCTCCCGAACAGTGGAAGACCCTTACAACGTGGGCTGCTATAGAGGCTGCGTTTCGGAATGTCGAACTGCCTTCGGGGAAGACCATCAACAGTATAAATGTGCCGTCTGTAGAACTGGGTGATGGAGTGACAGCGGCCGCCGAAATCGTCGTTGTTAAGGAACTGACCGGATGGAAATTGGCCAATATTAGGTGTTTCCCCCGTACACAATGAAAGGGCTCCACCGTTTTCCCACTACGAGGCCCACTTGACGTGTGTACATTAGGCCGGTATCCAGTTCCAGTTTTCGGGCCTGGTGCGTCTCACACCGGGCCTTTTCTTCGTGCCTCTCCTCTTTAGGGGGAACGGTCTGCCCGCTATGCGGGCGACTGCAATATCTACGTGAAAAGCCGCAGAGCAGGAGAACGGGTGATGACGAGCGTGAGGCAGTTTCTGGAGGGGCGCCTGAGTCTCAAGGTGAACGAGGCCAAGAGCGCGGTGGATCGGCCTTGGAAGCGTAAGTTTCTAGGGTTTTCCTTCCTAGTTGGGCAGGAGGCTCGCATTCGCGGGGCCCCAAGGTCCTTAAGGCGCGCCAAGGAGAAGCTGCGAGAGCGAACGAAGCGGAGCCGGAGCCAGTCCATGGAAGCCGCATCCGAGCCGTGAACAAGTACGTGACGGGCTGGGTGGGGTACTACAGCCTGGCCGAGACTCATGACCACATTCGTAAAGCTCGACGAGCGGCTCCGAAGGCGGTTAAGCGTGGTTCTCTGGAAACAGTGGAAGCGGGCTTCGTCCGCTTCCATGAATTGCACCGCCTCGGGGTACCAAAGAAGATGACCCGACTGACGGCGGGCACGAGCAAAGGCCCCTGGCGAGCAGCAGGCTCGCCTCCGGTACACCACCCCTGAACAACGCCTATTGACGGGGCCAGGGACTGGTGAGCCTAAGCGAACGTCACCAACAGCTTTGTCCCATTTCGTGAACCGCCGAAGGCGGACCCGCATGTCCGGTGGTGTGAGAGGGGGCGGGGAGACCCCGCCCTCAACTCGATCTCTCCACAGGAGACTAGGAGAATGCTGCAGAATCAAGCTTAGGGAAGGGGTATCGAGGGTAATGAGGCATTTTTCGAGACGGCCGTCGCCAAAAACCGAGGTGGTGGCTATATCCGCAGTGGCCTTGCATCCCAAAATCCCCCGCTTCCCTATCGCTCTCAGGTCGCAACTACCGGTTCCAACCGCGTTTTGGGGACACTTCCCCCTTGCAGGTGTTTGAAGATCCGTTTCAGGTTGACTACGGCTGCTGTCCAGGCCACCTGGAGCCGAATCCGTTCGTCCCCGATG
>JBLNCQ010000012.1:0-8536 GCA_050260815.1 Bacillota bacterium
AGAGAATCCCTCCAGTTATGTGTTGGTTTCAGCACCCAAACACTTCTGGAGTCGATACCTCTCGTCCTTCTTATTCTTGGGCCCTACTCAGGCCCTCGCCCCAAGAAAACTTTACACTCTCGTGAGTTTTTCACCAGTTCCCTAGGACAGGACGAACACAGCTTGATAGGTCTTCGTGGCCACGGGTAATCGACCCGTGGCCTTTTTGTACCCCTGGGCGGGGCCGCGAGAGGAGCGGTCCCCATGATGGTTCTACGTACGCGCAATTTGGATCAGGAATATAACGGCACGCCGGTCTTGTCCGACGTGTCTCTGGAAGCGGCCGAGGGCGAGCGCCTTGGCGTGGTGGGGTCCAACGGGTCGGGGAAGTCGACCCTGCTTCGTCTACTCGCGGGCGAGTTGCAGCCGACCGGGGGAGAGGTGCAATGGATGCCCCGCGTGACCCGGGGCTACCTCTGTCAGCAAGGCCACTGGAAGGCGTCTTGTTCCCTGGGCGAGCAGATGCAGCAGGTCCCGGCGGAGTTGCTATCCCGCTGCGGCGTAACCGAGGAGATGCTCCGGCGTCCGGCTGCAGCTCTGTCCGGCGGGCAGAAGGTCCGGGCCGCATTGGCACGCGTGTTAGCGTTGCGACCGCAGGTGCTGCTCCTGGATGAGCCGACGAACCACCTGGATGCCGCTGGGCTCGAGTGGCTGGAGGAGGTGCTCGCCTCCTACCGCGGGACTGTCGTCGTTGTCTCACATGACCGCGACTTTCTGGACCAGTTGGCGACAGCCGTGCTGGAGGTAGACGGAGGACGGGCCCGCCGTTACCCGGGCAACTACACGGCCTACGCGCGGCAGAAGGAGGCCGAGGTGGAGCGGGCCTGGTCCGAGTACCGCGCCCACCAGAACGAGAAGAGGCACCTGGAGGAGGCCATGCGCCGTCAGCTGGAGTGGGCGCGGCAGAGTCACGAGAGAAAGGTCCCCCGCGAACTGAAGGTCGCCAAGGCCGGGTTCAAGGCTCAGGCCAAAGCCATGATGCGCCGCGCCAAGGCCATCAGCTCCAGGCTCGAGCGGATGCATGCGGAGAAGCCGCACGAGACGGCGGGCCTCAGGCTCCGCCTAGACGGAGGGGTTGGGGTGGGGCCGAACCTGGTCCTGGCCACGGACCTTGGATTCAGCTACGACGCTCGTCACTGGCTCTTCCGCAAGGTCGGTTTCTTCCTGCAGAGGGGGGACCGGCTGGCCGTCATCGGTCCCAACGGCTGCGGCAAGACCACGCTTCTGCGCCTGATTCTGGGACAGCTCCGACCCACGGAAGGAAGTCTCTACGTGGCTCCTGCCCAGATTGCCTACCTGGCGCAAGAGCTGGATACTCTCGACCCACGCCATACCGTGCTGCAGGAAGCGGCCGGCAGCAGCGCGCCCGATCAGCCCCACATCCGGTCCCTTCTGGGTTGCCTGCTCTTCTCCGGCGAGGCCGTTGCCAAGCCGGTCTGCATACTGTCCCGCGGTGAGAAGATCCGTCTGGCTCTGGCCAAGACCCTGCTCACCAGCCCGGACTTGCTGGTGCTGGATGAGCCGACCAACGGCCTGGACCTGCCCTCGCGGGAGGCGGTGGAGGAGGCCCTGGAGGGCTTCCCGGGCACGATTATCCTGGTGTCCCACGACCGCTACTTGCTCCGGCGCCGGGCCACAAGGGTGATGAACCTGGAGGGCGGGGTCCTGACCGTGTTCCCGGGCTCCTACGAGGAGTACCTGGAGCGCGGGTTCAGGCCAGAGGCACCAGGGCGCACGGGCACGTCCCCTGGAGCCGCCGACAGCGACCGACGGCTGGTGCTGGAAACCCGCCTGGCGCAGCTCTCGGCCGCCCTGGATGCGCCTCCGGAAGGGCAGGCGGAGAGACTGCAGCAGGAGTTTCTGGCGGTGAGCCGCGAGTTGCGGACACTCAACGGGTTGACCTTTCCGACGGAAAACTAGTAACGGGGTAATGTGCAAAGCCACCAGGTGGTGCCTGGTGGCTTTGCTTTGGAAGACGTCAGTCGCTGGCCGGGAGCCGCAGGCTGCCGACGGTCCGCCACTGGAAGCCGTCCCAGACCAGAGCCGAGAGGCGCTGCCCGCCGCGTTCCTCCTGGAGGTAGAAGCGGATGCCGCGACGCTCGGTCTGGACGGGGAAGATGTTCGGGTCGTGGTTCGTCAACTCCGACCAGCAGGTCCGGGCCAGGCGCCGGGCGGAGTCGGCCGAGAGGCGGGGACGTTCGCCCCGCCCGCCGGCGCTGCCGCGGATGGTGTCTGCCATCCAGGCCAGCGGGTCCGGCGCGGCCGTCCGAAGCGGATCGATCACCGACGGCCGCGCCGGCGCAGGAGACGGCGAAGCATCCATCGACGCGCTCAGCCACATGGCTACATGAAGGCGGCCAGCAGCTCGTCGCGGTCCTTGACCGGCTGGCTGAGGTCCTGCTTCACCAGGGCTTCGGCGGCGTAGCCGGGCAGTTCGGACTGGTAGTCGCGCCGCTCCTCCCGGAAGATGACGCCGCGCAGCAGGCCGCTGTGCTCGTAGACGTAGCGGAAGGCGGTGGCGCGGTCGGTCGGGTCGTAGCCCTGCTCCTGGTCCAGGTTGACCAGGTTCTGCCGCCACCAGTCATAGGTCTCCTCGTGGTTGAAGGTGACGCAGGGGCTGTAGACGTTGACCAGCGAGAAGCCCTTGTGCTGGATGGCCTGCTTCATGATCTCGGCTAGCTGCTTGGGGTCGCCGGAGAAGCCCTGCGCCACGAAGCCAGCGCCGCCGGCGAGGGCCAGCTCCAGCGGGCGAATCGGGTACTCCGCCGCGCCGTAGGGGGTCGTCTTGGTGACGAAGCCCTTCTTGGAGGTGGGTGAGGTCTGGCCGGTAGTCAGACCGTAGATGTGGTTGTCCATGACCACGTAGGTGATGTCCACGTTGCGCCGGATGGCGTGGAGGAAGTGGCCGATGCCGATGCCGTAGCCGTCGCCGTCGCCGCCGGCGGCGATGACGGTGAGGTCGCGGTTGGCGATCTTGATGGCCTGGGCCACCGGCAGGGACCGGCCGTGCAGCGAGTTGAAGCCGTTGGCGCCCAGGTAGTAGTTGAACTTGCCCGAGCAGCCGATGCCCGTTACCGCCACCACCTGGTGGGGCGCCAGTTCCAGGGCGGCCAGGGCCTTCTGCATGGCCGCCACCACGGCGTAATCGCCGCAGCCGGGGCACCAGGTGGAGCTCTGCGCGTGCTCCTTATATTCCGTTACCAGATTGACTGCCATGTTACGCGACCTCCTTGACCATGGCCACGACTTCGGAGACGTAGAAGGGATCGCCGTCGAACTTGAGGCTTGCCTGGACCTTGTCGAAGTGGCCGACCTTCTGCTTGATGAGTTCCAGCAGCTGGCCCTCGTAGTTGTTCTCGAACACCAGCACCTTGCCGGCCGCCTCGATTTCCTTGCGGATGACGGCGGCGGGCAGCGGGTTCAGGGCGCCCACGTGCAGGTGGGCCACCTTCAGGCCGCCGGCCTCCAACTGTTCCCGGGCCTCTTCCAGCTGGCCCTCCGTGGAGCCCCAGCCCACCAGGAGCAGGTCCGGGTTCTGCGGGCCGCTGCGGCGCACGGCCCATTCGTCCAGGTTCAGGCTGCGCATCTTGTTGAAGCGCTTGCGGGTCTGCTTTACCCGCATGCTGCGCTCCTCCATCTCGTTGCCTTCCTCGTCATGTTCATAGGAAAGGACCATATGGACCGCATCCTCCAGGCCGGGCAGGGCCCGCGGGGAGACGCCGTCGTCAGTCAGCTCATACCGCTTGTACGCGCCCAGGCGGGAAACGACCGCATCCACCTCTTCCTTGGTGGTCAGCAGCTTGCCGCGATCGATGGCAATGCGCTCGAAGTCGATGTCCTCCACATTAACGGTCTGCTTGGACAGGCCCAGCACCAGGTCGACCAGCACGATCACTGGAACCTGGTACTTGTCGGCCAGGTTGAAGGCGCGCTGCATGTCATAGAAAGCGTCCTCCACGGTGGAGGGGGCCAGCACGATGCGCTGGATCTCGCCGTGGGCGCTGTAGACCGCGTGGAAGGCGTCGGCCTGCTCCGTCTTGGTGGGCATGCCCGTGGAAGGGCCGGCCCGCATGACGTCGACGATGACCAGCGGCGTTTCGGACACGCCGGAGAGGCCCAGCGACTCCGCCATCAGCGAGAGGCCGGGGCCGGAGGTCGAGGTCATGGCGCGCACGCCGGCGTAGTTGGCGCCAATGGCCATCTGGCAGGCGGCAATCTCGTCCTCGGCCTGCAGCACCACGCCGCCGTACTTGGGGAGCAGCTTGAGTACGGAGTACAGAATCTCCGTGGCCGGGGTGATGGGGTAGGCGGCCACCACGCGGCAGCCCGCCACCACCGCGCCCAGGGCAATGGCGTCGTTGCCGTGCATGAAGAGGCGCTTCTTGCCCTTGGAGGACTCGGGAAGCTCCGGCAGCGGCTTGCGCCAGGAGGTGTTCTCCAGGGCGTAGTTATAGCCGGCGGCCAGAACCTTGCGGTTGGTTTCAACCACGGCCTCGCCCTTCTTGCCGAAGCGCTCCTCCAGGTACCCCTCAAAGGCGTCCGGCGGGAGCCCCACCAGCGCGGCAGAGGCGCCGATGGCGATCATGTTCTTCATAATCACCATGCCCAGGTCACGGGCCATCTGGGTCATGGGAATGGGGATCAGGGTGATGTTCCGGCCCTCGGGAATGCGGGCTTCAAAGGATGTGGAGTCATAAATGATGGCCGAACCGGGGCTCATCTCGGGAAGGCTGAAGTCCACGGAGCCCTGATCGAAAGCCACCAGCAGGTCCAGGCCGTCGCCGCGGTGGCGGCGCTGTACGGGCGAAATGCGCACCTTGTAGTTGGTGTGGCCGCCCTTGATCAAGGACATGAAGTGGCGGTAGGTGTAGACGTAGTACCCCATGCGGTGCAGCGTCAAAGCAAAGATCTCTCCGGTAGAGTCAATGCCCTCGCCCTGTGCTCCGCCTACCTTCCAGGTGAAATCGGTAGTCGTCAAAGGTATCCCTCCCAGGCTGTTGCGCCGTTCGTCGGCGCTTTTCTACCACTTACCGGTGACTGTTGCACGGGACCTTAAACTAGATGTTAGTATAAACTCTTTCGCAGGAAAATGCACGAAGAATTTACGTGGGTTTTGGCCAAAACGGGCCTCCCAGGAATGACGGCGACCCAGGAGGCAGGAATGGCTTCCATTCCCGCCGAATGTGTGGGGAATTTGCCTGGCTCTGCTTTAGAAAGAGGTGGCCCGTGAACCGCACCCGCGCCTCCTGGTTGGCGGACGGCGCCCTGTTTGCCGTTGCCCTGTCCTGGGGATTCAACTTCGTGATCATCAAGTGGACGCTGGACCAGATGGCCCCCTTTCAGTACCTGGCCATCCGCTTCGGACTCTCTGCCCTGGTGATGCTGCTGCTCTTTGCCCGCCGGCTGCGCGTTCTGTCCGGGCGCGAATGGCGGCATGGCCTGATCATCGGGCTCTTTCTCTTCAGCGCCTTCGCCTTTCAGACTGTCGGCCTGAGCTATACCACCCCCGGCAAATCCGGGTTCATCACGGGACTCAACGTGGTTCTGGTTCCGCTGCTGCAGTGGGCCGTGACCCGGCGCTTTCCCGGGGTGAATGCCCTCGTGGGGGCGGTGGTGGCCACAGTGGGCCTGGGGCTGCTGTCCCTGACGGGTTCCTTCCACCTGGCGACGGGCGACCTGCTGACGCTAATCTGCGCCCTGCTGTTTGCTGCCCATATTGTGGCCATCGGACGGTGGAGCCGGAGCACCGACCCAGCCGCGCTGGCGGTCATTCAGATTGGGGTGGCGGCGCTCGGCAACATTGGTCTGGCCCTGTGGCTGGAGCCTTTCCGTCCCGTGGTGAGCCCCTTTGCGGCGGGTTCCATTCTCTATGGGGCGCTGGTCGGCACGGTACTGGCTTTTACCGTGCAGACGGCCTCTCAGCGATGGACACCGCCTTCCCACACAGCCGTCATCCTAAGCGCCGAGGCCCTTTTCGCCGGCGTCTTCTCCGTGTGGCTGTGGGGTGAGGCGCTGACTCCACGCTCTCTGCTGGGGGCCGCCCTGATCCTCATCGGCATCCTGGCGGCGGAGCTGCGAAAGGGCGACACGGCTGAGTCGCCGCCACTGGAACTGCCGGCCTGACGCTCGGCCGACACTTGTGAAAGAGGGTGCAAAGCCTGCCACTGCTGGCTTTGCACCCTCTTTTTGCGACCCTTGGCAGCGGTCAGATGCAGGTTGCGGTCGGTGAGATGCGGATTTATCGCCATGAAATGCAGGATGGGTCTAGGCAAAATGACCTCCCTAAGCGATAATGTTGAGAGGATACAGGGAATTAAACAAGCGTTTACTTTCCTAACCCCGTCATTTCACATCAACGTCTTGTGGCAGGCTCAAAAGCCAGGTACCGGGCTTGACCCCCGCCCGCTTGACTGGGTGTGCTGCAAGGCATAGGAGGAGGGCTGAGCATGTCCAAAGGAATGCTCCCCACGGTCACCGATGAATTCGGCTTTTACGAAATGCGCTTTGAGTCCATCGGTGGTCTGGGGGCGCACCTGGCCGGGCAGATTCTCGCGGAAGCGGGTGTTCTGGGTCAGGGGCTGAACGGCGCCCACTTCTCGTCCTACGGGTCGGAGAAGAAGGGGACCCCGGTGAAGTCGTTCGTCCGGCTCTGCGCGCCGGATCGGGAAGTACGCTCGGCGGCGCCCATTACCCGCCCGCACCTGGTGGCGGTGTTTCACGAGGCGCTCATCCGCACTGAGAACGTGACGGCCGGACTTCGCCCCGACGGTATCATCCTGGTGAACACCACCAGGACGCCGGAAGAGATGAAGGCCAAGCTCAAGCTGGAGTCCGGCACCGTTGCCGTCATTGACGCCCTGAAGATCGCGGTGGAGGAGAAGACCCGCGTCAACACCGCCATGCTGGGCGCGGTGGCGCGCATCGCCGACTTCATCGACCCGGACATCGTGCGCGATGCCATCAAGCACACGTTTGAGCACAAGTACCCGCAGCTGGTGGCGGCCAACCTGCGCACCTTCGACCGCGGCTACGAAGAGCTGAAGATGGTGGAGTTCAAGGCCGCACCCGGCGTTGAGCCCAAGCCCTTTGTCAAGCCCGGCCCGCTGTACGGCTACCTGGATGCCCCCATTGGAGGCATCATTGTCAACCCCGGCAATTCTGCTCTGAAGGACCTCTCGTCCTCGCGGCAGGGCTTCCTGCCCGAGTTCAACCGCGAGAAGTGCACCGACTGCGCCCAGTGCGACCTGGTTTGCCCGGACTTCTGCTTCACGTGGACGCCGGGCCAGGACAAGCGCGGCCGGCCGGCCATGGTGCTCCAGGGCATCGATTATCAGTACTGCAAGGGCTGCCTCAAGTGCGTGGAGGCGTGCCCGTTCGGCGCCCTGGTCGCCGCGCGTGAAACGGAGGACTACGCTGAGTCCCACCGCGTTCCGCGCAATCTGGCTGTCCACGCGTAAGCCCTAACGAGGAGAGGTGAAATCCAATGGCCGTGGTTCGCAAAGAAGAAGCATCCCTGCTGGACGGGAAGGTCACCCAAAAGCAGGACTTCAAGACGGGCAATGAAATGGCCGCTTTGGCCATCGCCCAGTACAACCCGCACATCATGGGGTATTACCCCATTACCCCGTCCACGGAGATCGCTGAGTTCCTGGACGAGATGAAGGCCGAAGGCGAGCACACCATCACCATGATCCCGGCCGACGGCGAGCACGGGGCCGCGGGCATCTGCTTCGGCGCCTCCACCGGCGGCGGCCGCGTCGTCAACGCCACGTCCGCCAACGGTCTGCTGTACGCGTTGGAGGAACTGCCGGTCCAGTCCGGTACCCGCATGCCCATGGTCCTGAACCTGGTCTGCCGCGCCGTGTCCGGCCCCCTGGACATCCGCGGCGACCACAGCGACCTGTACTTCGCCATTCATACGGGCTGGCCCATCATCATGGCCCGCAACCCGCAGATGGTCTATGACTTCAACGTCATGGCCCCGCGGCTGGCCGAGCACCCAGACGTCCGGCTGCCCGTCATTGTGGCCTATGACGGTTTCTTCACCAGCCACCAGAAACGGCGGGTTTCCTACTTTGAAGACAAGCAGGCGGTCCGGGACTTTGTCGGTCCCTTCCTGGAGACCGTCACCACGCTTGACCCGCGCCATCCGGTCACGGTTGGGCCCTACATGAACGACCCTGACCTGATCAACAACAAGTATCAGCTGCATCTGGCCATGGAGGCCGCCGGCCGCGTGGCGCGTTCGATCTTTGCCGAGTACGCCCGGATCTCAGGTCGCAGCTATGGCCTGGTGGATGCCTACCGCACCGAGGACGCCGATGCCGTTGTCTTCCTGCTTGGCTCCGCCGCCGACACCGCCAAGGACGTTGTCGACAAGATGCGCGAGCAGGGCAAGAAGGTTGGCGTGCTGTCGCTCAATGTCATCCGCCCGTTCCCGTCGGAGGAGATTCGCCAGGCCTTGAAGGGCGTCAAGGCCCTGATCGTTGGCGAGCGC
>JBLNCQ010000013.1:0-4637 GCA_050260815.1 Bacillota bacterium
GGCTGCGGTTCGCCAGGGGAGTCGCCAGGCCCGCCTCATGGCCGCACCCCGCTTTCCGTCCCCGGTGCGCTGGGGCGGCCGCTGCCGCTATTGCCCCGGGTGCCCTCGGCCCTGGCCTCCGCCTCAGCCGTCAGCGCCGCGAACAGCCGTCGGTACGCGCCCTCAGCCTCCTGCCACAGGGGCTGGGAGCCGCTGCGCCCGCCAAAGGTCACCTCGTCGGCGGCCGCGAGCAGCCGCGCCAGGTCATCGCCCGTGCCGCGAAAACGCCGCCGCAGGGCGCGCAAGACCTCGCGGTTGCTGCGCGACGGATCGTAGGGCAGCCAGCCCCCCCGGTCAAGTCCCACCAGAAGCGCCCGGAGCAGTTGCCGGATGGCCGCCACCCAGTTCCCCGACGACGCCAGGCGAAGGGCCTCGGCCTCCAGGTCGGGGGCGTTCATCTCCGCGGACCGGACCGCACCCGCCGATGCTACCGGGGCACTCTGGAGACGCCGGGTCAGCCAGACGAGAAGGCCAGCGGCGAACGCCACCAGCACCCCCGCCGCGACCCAGGCCACGGGCCTGAGACTGCCCAAGTCCAGAAACTCCTGGAGTCGCAGGAGCAGTGTCCACACGACCTCGCGGATCCGGTCGGAGACACTTTCGGTCCACCGCACCCAGACAAACTCCGGGCGCTGATAAATCCGGGCCAGCCGCTCCGGATCAGGGTCGGCGTTAGCGATGGCAAAAAGGCCGGCGACCGCTGCCGACCTTCTGCATGGAACCCTGGTCATGCTCCTACTCCGGGGTCGCTTGCTGCTCAAGGCTGTCCGCCACTTGCTGCAGATCATAGCCTTCCTTCCGAATGCGCAGGTCGTAGTAGATGAGCGTCAGGGCAATCCAGGTGAGCGGCGCCAGGAGCGCGCCGACCAGGCTCACCACGCCCTGAAAGGCCACGGCGGCCACCGTGGACCGCGTCAGGGCCACAGCCCCCGCCGCCATGAAGACGCCGAGGTCCAGTGCTGCCCGCAGGGCATAGGTGATCAGGCCGTACAACAGCAGTCGCCCCACGATGGACCAGAAGCTTCCCCTCGTCAGACGGAAACTGCGGCGGATGGCCGCTGTCACGCCAACGCGCTCGGCCACGAGGGACTGGCTGGCGAACAGCCAGCGCACGGCCAGGAAGGCAACAACGGGCAGCCAGACAATCACCCCGACCACGGCGATCCACCGGGCGTCCAGGGCAAAGCTGAGTCCCATGCTCATTCCCAGGGCGACGCCCGTGAGGAGGAGGTAGCCCAGGAACAGCAGCAGGCTCATCCCTAAATACCGCGCCCAGTAGCCGGGAGTAGCGTTGAGGACCTCGCCGATGCTTCGGCTGCGTCCGTGGAGCAACTCATTGACCATGTAGACGCCGGCCACGTACAGGAACGTGGTGGCCAACACACTCAGGAAGATGAGGCCCGCGCTGCTGCCCGGGCTGCCGGCCGCCATACTGGTCAGCAGTTCGGTGGGGTCTTCGCCTTGTAGGGCCTGGGCCATGGCCACAAACGCGTTGCGCGTCACAGCGCGCTGGGCCAGCCCCTCCAGGAGCCCAAGGGGAAGCAGCACGGCCAGGGACAGCCCAAACAGGGGTTTGAAGTGCGCGCGGTAAAGCTGAAAGACTCCGTCCAGCCAGTCTCCGACGCCTCTGGGCTTCCATTCCCATGAGGAACCCGCCACATGACTTTCCCCTTCCGGTTTAGGGTTACTTCTCCGTTCGCCATATCCTGCCAAATTCCTGCGTTCTGGCGCTGTCCGACAGGCGCAAGGCTTGCCCCGACGGCATTTCGGGCCTGCAAGGAGCTGCCTGCCGGCAGCAGTCGGGCCCGTGCGGCACAACGGGACCACGGGCTGCGCTGGTCGTGCGGTCGCGGTTGAAGTTGCGGCTGGACAGCGCGCCCCCATCAGTCTATTCGTCCCGGCACCGGCCGAGGTGGCGACGGAGCGGTGCCGCCGTCAGACGCCGACTCAGAGCTTGACGCGGCGCTGGTTTCACCTGCACCTCCCGCGGCCCCTTCTCTGGTTCTATTCCACATAATATACATTATAGGAAGTTTCGGAGGGAGGCTAAAAACCCCCGAGAAGGGCACCGTTGTCGCATCGCGAGATAGCTGCCGGCTTCCCTTTGGCGCTTTCTATAGCGCTCCGTTGCCTAAGGGGCCCCCTCCTGATATACTGGCGCCATAGTCAAGCCGGTGCAATCTGCAACGGCAGGCGACCCGGCTGGTCCGACGGGAGGATGCGAGGTGGAAGCGATCCATCTGCTTCACGGATTATGGCGTTGGGCTGTCCTGGCTGCCGCCGTCCTGTCCCTGGTGGGCGCTTTCCTGGGGACGCGCGACTCGGCCGGCGCATTCAGGGCACAGCGATTCGGGCTGTGGTACGCCGCGGCTCTGGACTTGCAGGTAACCCTGGGTTTGATCATGTGGGTCGGCGAGGCAGCCTGGCGCTCCGAACCGTTCGTTGCGTTCATCCATCCGGTGGCCATGCTGATCGGCTCGGCCCTAGCGCACATCGGGCGGGGCCGGCAGAAGAGGCTGGCAGCCGGGGGCCGCTCATCCATCGCGCCGTTGGCGCTATACATCGGCAGCCTGGCGGTTCTTCTCCTGGCCATGCCCAGATGGTGACTCTAGTGGAACACTGCTGACCGGACAGAGAGAGGCGGGCATCGAGCCCGCCTCTCTTTCATCTTGCCACGGTACAAGCCGTGCTGATTCTTCTTCTCCCGCTCTTCTGCAGTTCTCGACTACCAAAGGCGGGACCTGCCCATGGCTAGAGAGGCATGGTGGCGTGTGGCATCGAGAGTGTCACTGCCGGTCTCGCCTGCCCGCGTGGTGAATGACCACGGCCCCGGGTCTCCTTCCCCCAGATCCGAATGGCGAGGGAATTTGCGATCCTCATGGGCCAAGGAGGAAATCCGTTCAAACCGAGGGGCTCCGCCAAGCGTGTGAAACAAGGAGAGCATCATGTCACTCCTCAACGGTTGATTGTCCCGAACGCTAAGCGGACCGCCCCGTGCGGGGATACAGGGCACGCGACGCGGCCAGGCGCTCCCAGCGCCGCCGTTCCCGCTCTTCAAAGCTCCTCAGTTCAGGGAATGCTGCGTTGAGTTCCAGGGCCAGAGCGACCATGCGGACGCCCCGCTGCTCCGGTGGCTTGCGCGCCTCCCTGGCCAGGAGCGTGCCCAGCCTTCTCTTCAGGCGGCGCAACTCCTCATCCCGGCCGCGCCCGCCATGAGCTGCGAACCGCAGAGTGTCTGCCCATTCGCTCCTCAGGTCCCGGACCTCGCGCTGGAGCTCAGGGGGCAGACTGGACTGGGATGCATCCCATCTGGCCATGCCCTCGCTCTCCTTCCTCATCTTCAAGAAAACCTGCCCCGCCTAGTCGGCCGGCACGCGCAAGACCTCGCCTACGTAGATGGACCGGGTGCCCAGCCTGTTTAGTTGGCGGATGCGCTCCACGGTGTCGCGGCGGTCGCCGCGGACGGGAAGCCGACCCGCAATATCCCACAGGGTGTCGCCCGCTGCGACGGTGACCTGGCCATAGTGCCGCTGGGCCCCATTTTCGGCCGAGGCAGTCAGAACGCCGAAGCCCACGCCGCCCACCGCCAGGCTCACCGTAAGCAGAAACAGGATATTCACGGCAAAACGGCGGCCGTTCCAGCGGAGCCGGCGGGAATTTCGCACGCTAGAGGTCATGAGCGGAGATCCTCCTCAAACGAGTGTTCGCCCTTGCAGCTTCATCGTACCTCCGAACTCCTGTTCGTGTCAAGCGGGGTGCCGAACATTTTTTCGCCCTTTCGTTCATCGAACGTTTGCACGCCCCGAACATGCGTGTTATAATCCCAAATAGAAGATTTTGCCTGGAGGTGGCCAGATTGGGAGAGGGCCTCACCGATCGTCAACAGCAGATCCTCGACTACATTAAGGAGCAGATCCGGCAAAAGGGGTATCCTCCGTCGGTGAGGGAGATCGGCGAATCGGTCGGGCTCAGTTCCAGCTCCACCGTGCACGGGCACCTGGCGCGGCTGGAGGAAAAGGGCTACATCCGACGCGACCCCACCAAGCCCCGCGCCATTGAGATCACGGAGGGTGACTTCTATCTCACCAAGCACCGCACCGTGAACGTCCCGCTGGTCGGGCGCGTGACAGCCGGCGCCCCCATCCTGGCCGTGGAGAACCTTGAGGACTCCTTCCCCCTCCCCTTCGAACTGGTCCGCGATGAAGACGTGTTCATGTTGGCCGTCCGCGGTGAAAGCATGATTGAGGCGGGAATCCTGAACGGGGACTATGTCATCGTCCGGCGCCAGAGCGACGCCCGCAACGGCGACATCGTGGTCGCCCTGGTGGGCGAAGAGGAAGCGACGGTGAAGCGCTTCTTCCGCGAGAAGGACCACATCCGCCTGCAGCCCGAGAACCGGTACATGGAGCCCATCATCGCGCAGGACGTCACGATTCTGGGCAAGGTGATAGCCCTGTTCCGCCGGCTCTGATGCCCACCTAGGAGAGTGCTGCAGAATCTAGCGTAGGGAAGGGGTATCCGAGGTAGTGAGGCGTTTTTCGAGACGGCCGCTGCCAGAAATTGGGGCAGCGACTGCACTCAGCGTGGCGTTGCACTCC
>JBLNCQ010000014.1:0-19737 GCA_050260815.1 Bacillota bacterium
CAGGTATGCCTCGTCCTCCTCGTCGATGGCCACGAAGAGCCCGCCCACCTGCTCGATCACGCCGGGGCAGATGCGCCGCAGGATCTGGTTCTCCTGAATGCACTCCTGGGCCGCCTCCGGGTCCTTCACCGCGTAGCGGCCGCCGCTGTGCAGCAGGGCGTGGTTGCGGCCGGTGGTGCCGGAGGCGATCTCGCCCCGCTCCACCAGCGTGACGGAAAAGCCGCGCAGGGCCAGGTCGTGGGCAATGGCGGCGCCGGTGGAGCCGGCGCCCATGACGATGATGCTTTCCAGATGGGACGAGCCAACCACTTGGACCAGTCCCCTTCCTGGCGTCGACTGGATGAGTCGGACGTCGAGAGTGGTGTCGACGTAGCGCCAACCCGGGGCCAGGGCCTTGCCCGCCGCACGGAAGGGGAGCGGGTGCCGGTGGGGTCAGCCCCGCGCCCACAGGCTCCTGCTCTCGTGGGGGTGCCGTCGCTGTGGGCAGAGGGGGCCGGCCGGACGGCCGGCCCCCAAGCGGCCGCTAGTTCTTCTTGGAGGCAGCCACTTCGGCGGCTTCCTTGTCGCTGGGGGACTCCTCCCAGGCCTGCGCCCGGCCCACGGCCTTCTTCCAGCCGCGGTACAGGCCGGCGCGCTGGGCATCCGGCATGGACGGCGCAAACCGGCGGTCGCACGCCCACTTGTCGGAGATCTCATCCTGGCCGTGCCAGAACCCGACGGCCAGGCCGGCCAGGTAGGCGGCGCCCAGAGCGGTGGTCTCGGTGACCACCGGGCGGTCCACCGGCACACCCAGGATGTCGGACTGGAACTGCATCAGGAAGTTGTTCCCCACGGCGCCGCCGTCCACCTTGAGGGCCTGCAGGTTGATGCCCGAGTCGGACTGCATGGCCTCCAGGACGTCGCGCGTCTGATAGGCGATGGACTCGAGGGTCGCGCGCACGATGTGCGCCCGGCCGGAGCCACGGGTGAGGCCCACAATGGTGCCGCGGGCCCACTGGTCCCAGTACGGGGCGCCCAGGCCCACAAAGGCCGGGACCACGTAGACGCCGGCGCTGTCCGGGATCGACGTGGCGACAGCTTCGGAGTCGGACGCCTTCTCGATGACCTTCAGCTCGTCGCGCAGCCACTGGATGGCGGCGCCGGTGATGAAGATTGAGCCTTCGAGAGCGTACTCCACCCTGCCGTTCAGGCCCCAGGCGATGGTGGTCAGGAGGCCGTTGTTCGACGGGACGGCCATCTCGCCGGTGTTCATCAGCATGAAGCAGCCGGTGCCGTAGGTGTTCTTGGCCATGCCCGGCTTGAAGCAGGCCTGGCCGAAGAGGGCGGCCTGCTGGTCGCCGGCGTCGCCCGCCAGCGGCACCTCGCCGCCGAACACCGCAGCGTCGGTGTAGCCGTACACGGCGCTGGAGGGCATGGCCTTGGGCAGCATCGCCCGCGGGATGCCCATCTCGTTCAGGATCTCGTCGTCCCAGTCCAGGCTGTGGATGTTGAAGATCATGGTGCGGCTGGCGTTGGAGTAGTCGGTGGCGTGAACCTTGCCGCCGGACAGCTTCCACATCAGCCAGGTGTCCACGTTGCCGAACAGGATCTCGCCTTTGGCGGCACGTTCCCGGGCACCGGGCACATTGTCCAGGATCCACTTGATCTTGGTGCCGGAGAAGTAGGCGTCAATGACCAGGCCGGTCTTGCCGCGGATCTTCTCCGACCACCCTTTGGCCTTGAGCTCATCGCAGTAGCCGGCCGTGCGGCGGCACTGCCAGACAATGGCATTGTAGACGGGCTCGCCGGTGGCCTTATCCCAGACCACGGTGGTCTCGCGCTGGTTGGTGATGCCGATGGCGACCAGGTCCGCCGGCGTGACGCCCTTGCCCTCCATCAGCTTCTTGGCGACGCCGATCTGGGTGTTCCAGATGTCCATGGGGTCGTGCTCAACCCAGCCCGGCTTGGGGTAGATCTGCCGGAACTCCTGGTTGAGCTGTCCGATCGACTGGCCGTCCTGATTGAACAGGATGGCGCGGGATGACGTGGTCCCCTGGTCGAGTGCAAGCACGAACTTCTCGGACACGTTCCTTCCTCCCATCTTCGAACTCGGACCTTGGAACGGACCTCAGATCGTCGCCGGGCTCAGGCGGCCTTCTTCTGGGAAGCGGCCGGAACCAGGCCGGCACGAATGCCGAAGTCGTACAGCAGGCCGCCTACCAGAGCGCCGACAAACGGAGCGATGGAACCCGCCAGAACATAGCCGTTCGGCCCCGGAATGGCCGTGGAGCCCCAGCCGGCCAGGACCATGAACAGACGCGGACCGAAGTCGCGGGCGGGGTTCATGGAGGCCATGGTCAGCGGGCCGCCCACGCCCACCAGCAGGGCCACAGCCAGGCCGACGAACAGCGGGCCCAGGTTGCTGCCCACCTTCAGCGGGCTGCGGTCGTCGCCGATGGCAATGATGACCATGAACAGCATGGCGGTAAGCACAATCTCGATCAGGAAGCCGTGCAGCACGTCCACGTTGGCCCCGGGGTAGGTGGCAAAGATCTTGGCCGTGGCCACGCCGGCGTCGGTGTTGCGGACGATGTTCTGGGTCGTCTCAAAGGCCGCGAACAGGGGGCTGGTCAGGAAGTACAGGACCGCGGCGCCGAACGCGCCGCCCAGCACCTGCGAGATGATGTAGGGCAGCACCTTGGACTTGGGGAAACCGCGGAAGGCCGCCAAGCCCAACGTGACGGCCGGGTTGATGTGCGCGCCGGAGACGGCGCCGGTGGCGTAGACGACCAACGTGACGGTGGCACCCCACAGGATGGACGGCTGCCACTGTCCGCTGTAGGCGCCGTAGAACACAGCCATGGCCACAACCAGATCGCCGAACAGGACCAGAAGCGCCGTGCCGATGAATTCCGCGATGAGTTCACTCGTCAGACCCTTGGACTGCATGCGTACACCCTCCTCCTCAAGATCGTCTTGCCGGAACCGGGCCGGAACGAACCAGTGCTGACCGCACACTCCCCCCTCCCACAGCGTGTTCCCCCGCCGGCGCGGTGAGCGCGGCGTTCCACAACTCACTGGTGCTGGTGGAAACGCCCACCGCGCCCGCCCTGAGGGCGGCGTAGCATTGCGACTTCGACCTGATCAGGCCGCCGGCGATGAGCGGCACCCGGATGCGCCGCACCACCTCCTGGATCTCGCTGGGAACCACCCCCGGCAGGACTTCCAGGATGTCCGGCTTGGCCTCCTTGACGAGGTCGATGCCGGTATGGACGGATTGCGAATCCAGCAGAAACGTGCGCTGGACTGTGAGCAGGCCGCAGCTCTTCGCCTCCACCACCAGGTTGGCGCGGGTGGTGATGATGCCGTCCGGCGCTGCGCTGCGAGCCATGAAGTTCATGCCGGCGGCGTCCTTGGAGGCGCCCTGGACCATGTCAAAGTGGACGAAAACGATCTTGCCGGCCCGCTTGACCTGGCCGACGACCTCCGGAAGGTTGAACAGGTCTCCCGCCAGCAGGAACACAATGCTCACCGAGGAGGCCAGGGCCCCCGCCAGGTCCTTCTTCTGCCGCACAGCCGCAATCACGGGCTGGGCCGCCAGGGCCTCGAGCATCTGCATGGGATCCCCTCCTCCGAGCACTCACCCCGATTTGGGGCAGGGCAGAAAAGAACCTCGAAAGAACACAGAGTACTGAGACTCCGGTCCTCTCGGGGTTCTCCAATTCTCCTACCCCAAGACCCGAGCAAGCAGGTCCGCCAGGAACACGCGTAGGGGTCGGGACTCTATATCCGACTTCCGCTCCGAAGGTCCTCTCTGGGGTAGTTAATTATCTACCTGCCCTGGCAAGTCCTTCACAGAATCCACAAAACCGTTCGTCAAAATGCGACCAGCTAAAAAGTGGAAGTTGTCAATGCGTGACGGCGCCCTCTGCCGACGCGGCTGCGGCGCTGTTCCCGCCGACCGGCAAAAAAGCCAGCCCCCGACGTGGGGACCGGCTGCCTTCACTTTACTGTGAGCATCAGGCGAACCAGCTTTCCTCTAGCCGCGGCCACGGCCCCGGCGGCCATGCCCGGGAATCCAGCGGCGGCCGGGCTTCACCGACTCCTCGCCGCCGGCCACACGCTCGCCCGCTTCGGCGGGAAGCGGGCGCCTCTCATCCGCGACCCCGTTTCGCGCAGCCTGGACCAGCTCCCGCGCCGCCGCGGCAATGCCGTCCTCGCTGAGGCCAAAGCGGGTCAGGTAGCCCTGCGGCTTGCCCTGGGGCACAAACTCGTCGGGGACGCCCAGGCGATGCACGCAGACCTCATGCAGGCCGCGGTCCGCCAGGACCTCCAGCACCGCCGACCCAAAGCCTGCGGCCAGAGCCGCCTCCTCCACCAGCAGCAGCCCGCCCGTCTCGCGGGCCAGGTGCTCCACCAGGTCGGCATCCAGCGGCTTCACCCAGCGGGGGTTGACCACACAGGCTTCAATACCCTCATCCGCCAGCTGCTCCGCCGCCCGCAGGGCCACCGGAGCCCAGACCCCCAGGGCCAGGATGGCCACGTCACGGCCCTCGCGCAGCACCTCGGCGCGGCCGATGGGCAGCTCGCACAGATGGGCGTCCAGGGTCACGCCCTGGGCGGTGCCCCGCGGGTAGCGCAGGGCGAAGGGTCCTCCTTGATGCTGCACGCCGGTGTAGAGCATGTGGCGCAGTTCGTTCTCATCCTTGGGGGCGCCCAGCACCAGGTTGGGAACGGCGCGAAGGAAGGCAAGGTCAAAGACACCCTGGTGCGTGGCGCCGTCCTCCACCAGACCGCCACGGTCGATGGAGAAGACGACCGGCAGCCCCTGCAGGGCCACGTCGTGTATCACCTGATCCAGCGCGCGCTGCAGGAACGTGGAGTAGACCGCGAAGACGGGGCGCAGCCCGCCTTTGGCCAGGCCGGCGGCAAAGGTGGTGGCGTGCTGTTCCGCGATCCCAACGTCAAAGAAGCGCGACGGGAACTCGCGGGCAAATCTGCTGAGTCCGGTGCCCCCCGGCATCGCGGCGGTGATGGCCACCACCCGCGGGTCGGCCTTGGCCAGCTTCACCATGGTCTGGCCGAAGACCTCGCTGTAACTCGTGGAGCCGGGCAGCGTCTTGCCGGTCTCAACGTCAAACGGGCCGCCGCCGTGAAACTTGTCCGGCAGCTCCTCCGCGTAGGGCACGCCCTTGCCCTTGGTGGTCACCACGTGCACCACCACCGGCTCGTTCAGGGCCCGCGCCTGGCGCAGGGCCGCCAGCATGCCGAGGATGTTGTGCCCATCCACGGGGCCAATGTAGGTCCAGCCCAGGTCCTCGAACATCATGCTGGGCAGGAAGAAGCGTTTCGTCGCGTCCTTCCAGCGGTCAATCACGTCCAGCAGCCGGTTGCCGATGACCGGCGTCTGCTTCAGCACCCGCGCGGCCGTCCGCTTGGCGCCGCGGTACTGCCGGCCGGTGCGGATTCGCGTCAGAAGCTGGCTGATCGCGCCAACGTTTGGGGCAATGGACATGCGGTTGTCGTTCAGCACCACGATGACCCGCGTCTTGTCGAGGCCGGCGTGGTCCAGGGCCTCATAGGCCAGGCCGCCGGTCAGGGCGCCGTCGCCGATAACGGCCACCACCTCGTGGTCCTGGCCCTGCAGGTCGCGGGCCTTGGCCAGACCCACCGCGGCGCTGATGGACGTGGAGGCGTGGCCCCAGTGGAAGTGGTCGTGCTCACTTTCCTTGGGGTCCGTGAAGCCGGCAATGCCGCCCGTCTGGCGCAGCGTATCGAACCGCCCCAGCCGGCCGGTGATCAGCTTGTGCGGGTAACTCTGGTGGCTGACGTCCCAGAGAATCTTGTCCCTGGGGCTGTTGAACTCCACATGCAGGGCAAGGGTAAGCTCCACCACGCCCAGGTTGGGTGCCAGGTGGCCGCCGTTGCGCGCCACCGTTTCCAGGATGACCTGACGAATGTCCTGTGACAGTTCCTCCAGGTCGTGCAACGACGCATGCTTCAGATCTGCTGGGCCGCGGAGGTCTTGAAGACGCACGCGATTAGGCCTCCCATTCTTTGCGGGGCAAGCTTTCTGAACCGGAGTATATTTCGATTATATAGCAGGATGTCCTGCTTGTCCTCGCCGCATGTCCTCCATGTTCGGCCCGACGCGGGTTCTCGGCCCGGCCGACCGTTGGTCTTCGGCCCGGACCGCCTCGGCCCGTTCGCGTTCGACCTGCCGGCAAACCAAGGGCCTCGCACGCCATTGGTGCAAGGCCCTTGAATCGCGCCTGGTTACGCGGTGCGCCGCGTCACCCGCCACAGGATGCCGGAAAGCGCGTACGGGATGATGCCGGCCAAATTGCCGGACAGCGTGCCAAAGTCCAGCACGTACAGCGCCTCTCCCGACGGGTCGAACTTGAGGTCCACGGGCCGCTGCGGCCCGGTGCCGCCGTACGTGGGGTTCCGGCTGACCAGGAACGGCGTCACCTTGCCCGTCTCCAGGTTCGCCCGGACCACGCCGAAGCCGGGCAGGCCGCCGCCACGCGCCGTAACGGGCATGCCCGTCCCCAACTGGGAGATGAACATCTCTCCGGCATGGCCGAACGCCTCTCGCAGAGAAAAGTCAAACCGGGTGGAGGCGGAGTGGTTGGGCAGCTCCAGCACCGGCCTGCCGGCGATGGGCGGGTGTTCCGCCAGCAGCGGCGCCGTCGGCGGCGCCCCCTTGGTTACCCACCTTGGGTCTGTCACGGGTATACCGGCCACATAGTCCGGCCACCCGTACCAGCCTCCGGGTGCCACTTCCCAGAGGCAATCCGGTGCGCCGACCACCGGGCGGCTGCCGCGCTCGTCGTAGCCCTGGTCCAGGGCGTAGAATCGCCCGTCGGGCGAGAACCCCAGTCCGAAGGGATTGCGCATGCCGTCCGCCACCACGCGGAGTTTACTGCCGTCCGCTTCGGCGCAGTAGACGACCCCGTTCGCGTACAGGTTGCCCTGAACCACCTCGCCCGGGTAGCTCCTCACCCCGAGCGGCTTGAAGCCTCCTGTCTGCACCACCCGCGGCTCGCGGTCGAGCAGGCTGAACGGATCCGGCGACCAGTAGTTCTCTCCCCGCAGCACATACGTCCTGGCGGGCACGTCGTGCTCATAGCGGTGGTCCGGCAGCCAGCCGAAGATGAAGTTGTCCAAACCGACCACGGCCGAGTTCGTGAAAGTGCCCACGCCGAAGTACATGCGGCCCTCTCGGTCGAACACCACCTTGCCGGTGTAGTGGTCGCCCCCCGAGCGTAGGCCGTCTACCAGCACCTGTTTCGACCCGTCGGGGTCCACCCGCACGATCTTTCCCGGAAAGCCTCCCGACGCAGCGTACAGCGCGCCACGGTGCCAGGTCACGCCGGTCAGCGGACCCGGGACGTCCTTCGCCACCTCGTGCATGACCCCGTCTGGAGCCAGCCTGAGGATGCGCCCCAGCCCCTCCGTCCCGGCCGGCCCGTAGGAGTACCCCGCCTCGGCTATGTAGACGTTGCCCTGGCTGTCGAAGCTCAGGCCCGCCGGGTAGGTCAGTCCCACCGCCACGGCCTCCAGCCTGTATCCGTCCTCCAGGTAGACGTCCGCCGGTTTCACCGGCACGCGAACCAGCGGCGGCGGCGGTGACGCCGTCGCCGCCGCTACCGCCAGCGGCCGCTTCTGCATCTCGTCCATTTCGGTGCCTCCCCACGTTCCTTGTTGGCACCATCCTACGCAGGTTGAGGCCGATGGCGACTGGGTGTAGTACCCTCCCCCTTCGTCCTCCGCCGTCCTGCGCATACAAAGACGGGGGCAGCGGCCTGCACCGCTGCCCCCTCGTTGACGGGATTGCTGCTTGCGTCCGAAGCCCGAGCGGCGTCCGGCCACTAGGCCCGGGCTCGCCCACGGCGGGCGCTGCGCATCTGGTATACGGCCACCATGCCGGCGATCACCAGGCCCTGCATCACCAGCCGCCCGGGCTGGCCCACGTTCATCATGGTCAGCAGAGCCTGAAGCAGCACCATGACCAGGGCACCGGCAATGGTGCCGGACAGGCCGCCCTGCCCGCCCGCGAACGACGTGCCGCCAATCACCGTGGCGGCAATGGAGTTAAGGCCGTAGCCGGCGCCCACGCTCATGGACGCCAGGCCAATGTAGGCGGAGAGCAGCAGACCCGCGCCGGCCGCCAGAACGGACGTCAGCACGTAGGTCAGCACCAGCACGCGGTTCACCGGAATGCCGGACAGGCGCGCGGCCTGCGGGCTGCCGCCGGTGGCGTAGAGCCGGCGGCCAAAGCCGGTGCGCCGCAGCAGGATGGCAAAAACAATGGCCACGGCGGCCCAGATGAGTCCGGCCAGGGGCAGACCGCCCACCCAGCCCTCGGCGATCACGCGGAAGCCGGGGGCAATCTTGCCCGTGGGCGAGCCGCGGGTGTAGACCAGGTAGCCGCCCTGGATCACCGTGCCCATAGCCAGGGTGGCAATGAACGGCGGGATCTTCAGCGTGGAGACCGCCAGGCCGTTGATGGCGCCAATCGCTGCGGCGATGGCGAAGACCACCAATAGCGTGGCGGGAATGGTCTGGTCGCCGGCGGCCATCATGGACGCGGCCACCACGTTGGTCAGGGTGATGACGGCCTCCACCGACAGGTCAATGCCGCCCACCAGCAGGGCCAGAGTCTGGCCCACGGCCAGCACCCCCAGGGGCGCGGCCTGCCGGACCAGGTCCAGCAGGTGGCCGGGGGTCATGCTTTGCGGCGAGACCACCGCCATAATGGCCAGGATGATCAGCAGGAAGGCGTAGACTCCCAGAGACTCGAGGGCGCGGCGGTTCACACTGAAGCCGCGTTTCGGACGCTGACCCTCAGGCTGCATGGTGAGCCCCCCTTCCCCGGACGTGATAGAGCACCAGAGCGCCGGCCAGAATCAGGCCCTTGACGATGTACTGGTAGAACGAGAAGACGTTGAGCAGGTTGAGGATGTTGTTGGTCATGGCCAGCAGCACCGCGCCGGCCAGAGTGCCCACCACGCCGCCGATGCCGCCCAGCAGGGACGTCCCGCCCAACACGGCCGAGGCAATGGAGTCCATGGAGTACGGATCGCCAATGACCGGGTCGCCGGAATAGATGCGCCCCGCCAGCAGGATGCCGCCGATAGCGCCCACCACGCCCGCCAGCGTGTAGCCCATGATCGTGGTACGGTCCACGTTGACGCCGGACCGCCGGGCATGCTCCATGTCGCCGCCGGTGGCGTACAGGTGGCGCCCCGGTCGCGTGAAGGAGAGGAACGCCCAGGCCGCCAGGTAGAGGACCAGTAGAATCAGTCCGAACGTGGACACGGGGCCGGCGTTCCAGTTCAGGAAGCGGGTAAGCCCCCGGTCCACGCTGCCGCCGGGAGCGTCGCGCAGGTAGAGGGCCACGCCCTTGACCACCGCACTGCTGGCCAGGGTCATAAGCAGCGGCGGGATACGCAAGCGCACAATGCCCAGGCCGTTCAGCAGGCCGGCGAGGGCGCCGGCGCCCAAGGCCAGCAGCAAGGCCGGACCCAGGGAGTAAGCGCCGTTGCGGCCGCTGAAGGAGAGGATGACCGTAGTCAGGCTGACCACCGAGCCGATTGACAGGTCAATGCCGCCCATCAGCAGCACCAGGGTCTGTCCCACGGCCACTGCGGCCAGCGGCGTCACCTGGGCCACCACGTTGCGGAAGTTCTGCACCGTGCGGAAGGTGGGCGAGACCATCAGGGTCAGGGCCACCAGGGCCAGCACCAGCAGGTAGATGGGGATGGCGCGACGCGCCTGCCGGACCACGGAGCCACGCCAGCGAAGGCGCAGCCCAGCCCGCCGTCCGCTCTGAGATCCTGCCCGCATCACGCTGCACCTCCCCCGCTGCTGAGGGCCATGAGTCCCTCTTCCGTGGCTTCGGCACCCTGGACCTCGCCGGTGATGGCACCCTCGTACATGACGTAGATGCGGTCGCTGAGGCCAATGAGTTCCAGCATGTCGCCGGTGGCAATGAGCACGCCCACGCCCTGCTCCGCCAGTTGCCGCAGCAGCCGGTAGATCTCCACCTTGGTCTGGATGTCAATGCCGCGGGTGGGCTCATGGAGTACCAGCAGCCTGGGCTGGGTCAACAGCCACTTGGCCAGGATAACCTTCTGCTGGTTGCCGCCGGAGAGGTTGCCCACCACCTGGTCCGGTGACGGCGCCTTGACCGCCAACTTGTCCATGTAATCGTCCACCACGGACTGCTCGCGCCGGCTCTGGAGGAAGCCCAAACGCAGCACCTTGGACAGGGACGCCAGGACCATGTTCTCGCGGATGGACAGCGGCAGGACCAGGCCCTCCGCCTTGCGGTCGTCGGGAATGAAGGCCACGCCGGCGGCAATGGCGGCCTCGGGCGAGTCGATATGCACAGGCCTGCCGTCCAGCAGCATCTGGCCGCGCTTAAAGGGCTCGACGCCGAAGATGCCGCGGATCACGTCGCGCTGGCCCTGGCCCTCCAGGCCGCCCAGCCCCACAATTTCGCCGGGGTACACCTTCAGGCCGGCGCCGCCTCGGTCAGCGGTCCCGGCGCCGACACGGATCTCCAGCAGCGGCCTGCCGGAGGCAGGCACCGCGCGGCGCGGCGGAAAGGTCTGGGTCATTTCCCGGCCCACCATCAGCTGGATCAGCTTGCTCCGGTCCAGGTCGGCGATGGGCAGGGTGTCCACCCGTTGCCCGTCCTTCATGACCATGACTTCATCGCTGATCTCAAAGACCTCGTCCAGACGGTGAGAGATGAAGATCACCGACGTGCCCTGGGAGCGCAGCCGCGCCACCAGGGAGAGCAGGTTCTGCGCCTCCACTTTGGAGAGGCTGGAGGTGGGCTCGTCCAGGATGAGCACCCGGGGCCGGTGGCACCAGGCCTTGGCTATCTCCACCATCTGCCGCTCCGCCGGGGAGAGGTCGTAGACCATGGCGTCTACGTCAAGGCTGGGGCTGATGTCCGCCAGCGCCTCGGCGACGCGGCGGTAGATGTCGCTGGTCCGGAGGAAACCTGTGCGTCCAGCGGGTTCAGAGCCCAGGAGTATGTTTTCGGCCACCGTCAGGTGCGGCAGGAGGCTGAGCTCCTGGTGTACCGTGGCAATGCCGAGTGCAGCCGCGTGATGGGGATCCCTCACCCGCGTGGGCGTGCCATTCAGCAGAATCTCACCGCCGTCCGGCTGGTAGACGCCGGACAGGACGTTAATCAGGGTGCTCTTGCCGGCGCCGTTCTCGCCAACCAGGGCCAGCACCTGATGAGGCCTGCACTGAATGGAGACGTCCGTCAACGCCTTCACGCCGGGGAACGTTTTGGTCAGGCTGCGTCCTTCCAGGACGACCTGTGAACTGGTTGTGCCCGGCAACGTCTTCCCTCCGCTTCGTGGGAAAGGAAGGCCGGCGGGCCGGCCTTCCTTCGCCACCGACTTGCTTGAGCCTGTTACTTCTGGAAGAGGGCCTTGATCTGATCGTCCGTCAGCTTGGTCTGCGTCCAGAAGGAGTCCGGCAGATCCGGGCGAACGAACTGGTCCAGGTTCTCGTCGGTGATGGTCGGGGCCGGCAGGTAGTTATCCTTGGTGATCGGCTCGCCCTTCAGCGCCTTCAGGGCGACCTCCAGGGACTCAGCGGACAGCCAGGTGGGCTTGGACGCGGCGACGGCGCTGAAGCCGTTCGGCTGCAGTTCCTTCCACTTCTTCAGGAAGCCGTTGTTGTCCTCGGCGGTCATGGGAACCAGCGGGCGGTTGGCGGCCTGGAAGGCTTCAATGGCGCCCAGCGTCATCTCGCCGCCCTGGGACCAGACGCCGTCAATCTTGGGATTGGCAGCCAGCAGGCTGGCCGTGGCGGCCTTGGCCTTGGCGTAGTCCCAGTCGGCGGCCTGCTCGCCCACAACCTTGATGTCGGGGTACTGGTCGAAGACGGACTTGGCGCCCTGCCAACGCTCGTCGCTGACGGAGATGCCGGCAATGCCGTTCAGGGCGATGATGTTGCCCTTGCCGTTCAGCTTCTTGACCAGCCACTCGGCGCCGGCCTTGCCGAAGTCCACGTCGTTCACGGTGACCAGCGCGGTGTACTTGTCGGTGTCAGCCTTGGCGGCGCAGAGGATGACCTTGATGCCGGCGTCCGCGGCCTTCTCCAGGACCGGGGCGATGGCCGTCGGGGAGTTGGGGGTGATCACGATCGCATCAACCTTCTTGGCGATCATGTCCTCAACGTTGGCAATCTGCTTGTCAACCTTGCCCTCGGACTCGGTGTAGATCACGTCCACCTCGTCCGCGTGGCGCTCGGCGGCGCCCTTAAACTCTTGCATCATCTGGACGGACCAGGTGTTGCCCACAAAGTAGATGTCATAGCCAATGAGGAACTTCTTCTTCGCAGTCGACGCGGGGGTGCCGGAGTTCTGGTCCGTCGTGGCGGGCTTGGCGCCGCAGCCGGCGGCCAGAGCGAGCAGGGCCACCAGGATCATGACAGATACGATGCGCGTCCAGCGTTTCAAGCTTCTCTACCTCCTGAAAGGTTTTCCTTCCCACACCCGCCCTGCCCTGTGCCTTCACCTCCCGGGCAGGGCGCAAACCGATTTCAGTTCGCTTGCTACTTGAGGGAGGCCAGGCTCTGCCGCACCCAGTCATGGCGGGTGGGCGGAATCAGGCCGTAGTTGTAGAAGTTGAAGCCATCGGTTCCGCTCCCGGCGGCCGCCTGGACCTTGTCGCGCAGCTCGTCGCCGTCGTGCACCTCGGGGTAGAAAACGCGCAGGCCCGTGGCCAGGTACTTGCCCTGGGGGATGCGGGCGCGGGCGTCGGCAATGTCCAGGCCCACCTGGGGCGCCCGGGTGTCATAGGCGCAGACCACCACGCCGTCGGAAGCCTGGGCCACGCCCTCGAAGTCTATGCCAAACAGCCAGGCCTGGCTGGTGAGCAGGCTGAGGAAGTAGACCTGGGTCCGAGGATGGGCAGCCTCGCGAATCTCGCGGGTCAGCGAGGTCACCGGCTCAAAGCGCCAGCGGAGGAACTCATAGACTTCCGGGGTGTCCCTGAAGCCCTCCACGCCGCGGGCCACAAAGTCCGGATCCTGCACCGGGATGGGCCTGTTCAGCGTCTCCTCCAGCCAGCGGCGCACGGTGCGGCGCGCCGCCTCGGCGTCCACCCCGGCCGCCCTCGCCCTGGCCATGCAGGAGTCACAGAAGCAGAGCGACAGGAGGAAGTCGTCCTTGGCCGTAAGTCCCACGCCGTCTTTCTCGTGGTGGAACTCGTGGGCGAAGCCCATGAAATTGGGCGACTCCAGCTCCACCGAGTCCAGTGCGTAGCGGCGCGTCAGGTCCGCCACCAGGGTGGTGACGTAGGCCCGGGCGTCCGGATTGCTGGGGCAGAGGTTATAGTAGTTGCGGTCGCCAAAGGCATTCACCGTGGTGACCTGCGGGTACTCCATGCCAATGCGGGTGTTGTGCAGGCAGACGGTCCAGGAGTTGAGCGCGAAGTCCCGCTTCTCCCGGGCGTGCTCCAGCTGGCGCAACACATCGCCGCGCTCCTGGATGAGGCGGGCCACTTTAGGCTTGATCAGCAGATTCTCATAGCGGTTGACATCGGGGTGAAAGTAGATGGTGCCGTCCTCGGGGAAGTAGACGGACCGCCTGGGGCTACGGGGCTGCAGGAAGCGGCCTGCGTGGTAGGCGGTGGCCAGGCTCAGGCCGCCCACCCCCGCCTTGACGGTCAGCTCGTCCAGGGCGGTGTCAACGCCCACGTCCAGCACGTCCCAGGGATAGGTCCACATGGTTGATCGCATGGTGACTCCTCCTAGTCCTTCAGGCGCGTCAGGTCTTCGAATGCCCCCTCCAGGGAGGCGTAGATGCGGCGATAGACGGGATAGAGATGGTTGTAGCGCTCTGTGGCCTGGGGATTCGGCTCTACCGGGGCGCTGAAGGTGACCAGGGCCCGAACGGCGTCACGCATGTCGCGGAAGAGCCCAAGCCCAATACCGGCCAGTGCGGCCGCCCCCATGGCCGAGGTGTTGCGGCACGCCGGCTGAAACACGGGGACGCCCAGCAAGTCGGCGATGATCTGCCGCCAGGCGGCGTTGCCGGCACCGCCGCCGGCGATGTGCACCCGCTTCACCGGGGCGCCGGCGAGGCGCAGGACCTCCACGCTGTCGCGGATGTTGTAGGCCACGCCCTCCAGCACCGACCGGACCATCTCCGGCCGACCGGACGAGACCGTCAGGCCCACCCAGCCCGCCTGGGCCCGAGGGTTCCAGAAGGGGCTGCCGCTGCCCACCAGGAAGGGCAGGAACACCACCCCGCCCGAGCCGGGTCGGGCCGCGGCGGCCTGCCGGCCCAGAGCCTCAAAGTAGGCGCCGGGGTCGCGCCTGAGGTCCTCTTCCTCGCCCAGGGCCTTGGCCAGCCAACTGGTGGCCAGCCCACCGGAGAAGATGGAGCCGAGGGCGTAAAGGGTACCGACCTCAGCATGCGGGTGGAAGGTCAGCTGACCGCCCACCTGGCTGTCGATGTCGGGAACACAGGCCAGCACCTGCGCCGCCGTGCCGATGGTCACCGAGACGATGCCCGGCTCCACGGCGCCAATGCCCACGGCGCTGCAGGCCATGTCGGCGCCGCCGGCGACCACGGGGACGCCCTCAGACAGGCCCAGCTCTGCCGCGGCTTCGGGCGTGAGACGCCCGGTGATGGTGGTGCTGGTGGCGGCGGCGGGGGCCAGTTCTGGGTCCAGACCCATGTCCGCCATGAGCTTTCGGTCCCACTGGCCCGTGCGCGAGTCCATGAACAGCGTATTGCCGGCGTCCGACTGCTCCGTGCTGAAGTCGCCCGTCAGCCGGAAGCGGATGTAGTCCTTGGGAAACAGGAAGGAGTAGGCCTTCGCATAGGTGTCCGGCTCCTCTTCCTTGACCCACAGCAGCTTGGGCGCCAGCAGGGCGTCCATGGGCGTGTTGCCGGAGAGGGCTCGCGCCCGCTTGCCCACCGTCTGGCGCAGCCGCGCCGACTGGGCCTGGGAGCGCGTATCGGTTAGCATAATGCAGGGACGGACGGGCGCACCGTCACGGTTGACCAGCACTAGCCCGCTCATGTGGCCGGAGAGGCCGATGGCGGCGATGTCGCCGACGGCGGCGTTTCCGCCAGCCGTCATCTGCGCCAGGCACTGAGCGGTGGCGTCCTTGACAGCCGTCCACCAGTCGGCCGGAGCCTGCTCCACCCAACCGGGGTGGGGCGTATGCAGCGGATAACCTGCCGTGCCGGTGCCCAGGACGCGGCCTTCCGGCGTCACCGCCATCACCTTGGCGGCGGAGGTACCCAGGTCGATACCCAGCAACACGGACAAGCCTCGCCCCCCCCTTTACTCAACCCGGCGGTCGGAAGCGCTGTTGGCATCCGGCATGCGGGCCACGTCGATGGTGAAGCGGTCCCCGCGAATGTAGCTCTCCACGTACTCAATCACAGTCTTGTCTTCCGTGTAGGCCACCCGCTCCGAGTACAGCAGCGCGGCGCCTTCCCGGACCCGCAGCAGGTCGGCCACCCGCCCGGAGGCGTTCACGGCCGTGTAGGTATCGCGCGTGCCGCGGGGCCCCAGGCCGTACCGCTCCTCCAGGGTCCGGTAGAGCGAGCGGCACACTTCCGCCTCCGTCAGCTCGGGGCAGCGGTCGCGCAGCACATAGGAGGTGACCAGGGCCAGCGGTTCGCCGTCCGCGGAGAAGAGGCGCTCCGCCTTCCAGACCGGTGCCCCCTCACTTTTGCCCAGTCGTTCGCTGACCCTGCTGCCGGCGCTGATCTTGCGCAGGGCCAGGACCTCGACCCCGGGCTCCAGGCCCAGGCGCCGGATGTCGTCGCTAAAGCTGGGCAGACGGTCGAAGGAGCGGGTGATGCGCGGCTCGGCCACAAAGGTCCCCTTGCCCTGGATCCGGTAGACCAGGCCCTGCTGCTCCAGGTGCTCAATGGCCTGCTTCACGGTACCGCGGCTGACGCCGTAGCGCTTGGTCAGTTCCAGTTCCGACGGCACCCGTGCGTGGGGCGCCATCGACCGGAGCTCGGCCATGAGGTTCTGCTCCAACTGAAAGTACAGCGGCATGGGATGCTTGCGGTCGAGCAGCGACATTCCCTCCCCTATATTGGAAAGTTGCTGGTTCCGCATTCCTGGCACGTTGACTAGTCAACTGGTCGTGTGGTTAGATATTCGCAGAGAGAGCGCGATATCCTCCTAAAGTCGCCGCTATAAAAATGAACCGTGTGGGAGGCCCCGGAAAACATGCCTCACATCCAGACCGTCCTGGGCGACATTGCTCCGGATCAGCTCGGCGTCACTAACCACCACGAGCACATCATCTCCGCGCCGCCCAAGCGCATCACCGACAAGGACCCGGACCTGATTCTGGACAGCGTTGACAAGATTGTGGAGGAACTGGGTTACTTCAAGGCGGCCGGCGGCAAGACCATCTGCGACGCCACGGCCATCGACTACGGCCGCGACATCAGGGCCACCGCCGAGGCGTCCCGGCGCTCCGGCGTCCAGATCATCGCCACCACCGGCTTCAACAAGGGCCTTTTCTTCGAGCCCTGGATCGAGCAGGCTTCCATTGAAGAGCTCACCGAGATCGTCGTCCGCGACGTCACCGTGGGCATCGACGGCACCGCCTACAAAGCCGGCCAGGTCAAATTCGGCACCGCCATGAACGTCATCAAGCCCGTGGAGGAGAAGGCCGCACGGGCTGTTTGCCGTGCGCAGCGTCGTACGGGGGCGCCCCTCTTTACCCACACCGAGGCCGGCACCATGGGCCTGGAGCAGATCGAGATCATCGGCCAGGAAGGCGTCAACACCGAACGCGTCTGCATCGGCCACAACGACCGCAATCCGGATCTCTGGTACTGGCGTCAGTTGGCCGCGTCCGGCGTCTACGTCTCCGTGGACCAGATCAGCAAGGTCAAGTACCATCCCGATCAGGTCCGCATCGACATGATCATTGAGATGGTCCGCCTGGGCTACCAGCAGAAGATGATGCTCTCCGGCGACCTGGCCCGCCGCTCCTACCTGACCGCCTACGGCGGCGGTCCCGGCTTTGGCTACATCCTGGGCAAGTTCGTGCCGCGCTTGCGGGCGGAGATGCTGGAGCGCGGGTTCGCGCCCTCCAAGATCGAGTCCGTGATCGAGGACCTGCTCATCAACAACCCGCGCCGGTTCTTCACCTTTGAGGATTAAGGAGGCGCCCGCCGTGGCCGACGTGATTGAGTGGGGCCGACTGACTTGGCCCGAGGCCCGGGATGCCCTCGCCTCCATGCCCGTCGCCCTTCTGCCCATCGGCGCCATCGAACAGCACGGGCCCCACATGACCCTCAACACCGACATCCTGGCCGCCGAGGCCTTCGGCCGCATGATTGCCGCCAAGACCGGCGTCATCCTCATGCCCGCCATGCCCTACGGGCAGGTCTGGTCCCTATCGCGCTTTCCCGGGTCCCTGACCATCTCCAACGAGACCCTGCAGCGGGTGCTGGTTGAGCTGGTCACCGCCCTGGGGCGGCAGGGCTTCCGCGCCGTGGTGCTGCTGTCCGGCCACCTGGGCAACATGGCGGCCATGAAAGAGGCCGCCCGCGAGGTCTTCGCGCAGGGTGGCCCCAAGACGTACTTCCTCTTCTACCCCGGCCTCAGCGAGGCGGCCTCCGGCGTCATGGAGAAGCCCCGCAGCCACTCCGGCATCGTTCACGCCGACGAGATGGAAACCTCGCTGCTGCTGGCCCTGGCCCCCGAGGCCGTGCACATGGAGCGCGCCGTGGCCGAGTACCCGGACTACCCGCCGGACTTCGACGTGACGCCGGTCTATTGGGACGGCGTGTCCAAGAGCGGCGTCTTTGGCGATGCCACGGCCGCGTCGGCCGAGAAGGGCCGCCGCATGCTGGAACCGGTACTGGCGCGGACCGTGGCCCTGATCCAACACCTGATTCACGAGGTGACCAACAAGTGAACGCACTCCTCTCCTCCCCTGTTCGCTGGATCGGCGGCCGCGTGGCCGTCTGCTTCTCCGCCCGCGACGCTGAAAACGCCCGCGAGGTCTGGGAGGCCGGCGAGGGTTCCGCCATCGTTTCGCTGGAAGCGGCCAAGTACCCCGACGAGGCGGCGTTCTCCGCCGCCGTGTCATCTCTGATGTCCGCCGTCCCCGTGCTCTCCGTCGCCCTGGGCGGCGGCGCCGACCCCAAGCAGTGGGGCAAGGTCATGGCCGGCGGCCTGGCGGGGGCCCAGCACCTGAACCAGCCCTTCAGCACCGCCGGCTTCGTCAAGGGCCATGTGTCCGCCTCTACCAACTCCTGGGTCAATGGCGTGGTGCGCCCCTCCGGCACCCCCGGTACTGTCCTGATGGAGATGGTCGACGGTGAGCCGATGCAGATCTCCGCCGTGGACGCCGCGCGCCTGCTGAAGGAATTGGGCGTTGACGCTCTCAAGTTCCACCCCGCCCGCGGCGTGGAAACTCTGCCCGAGGTCGTGGCCGCCTGCTCCGCCGCCGTCTCGGCCGGGCTCTTGGGCTTTGAGCCCGCCGGCGGCGTGACTCCGGCCAACATTGTGGCGCTGACCCGTGCCTGCGTGGACACCGGCATCCCCTACTTCCTGCCCCACGTCTTCGGCTCCGTGGTGGACAAGGCCACGGGGCGGACCAGGCCCGAGGCCGTCGCCGGCATCATACGCGACCTGCGGGCGCTGTTCTAGACACCCCTTGTCTACAGCGCTCCGGGCTGTTTGACCGCGCCGGAGTCGGCACAGGTGCCGGCTGCAACACCTGGCGGGCTCCCATCATCCTGGCGATTCCTCTCCTCCTCCATATTCCCGAATCGGAAAGGGGCAGCGACTGATGTCGCTGCCCCTTTCTCATGGCGCTCCGGCTGCCGCCCCCGCGCCGGGGAATGGACCTACACCTTCACCAGCCCGACCCGGCTGTCGTAGAAAACCGCCGAGCCGCCGGAGAGGTCCTGCAGGCCGCAGTTCTTCAGGTTCGGGTCCACCCGCATGGCGGCATTGCCGTGCATGCCGCGGCCGCGGCGCGGATCGCCCGCCACCACCTGGTCGTCCACGGTGACGTCGCGGGAACCGTAGCCCCAGTGGCCGAAGCCCAGGGGGAACCCGACCACGCCGGGCCGCATCCCTTCCACCACACGAACCGTGGCCACCATGTCCCTGGTGCCGCCGGGGCCGAAGTTCCACTTGCCCTCGGGGTTGGAGGCCGACACCAGCCGCACCCTGTCGCCGGAGCGCAGGCCCAGGCGGGCCGCGTCGGACGCCGCCACCAGCAGGCCGCCCTCCGGATCGAGGGCCTCCAGCCAGTAGTTGGCGTAGGTACGGGATTTGGTGTGCTGGATGTACTTGAAGGTGATGAGGTTGAACGGGTAGTCCTTCTCCTCGTCCAGCAGGCTGTTCCCCAGGGAGTCCTGGTAGGGCGGGATGAAGGTGGGCACGCCGGACAGGTGCTTGCCCGTCATGGAATCCTTGACGTTGTAGGTCTTCTCCTGGTAGAGGTTGATCTGCTTGCCGTAGACGTTGGTGACCTTGCCGTCCTTGAGCTGCTTGCCGAAGTCCTGCCAGCGGCCGCCCCGGTTGAGCACGTAGACGGTGCGGGCGTACTCCGGACCCAGGATGGCCTGCCACCGGGCGGGGTCGAACACGGTCTTGGGCAGGTGGGGGCGCGCCCGGACGAACCGGTCTATCTCCGCCGCGGACGCGGCGGTAACTGCTTCGCTGCCTTCATCATTTTCGCCTAAGGCGACGTTGGCGGCCATGGGCA
>JBLNCQ010000015.1:0-4396 GCA_050260815.1 Bacillota bacterium
CCGCTTCCCACGTCTTCTCCGGTGAACAGGCACCAACGGGCACCCCGAAAACCTGGACCCGTACCACCGCCACGGGCCTAACTCCCGTAGAGCAACCGGCGTGCCTCCTGCAGCGCCGGCAGACCTCGAACCTCCGAGTCCAGCAGAGGCAGGGTCAGGACCGGCACGTCAAACCGTCGCCGGATCTCACCCAGGTACTTCGCCTGCATCTGCTGCCTGCGGCGGAAGAACGCATTCGTGCAGTGTTCCGGAGGCAGCACCTGGTTAGCCACGACCAGTTGCGTTCCGATGCCGGCATCGCGAAGATCCAGCATAGCGCGGTAGGCCTCGATGACAGGCGTGGACTCTGGATAGACCACAAAGGCAAAGGTGGTCTGGTCCGGGTCGCGCAGCCGGGCGATGATCCGGTCAAAGCGCTCCTGTGTCTCGCTCTTGGTGGCCTTGCTCTCAGCGGAGGTGGTCACCATCATCTCCACCTGGCGGCTGTAGTCGAAGGGGAGATCGAGCAAGCGAAGGGTGTGGCCGGTGGGTGCCGTGTCGAACACCACCACGTCGAAGTCTCGGCTGTCCACATAGGCTGAAAAGCGGTCAAAAGCTGCCATCTCCTCCGTGCAGGGCGATTCCAGCTCCTCCTGCACCGCCGCCAACATGTCTTCGGAATAGCGCCCCCTGGCATCAGCCAGGATCTTCTCCTTGTACGCCACAACGGCCTTACCCTGGTCGATCATCACCGCCCAGAGGTTGGGGACGCCCTTCACAGGCACAATCTCGTCCTCCACCTTCTGCTCCAGCACTTCACCGATGTGCGCAGCGGGGTCGGTGGTGAGCAGCAGCGTCCGGTGCCCGCGAGCCGCGGCGTCCAGGGCGGTCACACAGGAGACGATCGTCTTGCCGACGCCGCCCTTACCGGTGAAGAAAACGGAGCGGGTCTGTCCGCCTTTGGGCTCCAGCAGCGGCCGGACCTGGCGAAGAGTATCCGTGTTGGACGGAATGGGTGTGCCCTCAAGGGGCTGATCAGCGGCATTCGGGCTTGAGGTGAGAGCCTCTGCCCGCTGTAAGGGCGGCGCGGTCGAGGAGCCTTCTCCAAACAGGTCCCTCCCTACCGCGCGCAGCGAGGCTATGCCCTTGACTTCGTTGTCGCGCTGCAGCATGTGCCGCTTGGGGACAGCAAACTCCTGGTCAATCTCCTGCAGGTACTGCTGCTGCATCTCCCAACGACGCCGGAAGAAGGGGATCTCCCGGGCATCCTCCGGCAGGATCTGGTTGACGATCAGGTTGTAGGACCGGATGCCGATGTGTCCCAGCTCCTCGGCGGAACGGGCCGTTTCGTAGAGAGACGTCTCCTCCGGCACAAGCACAAACGTGAAGGAAGTGTCCTCCGGACTCTGCAGCAGGGAAACCGCAAGGTCATACTTGGCCTTGGACTCCTGGATCGCCTGAACCGGCCCAATACAGGTCCGGCCGCTGCCCTGGGCGGCTTCCTCAATGTGGCGGCTCCAATCCACGGGCAGTTGGAGCAGCCGCAGCGTGTGGCCGGTGGGAGCGGTGTCAAAGATGACCTGATCAAACTGGGGATGATCCATGAAGTCGACGAAGCGATCAAAAGAAGCGATCTCTGTGGTGCAGGGGGAACGGAACTGCTCCTCCACCACGTTCACCACGTCCTGCGGCATGACGGCGCGGAGAGGCGCCAGGACGCGCTCTCGGTATTCCTCGGTAGCCCTGTCCGGGTCGATCTCCATCGCCCACAGATTGGGCACTCCCTGGATCGGCGTTACATGGTGCCCGATCTCCTGCTCAAACACATCAGCGAGGTTCGATGCCGGATCCGTCGTCACGATCAGCGTCTTCTGCCCCGCGTCTGCGTAGTGGATGGCCGTGGCCGAAGCCATGGTGGTCTTGCCCACGCCGCCCTTGCCGGAGAAAAAAGTGAAGTGGGTCTTCAAGCTTCGTCGCCTCGTTCCTCAGGGTTGTCGGGCTGGGCCTCTGTGCTGTCGGCATCTCCAACATAGCCCTGCAGCTCTTCCAGAGTCGGATAGCTGCCCTGCCTGACAACGGCGCCGTTGACCGTGGTCAGGGGAAGCACTGCCGTGCCGGCCTCCTGCAGCCGGCTGAAGACGTCGGGGTACTTCATGAACGCGCCCGCCTGCTGGCTCAGCAGGTACCGCTCCACACGCACACGCGACCCGTACTGGCGCTTCAAAGCCAGAATGGCCTCACTGATTGCCAGCAGCGCCGGATCGACGGCTGGACCGCAGAGCCCGCTGGGGCAACACATGGGCGGGTCAAAGATCTCGATGACCACATCCGGTTCAGGACCCGTACGGTCCTCGATATCCGCGAAAGAAATCGGTTCACTCACTGCAGCACCCCCCTTGCTGTTCGGCCATGGCCAGGTGTTCCGGGACGCGGGGGTCATTGTAGCCCACCACGCACCGGCCGCCCTCACGGAGGGCCACCCGCGCCTGCAGCCGCAGGCGGTCGCGGTCGTACTGGGGCCCGGTCACCGTGGATCTCACGAGTTCGTACAGCGCCAGGTGGAACGGAGGCGCCTCCGAACGGGGCTGGTAGCCCACCCAGGTCCCCTGGCGCTGGTCCTCCACCAGGCCCGCCTTCCGCAATACGGTGAGGTGCTTGGAGACCAGGTACTGGGGCAGAGCCAGCGCGTCCACCAGTTCGCACACGCAGACGGAGCACTCCGATTCTACAATGAGCTTCAAAATGCGCAGCCTGGTGGCGTCGCCCGCCGCTTTGAAGGCATCTTCGTAGCGCATGCTGCCCTCCTTTGGTATGACTATATGTGCTTCTAGGCATATCCTAACACTGCCGCCAGCGCGTGTCGTGTCAGGGAATGCCCTACCCAGCCAAAGAGGCGCGCCCCCGGTCAACCACAACCGGTGAGCGCGCCTCCTGAGCCGTCCCGTCCGCAGTCGGGGCGGATGCTTCTTTTCTAGTCGACGATATCGTATCTAGTCGTTGATGTCGTAGGTCACGGTTACGTTCACGCGCCAGGAGGACGGACCGGGGCCGCCGCTGTACCAGGCAAAGGGCGGCTGGATGACAATGCTGCGAATCTTGACCAGTCTCACGCCGGCGGCCTCAGCACTGGCCGAGGCCAGGGCCTTCGCCTGGGCCGTGGCCTGAGCGACGGCGGGAGCCAACACGGCCGGGTCGGGCACCATCTGGTCGCCCCCGCCCTTGGTGTAGGTGTTCACGGACGTAGCGCCGGCCGCAATGGCGGTCTGCATGGCCCTGGCCAACTGGTCAACAGTGCCGATCTCCACCTGCATGTTCTGGTCAATGCTGAAGCCTGTTACCACAGGAGGCCCGGGCGGCGCCTCCTTCGGCTGTGGACCCTCCGGCGGGCCGTACATGGGGTACATGTTGAAGTTCATGACCTGGAAGGTGGACCTGGAGACGCCGATCTCCTTCACCAGCGCGTCCTGGATGGCCGCTGTGGCAGCCTGAACGGCCTTGATAGCCGCATCCGGGTTGCCGTTCACCTGTTGATGCACACCAATGTTCAGCATGGTGGGCAGTGCTGTAGCGGCGATGCTCACCTCGCCCGTGCCCGTTGCGGAGATGGTGGATGGGGCGAACGCATCGGGCACGCCGGGATCTGCGCTGGCGGTGGCCGAGAGCGCCAGCACCAGAGCCGCAACCATCAGGGACGCCAACCGGAGCCTGCTCCTGTTCACGGATAATTCCTCCCGATTTCCAGTCTGACAGACATGACGGGGCAGCCCTCAAAAGGTTATGGCCCTGCCTGGACGTGCATGTACAGATTGGATGGACGCAGGAAAACGTCCTGCCCCGGTGAAGGAACGTAGTGGACAAGAGGGAGGACGTATCATTCATGCCCAACTGGCGCTACTATGACCTGGCCGCCCTCGCCCATCTGGACGTTACCGACCCGACCGCCCAGACGGTGCAATGGCAAGACAGGGCGGCGCTCCGGATGGAGGGCGGATTTGCCCTGCTCCGAGACCTGGAGGTGGAAGACGCTCTGGTAGAGGTCGACCTGGGGGTTGATCCGGGCGCCGCCTACCCGGGGCTGGCTTTTCGGGGGGCTTGGCCGGACGACATCGAGCTGCTTTACTGCCAGCCCCACACCAGCGGGCAGTGGGACGCGCTGCAGTACGACCCCGTCTTCCACGGCTCGAACACCTGGCAGACCTTCCACGGTCCCGGCTGCCAGGCCGCAGCCACAGTGCCCTCCGGCAACTGGCTGACCCTTCAGGTGGAGCTTCGCGGCCTCACGGCGACGGCCCATATTCTAGGAGAGTGCTGCAAAATCCCAATTTAATGGGGCCATTTGGCATGTTATGGGGACTCAGGTGTCGAATACTCAAGGGTAATCGAGCACCAGGAGGCCTGGACAGATATGATGGGACGG
>JBLNCQ010000016.1:0-18405 GCA_050260815.1 Bacillota bacterium
TGATCACGGTTGTTCGTTCCCGCCTCCGTCCCCGTTTCGCCGTTCTGGGCGCGGGCCACGGCGGCCATGCCCTGGCGGGCTATCTGGGTCTGCTGGGCTACCCGGTTCGTCTCTATACCCACACGCCGGCCAAGGCAGACGCCATCTCCCGCCAGGGGGGCATCCTGCTGGAGGGTGCAGTGGAGGGCTTCGGCCGCGTCAGGGCCAGCCTGGACCTGGCAGAGGTGCTGCGCGGCGCGGACATTGTGATGGACACCCACCCCGCCCACCTGCACCGGCAGATGGCGCAGCAGTATGCCCCCTTGCTGAAGGACGGTCAGACGGTGGTGCTGAACCCCGGCCGCACCGGCGGGGCCCTGGAGGTCGCCCGGCTGTTGGAGGAGCAGGGCGCCGCCGGAGTGATGGTGGCCGAGGCTCAGACCTTCCTCTTCGCCAGCCGCATGCTGGAACCGGGGCGGGCCCACGTCTTCGGCATCAAGCGCAGCGTTCCCCTGGCCGCCCTGCCGGCGGTCCTCACCCCGCGGGTGCTGGCCCTGCTGTGCCATGCCCTGCCCCAGTTCACGGCCGCCGGGAGCGTGTTGGAGACGTCGCTTCATAACATCGGCGGCATCTTCCATCCCACGCTCACCCTGCTGAACGCCGGGCGCATTGAGAGTACGGGCGGCGACTACCAGTTCTACCATGATGGCGCCACGCCCGGTGTCGGCCGCGTGCTTGAAGAGCTGGACCAGGAGCGCCTGGCCGTGGCGGACGCCCTGGGCGTCCCCGTTCCCTCTGCCAGGGAGTGGCTGTGGGAAGTGTACGGTGCCGCCGGCATGAGCCTTCAGGACGCTATCCAGAAGAACACCGCCTATGCGGGTATCCGAGCGCCCGGCACCCTGGACCATCGCTATCTGGAGGAGGACGTCCCGGCCAGCCTGGTGCCCATGTCCTCACTGGGACGCTATCTGGGAGTTCCCACCCCGGGGATGGACAGCATGATTGCCCTGGCGTCCATCGTCCATCAGACGGACTACCGGGCGACCGGACGCACCGTCGCGCGCCTGGGTCTGGAGGGCCTAAGCCCCGAACAGATCCGCCAACTGGTGCTGGAAGGGAGGACTGTGCTTGAAGCCATTTCCTGATGCGGCACGGCCGCCGCTGGTGTTGGGCGGAGCCATCGGCTCCTGCGTCCATGTGGCCGGCGTCTACGGGTTCCTCCGCCTGGCAGAGGAGGCCGGCATGGCCACCGAGTTCCTGGGTCCCGCCGTCCCGGTGGAGGAGTTCCTTGCAGCCATCCGCCGGCACGATCCGGACCTGGTGGCGGTGGGCTACCGCCTCACCCCTGAGTCCGGCCGCCGGGTCCTGGAGGAGTTCGCGGCCGCCGTCGGGGGCCAGGGGCTGGACCGGACCGCCGCCGGCCTTCCCCGGCGCTTTGTCTTCGGCGGCCCGCCGCCGGTCCGCCGGGAGGCGGAGGAGGTAGGTCTCTTCGAGGCCGCCTTCGACGGGCTGGAGGGCCCCGAAGAGGTGCTGCGCTACCTCCGCGGTGGGCTGGCGGCAGTCAAGACCGCCTCCTGGCCGGACACCCTGGTGGAGCGCGTCGAGGCTAAGAAGCCGTACCCCGTGCTGCGCCATCACTTCGGCCTCCCCACCCTGGAGGCCACCCGTGACGGCGTCGCCCGCATCGCCGAGGCCCAGGCGCTGGACGTCATCTCCCTGGGCGTGGACCAGAACGCGCAGGAGTTCTTCTTCCGCCCCGGCCGGATGGACCCGCTGCAGGACGGCGCCGGCGGTGTCCCGGTCCGGACGAGGGAGGACCTGGTCTCCCTCTACGAGGCCTCCCGCCGCGGCAACTACCCGCTGATGCGGAGCTACAGCGGCACCAACGACCTGCTGCAGTGGGCGCCGCTGCTGCACGAGACCATCCACAACGCCTGGCTGGCCACGCCGCTGTTCTGGTACAGCCTGCTGGACGGCCGCAGCCGCCGCCCGCTGTCCGACTCCATCCCCGAGGCGCAGGCTGCCTTTGCCTGGCACGGGGCGCGGGGCATCCCCGTGGAGTGCAACGACGCCCACCACTGGAGCCTGCGCGACGCCCCCGACGTGGTGGCCGTGGCCGACGCCTACCTGGTGGCGTACAACGCCCGGGCGGCGGGGGTTGGGACCTACGTGGCCCAGTTCATGTTCAACACGCCGCCCAGTACCTCATTCCGCATGGACCTGGCCAAGATGCTCGCCAAACTGGAGTTGATCCAGTCGCTGGAAGGCCCCGGCTTCCGCGTGCTGAAGGAAACCCGGGCCGGCCTGTCCAGCTTCCCCGTGGACCCCGGCCGGGCCCGCGGTCAGTTGGCGTCGTCCACCATGCTGCAGCTGGCCCTGAAGCCGGACATCATGCACATTGTGGGCTTCACCGAGGGGGACCATGCCGCCCAGCCGGAGGAGGTCATCGAGAGTTCGCGCATCGTCCAGGGGGTCATCAAGAACTGCGTCCTGGAGGGCATGCCGGACATGACCCGCGACCCCGCGGTGCAGGAGCGCAAGGCACTCCTGGTACTGGAGGCGAGGATTCTGCTTCAGGCCATCGCCTCCCTGGCCGGGCCGGACGTTTCCGACCCCCTGGCCCACGCCCCGACCCTGGTGGAGGCGGTGCGCACCGGCCTGCTGGACGCGCCCCACCTGCGGAACAACAGCCAGGCCCCCGGTCGCGTGGTCACCCGCATGATCGGCGGCGCCTGCCTGGCCGTGGACCCGGAGACGAAGAGGCCCCTGCCGGAGGCGGAGCGTGTCCGCCGGGCCCTGGCCGAGTCCACGCCCGAGAAGCGCGCGGGCTAGCCCGCAGCCATCAGGAGCAACCATCAGGACGCGCCCATATGCGGCATTCAAGGTCCGCACTCCTCTGAGTGCGGGCCTTTCTCTGCAGGCAGAGGGCGGGGCTTTCGCCCCGCCTCGTCGGAGTGCTCCCGGAACCGTCTAGCGCTGACCGGAGAGCTGTTGTTCCGCCAGCTGGATGGCCAGCTTCACCATGCTGCCGCAGGCCCGAGCCGGAACGTTGCCGAAGTCGCCGTCGCGGCGGACCACGTCGCCGTATCCAAGCTGGGTGATGAGGTGCATTTTCAGCTCGTCCGACATGAGACTTTCGCGGGAACCAGCGCCGTTGGGCACGGGCGACCCTCCTTTTTGCCGCCGTTCGCTTGACAGCAAGCGGCGGCCAGGGATAGTCTTTGCAGAACAGGTCTATTTGAACAGGTAACTCGCGCCGGCCGCTGTCCGCGCAGGGCCGCCCGCGGGCCTGGAGGATTTAGGCGAAATTCCCTTGAATACTGTGGTGTGCTGACCCGGACCGCCGGCGGCAGCCGCCGAGATCACAGCCCGGGAGTTGAAGGACATGCGGCTTTCCGCCCGAGTTCGCGCCATCAGCCCGTCGCCGACCCTGGCCATTGACAGCCTGACCAAGCAGTTGATCCGCGAGGGGAAGGACGTCATCAACTTTAGCGTTGGTGAGCCGGACTTCGACACGCCGGAGCACATCAAGGAAGCGGCCCGCAAGGCCATGGCGGAGGGGTTCACCCGCTACACGGCCGTGGCCGGCATCCCGGAGCTGCGCCAGGCCATCGCCGACAAGCTGGCGGCGGACAACGGCCTACGCTATTCGCCGGAGCAGATCGTGGTCAGCAACGGCGGCAAGCACTCCCTGTATAACGCCTTCATGGCCCTGTGCGAACCGGGCGACGAGGTCATCCTGCAGGCGCCCTACTGGGTCAGCTATCCGGAGATCGTAAAGCTGGCGGGCGGCGTGCCGGTGGTGGTGGAGACTACCGCCCGGGACCACTTCAAAATGACCGCGGACATGATCCGCCAGAAGCTGACTCCCCGCACCCGCATCATCAACCTGAACAGCCCCAGCAACCCCACGGGCGCCGTCTATTCGCGGCGCGAGCTGGAGGACATCGCCGAGCTGGCCCTGGCCCACGACCTGGTGGTGGTGTCGGACGAGATCTATGAGAAGCTGGTCTACGACGGCGTCGAGCACGTAAGCATCGCCGCCCTGGGGCCGGAGATGCAGAAGCGCACGGTGGTCATCAACGGCTTTTCCAAGGCCTACGCCATGACCGGCTGGCGCATGGGCTACGCCGCCAGCGAGCTGGATCTGGCCAAGGCCATGTCCGCCCTGCAGGGGCACTCCACGTCCAACCCCTCGTCGATTACCCAGAAGGCTTCGCTGGCCGCCCTGACCGGCCCGCAGGAACCCATCCTGGAGATGGTGAAGGCTTTCCGGGAGCGGCGTGACCTGACGGTGGACCTGGTGCGGGACGTGCCGGGGTTTGAGCTGCCCAGCGCGCCCCAGGGCGCCTTCTACGTCTTCCCGGATGTCTCCAGCCTGCTGGGGAAGACTATCGCCGGTCGCCGCATCGACAGCAGTGACGCCCTCGGTGAAGTGCTGCTGGCGGAGGCGGGGGTGGCCACGGTGCCCGGCGGCGGCTTCGGCGCTCCGGATTACCTCCGCATCTCCTACGCCACCAGTTCGGAGCAGCTGCGCGACGGGCTGGGCAGGATCAAGCGGCTGGTACAGACAGCCTCAGCCTGAGGTAGAGGTGGTAGCACCATGACAGAGCATACAAAGCACGACCTCGGGCCGGCTGGGCAGCCGGCCCTCTCTTCGCGTCTGGGCGGCACTGAGGTAGCGGTGGTCGGCCTGGGCGTGTCCAACCTGGCGGTCACACGCTTCCTCCTGCGCCGCGGCGCCCTGGTTACCGCCCTGGACGCCAAGACGCCCGAGCAGCTGGGCGACCGGTTCCGGCTGCTGACGGCCCTCCCTGACGAAGTCGGCGTGGACCCGGAGCGTTTGACCCTGCGCCTGGGCCCCGGCTACCTGGACGGCCTCGGCCGCTTTCCTGTGGCCTTCCTGGCTCCCGGCCTTCCCAAGTCCCTTCCCGCCGTCCGGGCCGCACAGGAGGCGGGCACTGTCCTATCCAGCGAGGTCCACATGGTTTTTGAACTCTGCCGCGCGCCCATCCTGGGCATCACCGGCAGCGCCGGCAAGACGACCACCACCTCCCTGACGGGACAGATCCTGAAGGCTACGGGACGGCCCACCTTTGTGGGCGGCAACATCGGCACGCCCCTTATCGAGCAGGTGGAGTCCATCCCGGCGGAGGGACAGGTGGTGCTGGAACTGTCCAGCTTTCAGCTGCAGCTTCTCAGCGCCAGCCCCCAGGTGGCCGTGGTCCTCAACGTCAGCCCCAACCACCTGGACGTCCACGCTTCCATGGACGAGTACCTGGAGGCCAAGAAGAACATCTTCCGCTTTCAGCGTCCGAAGGATGTGGTGGTGCTCAACGCCGACCGCCCCGAGACCAGGGCGATGGCGGCGCAGGCCCCCGGTCGGGTGGCCTGGTTCAGCCGGCTGGACCAGGTGGAGCGGGGCGCGTTCCTGCACGGCAGCGAGATCGTGCTCCGGGATGACGGTGGAGACCGTACCGTGCTGGACGCCGGGGAGATTCGGCTGCCCGGCCTTCACAACCTGGAGAACGTCCTGGCCGCCGTTGCCGCCTCCGCCCTGGCCGGCGCCCAGCCCCAGGAGGCGGCGGAGGCGGTGCGCGTCTTTCGCGGCGTGGCGCACCGGCTGGAACTGGTGCGCGAACTGCAGGACGTGCGCTACGTCAACGACTCCATCGCCACGGCGCCGGACCGCACCACGGCCGCCCTGCGCACCCTCGGTCCGCAGCCGGGGCAGGGGCCCAACCTGATCCTCCTGGCTGGCGGGTATGACAAGCACCTCTCCTATGAGGGGCTGGCCGAGGAGATGCTGGGCCGGGTCCGGGTCCTTCTGCTGCTGGGTCAGACGGCGGACGCCATCCAGCAGGCGGTGGAAGCAGCCGCGGCCCGCAGAGGTCGCCCCGCCCCGCTGGTGATCCGCGGCGCCAGGCTGGACGAGCTGGTGCCCCGGGCCAGGGAGCTGGCGCGCGGCGGCGAGGTCGTTCTGCTCAGCCCCGCCAGTGCCAGCTACGACATGTATCGCAACTTTGAGGAACGCGGCGAGCACTTCCGCCGGCTCGTCTCCGAACTGAGGTAACCAGCCGTGCTGTCCATCATTCACTGCGACATGGATGCCTTCTTCGCCTCCGTTGAGCAGCGGGACAACCCGGACCTGCGGGGCAAGCCCGTGGTTGTGGGAGGAAGGCCCGATTCCCGGGGGGTCGTCTCCACGGCCTCCTATGAGGCCCGTCGCTTTGGCGTTCACTCCGCCATGCCCTCGCGGCAGGCCCGGCGCCTCTGTCCCGAGGCGATCTTTGTGCGGCCCCGCTTCGACAAGTATCATCAGGTCTCTGAGGAGATCCGCCGCATCATGGGGCAGTTTTCCGACAAGGTCGAGCCCCTCTCGCTGGATGAAGCCTTTCTGGACGTCAGCCCGCAGGACGGCGTGCACATCGGGCGGGCCCTCAAGGAGGCCATCCGCCGTCAGACCGGGCTGACCGCATCGGTGGGGGTCTCCTACAACAAGTTTCTGGCCAAGCTCGCGTCCGATTGGAACAAACCCGATGGGCTGATGGTCATCGACGAGTACCGTGCGGCGGAACTGCTTCCCGGCCTGCCCGTGCGCAAGCTCTGGGGCGTGGGCGAGCGCACTGAAGAGGTGCTGGAAAGCATGGGCATCCACACCGTGGCGGATCTGCTGGAGGCGGGCGAGCGGCGGCTGGAGCCTGTGCTGGGCCGCCGCGCCGGCGAACTGCTGCTGCTGGCCCGGGGTGTGGACTATCGGCCGGTGCAGCCGGAGCACGAGGCCAAGTCCATTGGCGCCGAGACCACCTTTGACGTGGACCAGGCCCGCCTTGACACCCTCCTGGAGGTCATCCGCGAGTACGCCGACGACCTGGCCGCGCGCCTCCGCCTGGAGCGCATGAAGGCCAGGACCGTGACAGTGAAGATCCGTTACGACAACTTCCGCACCCAGACGCGGTCGCTGACCCTGGCTGAGGCCACCGATGACCCGCTGGCGCTGTACGCAGCGGGGGAGGATCTGCTGGCCCGCATGGAGGTGGACGCGGAGCACCGCGTGCGCCTGGTGGGCCTGCAGGTGGCGCACTTCCTGCGGCCCGGTGACCCCATGCAGCTTACACTGCCGCTTTAGCGAGATTCGATTCGGCCGAGAGTGCCGGGCTGGCGCGGCGCGGCACGGTCGTTCGAGTGCCGTAGAACCGGGCACATCTGTTCAGCCGTTTATGCGCGATGAAATATCTGGTCAAAACGGTTGAGGCGCGTCCCCTCGTTATGCTATTTTAACCATAGAGGAGGGGGCATATGGTCTTTGAGTCAATGCCGACCACGTTCGGCCAGCGTCTTCGCTACATCCGGAAGCGCGTTCGCGGCCTTACTCTCGAGGAAGTTGCCCAGCCCCGCTACACGAAAGGCTTCTTGAGCCTGCTTGAAAACGACAAGGCACAGCCTTCAGCAGAGGCTTTAGAATACCTGGCCAACAAACTGCAGGTCACGCGCAGCCAGCTCCTGGGTGAGCCGGGCGAGACCCATCGCCTGGTCCAGGTACAACTGACGCGCAGCCGTGCGCTCCGCCTCCAGGGCAACGGAAACGGCGCCCACGACTCTGCGGTTGAGGCTCTCCAGACCCTGAGCCTCTCGCCCGAGCTCCGGCTCCGGGGCGAGTGCGAGATGGCCCTCGGCCTGGCTGAACTGCAGCGCGATGGACTGGAGGACGCCCAGGAGCATCTGGAGCGCGCCCGTGAGGACTTCGAACGGGCTGGAGCCATTGACCGTCTGGCCGAGCTGTCCATCCACATGGGGCGGCTGGCGCATCGCCAGAAGGACCTACGCCAGGCCCTGGACCACTACCTGAAGGCCCTGGAGCTGTCGGAGCAGGTGTCTCCCTTTGATCCGGAGATCCTACTGCAGCTCTATTCCAGCCTGGGCTCGACCACCCAGGCCCTGGGGGATGCCAAGGAGGCCACCCGCTGGTACGAGAAGGGCGTGGAACTGGCGGAGCAGGTGACGGACCCCCGTTCCGCCGCCGCCCTGTTCCTGGGCCTCAGTCAGGCCTACCAGGAGAAGGGCGACCTGGGGCTGGCCCTGCAGTACACCCAGAAGGCCCAGGACCTCTATCAGGCGGAGGAGCAGAAGACGCTCATCGCCGACATGCACAACAATATCGGCTGGCTGTACGCCAGCCAGGACCGGTGGGACCAGGCCCTGCCGCATTACGAGGAGTCGCTGCGGCTGCGGCGCCAGGACCCGTCCAGCATTGCCCGCAGCGGCTACACCTATGCCGAGCTGGCCCGCTACTACCTGCGCGTGGGGCGCCTGGCCGAGGCCGAGCAGTACGGTACCGAGGCCCTTCGCCTGGTCAAGGGCGAGAACCGCATGCAGGAGGAAGGCGAGATTCTGGCCACGCTGGCCGGCGTGCACGCCGCCCGCGGACGTCTCAGCGAGGCCGAAGCGCTGTACCGTCAGTCGGCGCTGGCTTTCGCTGAAGTGGGTCTGGTGACGCGGCAGGCGCAGATGCTCTCAGACATCGGCCAGATGTGGAACGGAGCCGGCGAGCCCGGTCGGGCCAACGCCGCCCTGGTGGAAGCGGTGGCCCTGCTCCAGAAGGCCGTGCCGGCCGGACGCTGACCGCGCCGGCGACCCTGCCCCCATGACACAACAGAGCGTCCCGGGCCAAGCCCGGGACGCTCTTATTAAGCGAACGTCACCCTCTAGAGTTCACCCTTGCGCGCGTAATCCCGCACCTTCTCCAGTTCGCGGAGAACGTTGTCGCGCCAGGCGGGGTCGGTCCACCAGTTGTCGCGGTTGGTGTCTTCACGGTCATCCGGAATGCAAATGAGCTTCACGTGTCGGGGGCAGTGGGTACCGAAGGCCCTCTTCACCCGGCGCATGTGCATGGGGGAAGAAATCAAAATGACCGTGTTCAGGTTGTCAAACCCGATCTCACGGTCAATCAACGCACAACTGTAAAGGACGTTTTCCATTGTGTTCACGGCACGGTCTTCCACCAGCACATCCTCAGGCCGCACGCCGCGCTCGACTGCAAGGTCGCGCAGGTGCAGCGCCTCTGCCTGGCCTGTCTTGCGCTTGTCACCCCCTGTAAACAAGATTTTCGGAGCCAGACCACGCAGGTAGAGATCCACGGCCTTGTCGGCACGCTCCCGCCGTCTGCCTCCGATGACCACGATGAGATCCGCCGGCTCGGGCTCATCGTGGACGAAGAGGAAGTCGCTGATCTCCCGGATGGACATTCCTTCGTAATGCCTGTCCATGGTTCTGCGCCTCCCAACTGTGCTGTTGTGAGTACACTATTCGCCGCGGCCGGTGCGGTTCCTGCCCCTAAACGGTCACATTTCCGTGAAATCGACCATCCCTTTGAGGATGCGGGTTTTGGCGTGTGCGGCGGCTCCAAGGCAGGCGGGAACTGGGTTTAGGTTCTTCCGGATCTGGGAAGCTACGTCAGTAGAGGGCCACACCGTAGGTGTCGGCGAAGTGGTCCAGGGTGGCCACAATCCGCTCGGCGGTATCGCCGGTTAACACCATGCGCAGCCATTGCTTCGAGGGTTCGCTCAGGTGGGATAGCTCCACTTGCTGCATCTCGCGGAAGCGCTCGCGGCGGTCCATGCGCGACACGGTAACGACGTAGGCGGTCAGGTCCGGATTCTCCACATACCACAGCATCGCATCCACAAGCTCCGTGAAGGGTATGGACTGCTTCACGCTTTCGCCTCCGCCGCTAGCATCCCTCCGTTGCCTCCGGTCTATAGCCCTGGTCCGCGGCCGTGCTCAGCGGCCGCGGGAGGACCACCCGCCCCCGGGCGCGAAACCTTTCTGGCCATGGGTCGTCCTGCTGGGCGCAGAGTCATCCCGCTTAGTATGGAGTTGATTGATACGTCCGCATCGCGCAAGCTGCTCCGTGCCATCATCCGAACCGCCCGCCCCAAGCAGTGGGTCAAAAACGGCATTGTCCTCGCCGGCCTGATCTTCTCCCTGAACCTTTTCAACTGGCCTTCCTTCTGGAGGGCGCTGGCTGCCGCCGCTGACTTCTGCCTGATCAGCAGCGCCGTCTACTTCATGAACGACCTGTTCGATATCGAGAAGGACAGGCGCCACCCCACCAAGCGGTTCCGGCCCATCGCCTCCGGGCAGCTGTCTGTGGCTGTGGCCGTTGGCGTGGCCGCCGTACTGTCTGTGGTGGCCGGCTTCATCGCCTCGGTTCTGGGCCCCTCCTTCGCCCTGACGGCACTGGGGTATGTGGGCCTGCAGGTGGCCTATTCGGCCCGGCTCAAGCAGATTGTCATCATCGACGTCCTGGCTATTGCCGCCGGCTTTGTGCTGCGGGCCGTGGCGGGAGCGGTGGTGATTCCCGTCCCCATCTCTCCCTGGCTGCTGGTGTGCACGGTGCTTCTGGCGCTGTTCCTGGCCCTCACCAAGCGGCGGGCGGAACTGAGCCTGCTGCAGGACGGGGCGACCGAGCACCGTCCCATCCTGGAGCAGTACTCCGTGGACATGCTGGACCAGATGATCAACGTGGTCACAGCCTCCACGGTGATGGCCTACTCGCTCTACACCTTCACCGCCGGCCGCACGCCCTACCTGATGCTGACCATACCCTTTGTGCTGTACGGCATCTTTCGCTACCTGTTCCTGGTTCACAAGCGCGACGCCGGTGGCAGCCCGGAGCAGGCCCTGCTGCGGGACCGCCCGCTGATGGTGAATGTCTTGCTGTGGGTGGCCGTCTCCGTGGCCATCCTCTACTACACCTGATGGCCTCATTGCATGTGATCCCACGCGACAAGGAGGGTCCGCATGTTCCAGAACCCCGGTGATGACGAGGTCCGCCGCCTGCTGCAGGGGGCCAGGACCATCGCTATGGTGGGGCTCTCGCCGCGCCCGGAGCGGGACAGCAACCACGTGGCCAAGTACCTCATGGACCATGGCTACCGCGTGATCCCGGTGAACCCGACCGCTGACGAGATTCTGGGGCAGAAGAGCTACGCCAGCCTCGACCAGGTGCCCGGCCCGGTGGACGTGGTGGACGTGTTCCGCCGCCCGGAGGAGGTCGGACCCATTGCCGACCAGGCCGTGGCCATGGGGGCCAGGGCCCTGTGGCTGCAGCTATCGGTGGTCAACGAACAGGCGGCGGAGCGCGCCCGCTCGGCCGGACTCCAGGTGGTCATGGACCGCTGCATCAAGGTGGAGCATGCGCGTCTCATCGGGGGTTAACTGCGGCCTCCCGGCGGTGCTGGCGAAATACGAACAACGCCTGGCACAAGCCATATGAAGACAGCCCGCACTCCAATGAGTGCGGGCCTTCAGCCATAGCGATGCCCTTCGGCGCCGTTGCGTACCCTAAACGACCTCCTGGGCCGCCTCCTGCAAGGTCTCCAGAGAAACGGGCTTCTCCTTCTTCGTGAAGGCCGTGATCATCGCGTTCGTGCACAGCACGTTGATGACCCGGGGTACGCCCCCCGAAAGCGCATGGACCGCCTCCAGGGCGTCTGCGGAAAAGACCGTGGTGGGCCGTACTCCGGCCCGCCGCAGGCGGTGGTTCACGTAGGAGATGGTGTCCTCCGGGGACAGGGGCTCCAGGTGGTAATGGATGCCGATGCGCTGCCGCAGAGGCGCATAGTTCGGTTTGCGGAGTCGGTGGCGCAGTTCCGTCTGGCCCACCAGGACGAGGGACAGCAGGTTCAGGTGGTTGAGCTGGAAGTTGGTGATCAGGCGGATTTCGTCCAGGAGGGCCTTGCTGCAGAGCTGCGCCTCGTCGATGATCACCACGGGGTAACGGCCCTGGCGGTGGAACGAGAGGAGCAGGTTCTGCGCCTGCTCCACCAGGTCGGCGCGCATGCGCTTGGGCGGCTCGCTGCCCAGGCTCTTGACCAGAGCGCGCATGAACTGTCCCGGTGAGAGAAGCGGGTCGATGATGGAGACGGCGTGCTGGTCTTCCGTCAGCTGTTCCAGCAGCACCCGGATAAGCGTTGTCTTGCCGACGCCCACGTCGCCTGTGAGTAGCGCCAGCTCCCGCTCCTCTATGGCGTAGAGGATGCGCTGCAGCGCTTCCTCATAGTGCTTGCCGTAGAAGAGGAACTTGGGGTCCGGGGTCTTGCTGAAGGGTTTGGCGTTGAACCCAAAGTAGCGGCGGTACATGGCAGCCCCTCCCCTGAATCACGGCCGGCGGCGCGATGGTGATGAGGTGAGCCACACGGCGCAGCCGAATAGCGCGGGACTGACGGCGTGGACGGCCGGCGGCCCATGGGCCCTGGCCTGTCCAGGCAGTTCGCTCCCAGGCGTGGCAAATCCTGCAATTTATGTTGGAAGCAGTCGAATGGCGGAGGGGATGGCGGCATGGCTGGGGAGGATAGGGCGCTGACGCTGCGGGAGTGGCAGGACGCGGTGGACCGCCAGATTCGGGGGTACCGGGTGAAGTACTTTTCGCCGCTGTCCAACCTGGCGCGGCTGACGGAAGAAGTCGGGGAACTGGCGCGGGAACTGAACCACCGCTTCGGCGAGAAGCCCAAGAAGCCTGAGGAGGCGGAGGGATCCGTCCTCCTGGAGCTGGGCGACATCCTGTACGTGGTGGTGTGCCTGGCCAACTCGCTGCATCTGGACCTGGACGAGGCACTGTCGCGGGTCATGGAGAAGTACCGTACCCGGGACCGGAACCGCTGGGGACATGCCGGAGAGGTTCCGGAGCAGCAGGACCCGGCGCCAGGGGAGGCAGACTGACATGCGTGTGGTGGTGGCTCCGGATTCGTTCAAGGGCAGCCTGAGCGCGGTGGAGGCAGCGGAGGCGATGGCCGGAGGCGTTCGGGCCGCCGTCCCGGAGGCGGAGGTCGTGGCGGTGCCCATGGCCGACGGCGGCGAGGGCACGGTGGCCGCGATGGTGGCCGGCACGGGCGGCCGCCTGGTGACGCGCACGGTGACGGGCCCTTTGGGCCGGCCGGTGGAGGCTCAGTTCGGCCTGCTGGGCGACGGGGAGACGGCCGTGATTGAGATGGCCGCCGCATCAGGGCTGCTGCTGGCGCCTCCGGCGGAGCGCGATCCGCTGATCACCACAACCTTTGGCACCGGCGAACTGATTCGCGCCGCCCTGGACATGGGCTGCCGCCGCCTCCTGGTGGGGATTGGCGGCAGCGCCACCAACGATGGTGGGGTGGGCATGCTGCAGGCCCTGGGCGGACGGGTGCTGACCCGTGACGGTCGGGATGTGGGGCCCGGCGGCGGCGCCCTGGCGGAGGCCGACCGGATTGACATCAGCGGTCTGGACCCGCGGCTGCGGGCGCTGGACCTGCAGGTGGCCTGCGATGTGGACAATCCTTTATGCGGGCATCGCGGCGCCTCGGCCGTATACGGGCCGCAGAAGGGGGCCACGCCCGAGATGGTGGACGAGTTGGACAGGAACCTCGGGCACCTGGCCGACCTGGTGCGGCGAGACCTGGGGCGCGACGTAGCGGAAACGCCCGGCGCCGGCGCCGCCGGTGGCCTCGGCTTTGGCATGCTGGCCTTCCTGGATGCGCGGCTGGCGCCGGGCGTGCAGGTAGTGATGGACACGCTGCGCCTGGATGAGGTCCTGGCCGGCGCGTCGCTGGTGATCACGGGCGAGGGCAGGACCGACGGCCAGACCCTGGCCGGTAAAGTGCCCATGGGCGTGGCCGGGCGGGCGTCGCGCCACGGCGTTCCCGCCGTGGTCATCTCCGGTGCCGTGGCCCCCGGCGCCGAGGCTCTGCACCAGCACAACGTGGCGGCCCTGCTCAGCATCGCACCCGGTCCGCTATCCCTGGAGGAGGCGATTGCCCAGGCCGGCGCGCTGCTCGCCCGGGCCGCGGAAGAGGCCATGCGCCTGGTGATTCTAGGCCTCAGGCTGTCGGACCCTGCTGTCGGCTCCAAGCGTTGACTCCGGGCGAACGGCGCAGGGCGCCACGCCCGGTCGCGAGCGCTCGGTGAAGGTGGTACAGAAGTTTTGTGGGGCTTTCCAGAGTCATCGAGAGCAATTGACAGAAGCGGATTCGGGCTTCATAATTTGAGGGATGCCCCAATTGAGGGGCACCCCTTTTTTGCTCGCTTTCCCGCCTGCCTGGTCGCCAAACGACGTCTTTCGGGCAGACTTTGAGCGAAGCACTTCCTCTACAGAGGATTGGTGAAATCCATGACCCAGCGTAACGATCTGCGCAACATCGCCATCATTGCCCACGTTGACCACGGCAAGACCACGCTGGTGGACGGGCTGCTGCGCCAGTCGGGCACCTTCCGCGAGAACGAGCACGTGGCCGAACGGGTCATGGACAGCAATGAACTGGAGCGTGAGCGCGGCATCACCATTCTGGCCAAGAACACGGCCGTCAACTACCAGGGCATCAAGATCAACATTGTGGACACCCCCGGCCACGCCGACTTTGGCGGCGAGGTGGAGCGCATCCTGTCCATGGTTGACGGCGCCCTGCTGGTGGTTGACGCCTTTGAGGGGCCCATGCCCCAGACCAAGTACGTCACCCGCAAGGCCCTGGAGAACGGGCTCAAGATCATGGTGGTCATCAACAAGATCGACCGGCCTGACGCCCACCCCCAGGAAGTGGTGGACGAGGTCCTGGACCTGTTTATTGAACTGGGCGCTGATGATGATCAGCTCGATTTTCCGGTGGTCTACGCCTCCGCCCGCGATCAGGTGGCCACACTGGACCTGAACGAACCGGCAAAGGATCTGCGGCCGCTCTTTGAGACCATCGTCAAGTACACCCCGGCCCCGCACGGCGAGCTGGAGGAGCCGCTCCAGGTCATGGTCACCACGCTAGACTATGACAACTACGTGGGCCGCATCGTCATCGGGCGGGTGCGGCAGGGGATCATCCGCGCCAAGGACTGGGTGGCCATTGCCCACCGCGACGGCACGCTGGAAAAGGCCCAGGTGGCCGGGCTGTTCGTCTTCCAGGGACTGAAGCGCGTCCCCGCGGAGGAGGCCCGGATGGGCGAGATCATCGCCATTACCGGCCTGGAGTCCGCCACCCTGGGCGAGACCATCACCAGCCCGGAGGACCCGCGGCCGCTGCCGGTGCTGACCGTGGACGAGCCCACCCTGACCATGACCTTCCGCACCAACGACAGCCCGTTCGCCGGCCAGGAGGGGCAGTATGTGACGTCCCGCCACCTGCGGGCCCGGCTGATGAAGGAGCTGGAGCGCAACGTTTCGCTGCGTATCCAGGAGACCGACTCCCCCGACGTCTTCCAGGTCTCCGGCCGCGGCGAGCTGCACCTGGCCATCCTCATTGAGACCATGCGCCGCGAGGGCTACGAACTGGCCGTCTCCAAGCCGCAGGTGATCCTCAAGGAAGAGGACGGCGAGGTTCTGGAGCCGCTTGAGCTTCTGACCATCGACGTCCCGGAGGAGTTCATGGGCGTGGTCATGGAGCGGCTGGGCACCCGCAAGGCGGAGTTGCAGAACATGACCAACTCAGGGACCGGCCAGCTCAGGCTGGAGTTCGTGATTCCCGCCCGCGGACTGATTGGTTTCCGCTCCGACTTCCTGACGGACACCAAGGGCTATGGCATCATGAACCATGTCTTCCACAGCTACGGGCCCTGGCGGGGCGATATCCCCGGCCGCGTGCGCGGCTCGGTCATCGCCACGGACACCGACGAGGTGACCACTTACGCCCTGTATAACCTGCAGGAGCGCGCCTCGTTCTTTGTGCGGCCGGGCGACCGGGTCTACGCCGGCCAGGTGGTGGGCGAGAACTCCCGAGAGAAGGACATGGAGGCCAACGTCTGCAAGCTCAAGCACCTGACCAACGTGCGCAGCGCCACGCAGGAGCAGACCATGCGCCTGGAGCCGCCGCGGGACATGACCCTGGACCTGGCCCTGGAGTGGATTGCCGAGGACGAACTGGTGGAGGTCACGCCCAAGTCCGTCCGGCTGCGCAAGGCCATCCTGGATGCCGGCCACCGGGCACGGGCCGTCAAGGAGAAGAACAGGGCCGAGCGCGAGTAGAGCGCTTATGGTAACAGGCGGCGGACCGCGGGTGCATCCCGCGGCCCGCCGTTTCGCTCTTTCTACCCCGCTTTCCATTCCGGGAGGCGGGGCATTTTCCGTCTTGTGGAGCAAGCGGGACCTCCTCCACGTATCATGTCAGCGCAGAGCAACGGCGGGAGGACACGGCTGTGATTATTGAGCTGACGGACCGGTTTTCGCTGACTCCCGTCCTGGAGCGGCTGGACCGGCTGGGACTGCAGGCACAGGTGGTGCAGTGGAAGGGCGAGCCGGTGCTGGTGGTGCCCGGAGGAGAAGACCGCCGGGACGCCATCCTGGGGACCCGGGGCGTGGCCGCCCTGCACGCGGTGCGCGAACCTTACCAACTGGCCAGCCGCGCCTGGCAGAGCGACACAACCGTCGTGCGCGTCGGCGACGTGGAGATTGGTGGGCCTCGGTCCGTGGTCATTGCCGGACCCTGTTCCGTGGAGGGCCGAGAACAGTTGATGGCCGTAGCCAGACATCTGGCGGGCCTGGGCGTGGACCTGCTCCGTGGCGGGGCGTACAAGCCCAGGACCTCGCCCTACAGCTTTCAGGGGCTGGGGACGGCCGGGCTGCGCCTCCTGGCTGAGGCCCGCCGCGAGACCGGCCTGCCGGTGGTCACAGAAGTGATGGAGCCCGGGCTGGTGGAGGAGGTCGCGCGGTTCGCCGACATGCTTCAGGTGGGGGCGCGCAACATGCAGAACTTCCCCCTGCTCAAGGCCGTGGGGCGTTCCGGCCTGCCCGTCCTCTTGAAGCGCGGCCCCTGGGCCTCCATGGAGACCTGGCTGCTGGCCGCCGAGTATGTGCTGGCGGAGGGCAACGACCAGGTGGTGCTCTGCGAGCGGGGCGTGGCCAGCGTGGACCCGCAGGCCGACCGTATCCTGGACCTGGCGGTGGTGCCGCGGGTCCAGCTCGCCTCGCACCTCCCCGTCCTGGTTGACCCCAGCCACGCCACGCAGGACGCCCGCCTGGTGCGCCCCATGGCCCGGGCGGCTCTGGCCGCCGGCGCCGCGGGCATCATGGTGGAGGTCCATCCGGATCCCAGCGAGGCCCTGAGCGACGGCAAGCAGGCCCTCACGCCGGACCAGTTTGAGATGCTGATGGAGGAAGTTCAGCCGCTGATGGCCCTGCGCCGCGGCCGGCCGGTCCCGTCGCAGCGTCGCTGGCATGGTGCGGCAGTCCGTGTGGGAGAGCTCGGAGCGCCGGGCGCTCCGGGCGGATCGAACGGAGAGGCGGTGAGCTACCACGCGAGTCGTTGACCTCACCCAGGGCTTCTACGAGGGCATGCCGTCCTATGGCGCCTCCTGGTACCCGCCTTTCGCCGTGCGGCGCACCATGACGCCGGACACGGACCCGGCGGGCCTGGAGCGGACGTTCACACAGTTGGAGGTCTTTGCGCACAACGGCACCCATGTTGACGCCCCCGTCCACTACATCCCCGGTGCGGCCACGCTGGACCGCATACCGCTGGAGGTGTTCGTCGGGCCGGCTCTCATTGCCGATCTGAGTGGCAAGGGCCTGCGCCAGCCCATCAGCGGCGGCGACCTGGAGGACTCGGTTGGAGACCGGTGGCGCCCCGGGATGCGGCTCCTGATCCGCACCGACTATCACGACCGCCACTTCGGCGACCCGGACTTCTGGCAGAAGCCGCCCTATCTGGTGGAGAGCGCGGCCCGCTGGATGGTGGAGCGCGGCGTGGTCCTGGCGGGCCTGGACTGCCTCACGGAGAAGCCGGGTGACCTGCAGGCGCCTGTGCACCGCACCCTGCTTGCAGCCGGCATCCCCATCCTGGAGTACCTGCGGAACCTGGCGGCCGTGCCGGCGGGCCGCCCCTTCCAACTGGCCGCCCTCCCCACCCGGGTGGACGGGGTGGAGGCCGCTCCGGTGCGGGCCGTGGCCCTCCTGGAGGACGCAGCCGGGGAGGACGCCTGACATGCCCGACAGAAAACCGTGGACCACCGCAGTCCGGCAGATGACCCTGCCGGACTTGTGCCTGGAGCGGCTCTGGTCCGCCCTTCCCGGAAAGCCGCCGCGCGCCGTCCTGGACGGCATCCTCTGGCAGGATGAGCCCTGGCTCATGGCTGCCTGGGACCCCGTTTACCGTTGGCTCAACCCTGACCTGGACGGCCTGCGCCGCGACGTACTGGGCTGGGGCCACGTCGGATCGCAGGGCATCCGCGACCTCCTGAGCGGCGTGGTGGGCGTTGCCGCCCATGACGCCTTCCTGGCCGACCCCCTGCCCAGCGAGGACCCGCGCCTGGCCTTCTTTCTGCCGGGCTGCGTGCTGCTGTGGAGACCCGGTGACTCTGCCTGGCTGGCGGCGAACCTGCCGGCCCGGCAGGCCGCCGAGGCGGAGGGCCGGCTGGACGAACTGGAGGCCTGGGTGGCGGAGCACGCGGGGCCCGCCCCCTGTGCGGGCGCCACGT
>JBLNCQ010000017.1:0-18976 GCA_050260815.1 Bacillota bacterium
GGCAGCGCCGGCACCACCCGCAGCAGGAACTGACTGACGACCAGGTCCATCAGCTGGGGGCCAGTGATGGCGCCGAACTCGCCCTTCCGGGCCGCCTTCTCCGCCCTGAGCATCAGGCTCAGTAGCGCCTGGCGCACCCGAGCCCAGCCGACCGCACCGGTGAGGACCACCAACAGAGCGGTGACGATGGCCGCCAGGATCAGGCCATGGTACTCAAACACGATCGGATACAGGATCATGCGGATCCCCCTCTCCGTGTCATCACAGGCCCGGCGACTCGCCGGGCTTCTCACCGTTAAAGAACACAGCCGGCCCCGGGCGCACGTCCACGTGGCAGTGGCCCCGCGTCGGGTAGACGCCGATGCCCGTAAACCCCACCTCCCGCGCGACGGTAGCGATCTCCCGGGAGGTCATGCCGGCGACCACAATGTCCGCCGCCAGGCCCTGCATGTGGTAGCTGTTGGGGTGGCCACCGACCCTCTTGTTGTGCGCCGGCGTCCGGTACCCGCTGGTGACGATGACGGGCTTGCCGATCTTCTCCCGCAGTTGCTGCAGCTTGTCCAGCAGGCGGGAGTCGATCTTGACCTCCCCCGTGTCCGGCGACTGGAACTCCTTCAGGTTGAAGTTGTCACGGATCTTGAAGTCGTTGATAGCCATGGTGCTCACCCCTTCATGACTTCGCGCAGCTCCACACGCAAGGCATCCGCTACGCGCCCAGGCAGAGCCTCTACGTCCCTTTCCACGGCGGTCATGCGACCGCCAAGGTCGGTGGTGACTTTGTCCACCAGAGACTGGTACCTGACCTCCCGCGCATCGTTCGCCTTCAGCACCCACCAGAGCAGGGCGATGAACAGGATCGTGAAGATCCCCATGCCGCTCTTCATTGCATACTCGAGTACCGTCTCCATCGTGGCCCCCACCCTCCCTGCGCCGCCTCAGACCAGCTCAAACCCCAGGACCGCCGGCAGCGGCCTCTCGCTGCCATCGCTGGGCCGGTTAACAACCTCGCCGTGCAACACCATCTCCGCGGATCCGCCGGAATCGAGGTTGACACCCTCCATGCAGCCGGCCTCCAGCAACAGGCTGGCGGCCTCGTCCATGGTCAGACCCCGGCTGCGCCAGGACCGGCCGTCAGCGACAATGGCATGGATCTCCGTGGCGTTCCAGCCGAGCAGGCTCCGCGGGGCAGGGCCGTGGTGCTCCGGCAGGTGGCCACCGATCTGCCGGCGGCCGTCGCGCACCAGCGCCGGGATGGTGCTGAATGCTTGCCGGACGCCAGCACCGATGAGGTCATAGACCACGCTGGCGGACTGGTTGGCCAGGGCCAGCTCGGGCTCGGTGACCACCACGGTGAACTCCTCAGGCGGGCGCGCCATGCCCCCGTTGATCGGCCGGCCAGCCTCAATCGTCGGGCCCAGCGGCCAGCCGTTACCGAAGTCAAAGAAGGCGCTGTTGACGGCCAAGAGCTGGCCTTTGGCCAGCATCGACAGCGGCCGACGCACCCAGCGGGGGATGTCCGTCCGGCCAACCCGCCGACGTGCCTCCAGCTCCGCCACCATGGCCACAGGGTCGGCCGCCCAAATACACCGGGGCCGCACCCGGGCCCGTTGCATCGTCGCGCGCCACATCTCGACCCGGCGGGCGCCGAACCACCGCACCTCTGGACGCACAATAATAGCGCCCCCGGACAGGAGAGCGCTCCACGTGGTGATGCCTACGATGCCATCAGCGGCCAGGCCCTGGGCGGCCTGGAACTGCCGCACGGCCTGGTCTGTTCGCGGACCAAATGCCCCGTCGGCCCCACCCGGGTCCTGCCCAGCGGCCAGCAGCTTGCGCTGCAGCTCCGCCACCCTATCCCCTCGCGCCCCACGCTTGAGGAGCAATATCCATCGCCTCCCCTTCCCCGTCCCCCAACAAATCAGCCGCCCTACTTGGCGGACGGCGTGAGCGGCCTCTTCAGTTCGGCCGCGTCTGTTTCCAGGACGGCGATCCTGGCCTCCAGCGCGGCGATGCGCTGCTCAGGCGGAAGCTCGTGGGGCTCGGGTTCCACCACCGTCACGCGCCGGCCGCTACGGTTCTCATCCCGTTGCTTCACTGTACCAGCACCTCCGCCATCGTGCTGCCATGGTGCGCACTGAAGACCAGGACCCGGTAAGTACCAGGTGCCTTGAACGCGTACGCGTGCGAGGCCCCACCTGCCTCGACGGGCTCCGTGATGGGCGCTCCACCATCCACTGTGAAGGTGACCTCAACATCCGGGCTGCCCTTCGGCAGAGTGGCAGCCACGATCACAGTTGCGTTCACACCGGCCGGACTGGGTGAAGCTACGACTGCGAGCCTGGGGTGGGTTAGAATATCGGTCGGGTTGCCTTGGCCATCGAGGACCAATTCAGAGGACCCGGCGCCAAACATCTCATGGGCTTTGGCGTCGGAGACCTGGAGCATATGATAGTCCGCCAGCGTCCCCCCAGAATTGGGAAGGACATTATGGCCAAAATCCCAGTTGGGGTCTGGATCTCCAGCGGAGTTCACCCCAGAAACGCATATCAGGCTATTGTCGCCTTTGCGCCACCAAGTGAGCATGCTACATCACCATCCACGCAACCGTATACTCGATTGTCTTGCTCGGACTGTATTCGCTATAGAGGGAGAAATACAGAACTCCATTCGACACATAGACGTTTCTCACGCGGCCGATTTTCGTCCCACCCGAAGACAGCAGATGGCCCAGGTTTGCGCCGGCGTCGAGTCCGCTAAACGTGTAGGTCTCCGGGGTCGAGCCGTTCACGAGGTATGCGACGCTCCAGTGATCGGCCGCATTGGCCGGTGCAGCGCCAAAGACGATTGTATGAGCCACAGAAAAGGCGCCCCCGCCCCATTCCTTGGTCAAGAGAACCAGCATGCCCTGGCGGGCACCGGCCGGCACGGTGACTTGTTTTGTGAATGTGACGCCATAATTGATTGTTACTATATCGGTCAGGATTCCCTGGGCCAAATCAGCAATTGCCGATGCGTGCTTACCATCCAGAGTGTCAGCATCCCCCGTGATCGACCCGGTGACCTTGCCCGCGGCGTCGCGGACCGGGATGGTGCCCGCAACGGCCGCGGTGTTCTGCACGTACCCGTTTAGCTTGGCACTGTCGGCCGCCTTGCCGGTGGTCGGCAGCTTCTCGCTGTCCAGCTCCTGCAATGCCGCCTGAACGTCGGTGCTGGCGATGCTTCCGGCCGGAGCCACGGAGATGGCGCTGGCAGGATGGGCGGCGGCCGCGTCGTTCAGGTGCGCGTCAAGCTCACTGTGGGCGGTGTCGATGCCGTCCTCCATGCGATTGAGCTGCGCGGCGGAAATCCCAGGCGCGCCGCCCTCAACCCAGTTCGTTTTGACGTAGTCGCTCACCGGCTCACCCCCTATCCGATCGTGTCAACGCGGTCGATCTGGATGCTCTCCAGGTCGGTCTTCAACTTGGCATACAGGACCCTGGCCACGAGGACGCCACTGCCAACAGCGGCCGTAGCCCCGGCGCCGGCGAACCAGCCGAGCTCCTGAATCTGGCCGTTTGCCTCGAAGGGCGCCAGGTAGACGGTAGTAGTGAGCTGGCCCGCGCCACCGACCTGCTGCTTCGTCACGGCCTTCCGCCCCAGCTCGTTGCCGAGGGCAACGTCACCGGCCGCCGGCGCCACGTTACCGTCGCCCCACGCCATGTACTTGATGGCGCAGTCGCTTACCGTCCCGTCCAGGGCATCCCGCAGGAGGTTTCGGCCGGCGTCGGTGATGAGGTTGTCGAACTCCTCCACGTCGACACGGCCGCTTCGGTACCGGGTGGTCACACGGATGCGGCCGTGCCAGGGAATGTGCTCAGCTACGCTCATGTTTGCCACCTCAGCAAGGTAAGAGGTTGACGCTGGGATAGAGGTTGACCGAGGGGATAGGGCACGCGAACACCTGCGGCGTCACAGCCTCGCCCCATGGCCAAGCCTCGTTGAAGGTCTGAAGGATGATCAGGACCTTATCCTCGCCGATGTTCACGCGCTCCACGAATGCCTGGCCGCGGGTGGCCATGGCCCGGAACATCCGCGACCAGGAGCCCTGCTCCGGGCCCTCGACCGCCAGCACGTCGTACCAGAGGATGTCGGCCTCGTCGCTGATGGAGACGGACTCGATCAGCATCTCCGTACCGTCGAGGGCATGCTCGGGGAGCGTGACGGTCAGGAGCTGCCCCGGCGCCAGGCCGGGGCGACGGGTACGGAACCGCAGCCGGCGGCCGATCCGGGCGTACTGCCGCAGCTTCGCATTGGCGGACTGGAAAGCAGCGTCACGGTTGCTGGTCTGGGGCTCATCCGCCACGTCCTCGACATAGCCGGTGCCCCCGCCCTCGATCTGCTGGCGGCCGATGATCTCGGCGTTGTCCTCGCTGAGGACGATGATGTCGTACTCACCCTGGTACGTGACAGACAGGGTGTCGGTGGTGGCCAGGGGAGTCAGGGATTGATCCTGGGTGAGGACCGGATCCCCCTTCGACCAATACCACTGCTTGCCCGTGTCCACGCCCTTGATGCCCACCGTTTGGGCGGCACCATTGACGGTCACCGTGGGGACCTTGGCGATCGGGAAGCCCAACGCAAACGAGCGGGTGTTCCCATCCCCTTTGCGGGTCTCGGTCTGGGGGTCAGTAATGTCGCGGCCGCCCTTGATGTACTGGCGGTTGCGGTACTTCGGGTTGGCGCTCTCAACCGAAACGCTGCCCTGCCGCATATCGGCGCCTGTGGCCGCCCAGGGTGCGGCGTACGTGGCCCGCTCCACGAAGTGCAGCCGTTTGGCGGGGTCGATCCACCAGATGCAGCCCGCTTTCTCGGCCACGCCGTCCAGGGCCTCGGTGACGGGCGCGTAATTGACCACGGCCTCGCGGATGATGGGGCCGTCCTGGATGGTCCCGGCCGTCACGCCCTCCGCGGCCAGATAGGAGCTGATCAGGTCCTGCACAATGGCGCCGGCCAGCGTGTTCTCCCACGCCTTGGCCGCGATTCGTTTGTCCGCCAGGTAGTGCCAGTCAGCGCACCGGATGGTGTGAAGGAGCAACAGGCCCGGCGTCGGCTGCTGCTCCTGGGCAGAGTCGATCACGCCGGCGAAGATCAGAGTGTTGGCGTCGTCTCTGACCTCCACCGGCTGCCCCTTCTGGTAGTGGCTGGCGCCAGCCGCGTCCCGGACCACGAATGCCGCGGTGCTGCGCTCGGCGATGGCGTCGTCGATGGACAGGCTGCCCTCGATGATCGCGACTGTGGCGCCGCCGACCTTGATCTCCACCGGCTACACCCCCGCGTCCAGCGGCAACTCGATGCGCTCAGCGCCACAGCGGGCGCAGAACCGGTGCAGGTGCTCCCCTTCCACCGCGCACCCGGGAAGGTGGTCCGGAGAGCTGTTGCCGCCGCAGAACTTAGTGGCAGCATTGGTCGCCCCGCACTTGGGGCAGGTGCTGTTCTCGTTGAAAGTGGGGAAAGCCAACAGTCCTCCCTCCTATTAGCCCCGGTACGGGCCTCTCAACTCAAAGACGCGCTGAACCGCCGGCATGAGCTTCTGATTGATGAACCGTTCCATGTCATACTCGGACATGAACGTGTTGCCGGTGACTACGATGGTCGGACCGCCTGCGCCGGCCAGGCCCAGTTGGCTCAGCGGCACCACCGCCTCCGGCCCCGCCTCGCCGATCATGGCCAGGGTGGGTGCCGTGACGATGCCTCCTTCCGCAAGGAACGGCACCAGGTCCTTCAGCGCCCGCCAGTTGACCCCAAAGTCCAGGTCTGGGATCTGGATTCCCAGAGGCCCTTCGCGGAAGCTCAGGCTGATACTGGGGATCGGGATCTTCACACTGCCAATGGCGTCCTTCAGGGCCTGCATGATGCGCTTGCCGAAGTCGAACGCGCTGCGCACCATGTCGCCGAATGTGTTGTCAAACGCCGTAGCGATGCCGTCCCAGATCCCGCCCAGGAAACTCTTCACGTCCTCCCAGACCCCATGCAGGAAGTCGCTGACGGCGGTGAAGACCTCCGTCGCTTTGGCGGAGATAGACTCCCAGATTCCCGAGATGAACTCCGTCACGGCGTTCCATACCTCGCTGGTCGTCTCTTTGATCTTGTCCCAGTTCTTGATGACGAGCAGGGCGATGATCCCGATAGGCCCGGTGAACACCACCAGCAACGTCTCCCACCATTTGGCAAAGAACTCCTTGATACCATCCCAGATGGCGGCCGCGGTCTCTTTGATGCTCGTCCAAATTCCGGCCGCGGTCTCGGCGATGGCGTTCCACGTGGTGGATAGCCACGCGGAAATCGTGTCCCAGTTCTTGTACAGCAGCACGCCGACTGCAACGGCAGCCGCGATAGCCAGGACGATCAGGCCGACCGGGCCGAGCGCGAAGGTCAGAGCTTCGCCAAAGGTCGCAGCCCCGCCAGCCCACAGCGAGAATGCGGTTGCGAGTGTTCCACCAAAGCCCGTGAGTGCGCCAATAGCCACCGTTGCTGGCCCCAGAATTGTAGATAGCGCTCCGATACCTGACGTGACGGCGCCAAGGACAATCAGCAGCGGACCGAGCGCGGCGGCTATACCGGCGACAACAATAATCGCGGTCTGGATCTTGGGGTCGAGTTCAGAGAACCACTTCGCCCCGTCGCTGACCACATCAATCACCGGGCGGAGGGTATCCAATACCTCCTTGAGGGCGGGCGCCAGGGAGTCGCCCAGATCGATGGCCGTGTTCTCAACCTCTCGTCGGAACTGCGTCCAGGCGAAGCCGCCCGCGTTGACGCCCTCGGTCTGCTCTTTGAATGCCGCATCAGTCGCTCCGGCCGCCTGATCCATGGCCTGCAACTTCTGAGCAAAGGCATCAGCCTGCGGGCCGGCGAGCGCCAGGGCGAGGGTCTGGCCCTCTATGCTCCCGATGTAGGCCTGCAGTGGGTGCCCCGCATCCTTAGCGGCGCGGACTATGGTCTCGATCGTCCCCTTCAACCCGAGCTGCTGGATCATGGCCTCGCCGGATTCAAACCCCAGTTCCATCAGCAGTACATTCATGCTGTCCGTGGGTGCCATTAGCGACTGCAAGACACCCCGCAGCTGCGTGCTCACCTCGGCCGCCCCGCCCGTGACGCCGGTACCTGTGGCCATGGCCGCGAATAGCTCCTGCACACTCACGCCCAAGCTCGCAGCCAACGGAGTGACGCGCCCGATGCTGCCGGCCAGCTCGGGGAACGTGGTCTGGCCGAGTTTCACAGTCTGCAAGGCCAGGTCGCTGACCTGCTGCACGGCGGCAGCGGATGTGTCGCCATACCCCTTGGTAACTGCGGACGTCAGGTTGATGGCGTCGGTGGTGCTGGCCACACCGGCGGCCGCGGCCTTGGCGTTGATCTCCAGGATCTTGGCCGTGTCGGCCGTGTCGCCGAAAGCGGAGATGACCTGATAGAGACCGCCGGCCAGGTCACCCGTGGCTTTGCCGGTCTCGACGGCCATGTCCTGAATGGACTCCTTCAGCTCGATGACCCGCTTCGTGTTTCCGGGGATTAGGGAGCCCACGTTGGCCATGGCAGCGTTGAAGTCGGTCGACATCTTGAACGCGCCGGCAGCGGCGCCTGCGAGAGGCAGGGTAATACCCGTCGTTATGCGCTCGCCAACGCCGCGGGCGTTATCTCCGGCCTTCCTCAGAGACTCGGAGACGGTGCGGTGCGCCTCCTCCAGGTCAGCCTTCAACCCATCCATCGCGGCCCTGATGGGCACGACTGCTTCTCCGAGCTCCTGCGAGAACATGACGTCACCCCTTATGGGAAGGACCTTACAGCCCGCTGGCGAAGTGTTCGCCGGAGGTGGTTGAATATGTCGAAAAGTGCCAAACCGCCCGAGCACCAGCCTGTGCGGAAAAGCCTCGCGGTAGGAGGCCTGACCCTTTTCGCCACAGGCGGATGCCTGATGTGGACGGTGATCCTGATCCCCCTGGCTATTCCGCTGGCGATCATTGGCGCGGCCATGATGCTCGCCGCTCCCTTCGTGAAGACAGAAAAAGTAAGCTGCCCATCCTGCGGGCAGACCAACGTCATCGAGAAGAGTGTTCAGGTCTACATCTGCGACCACTGCCAGAAGCCCGCAAAGAGGAACGCCCAGGGCTGGATGCCTGTCTAGGTTACCCCCGCCGCCGGTCCTCTCCGCCCAGGGCGGCGTTCAGCAGCTCGATGACACGGAGCTGCTGCTCCGGGGTCTGAACAGAGCGCCCGTACCGGGGCAGGAAGTCCTGCGGCCGGTACGGGCGTTTCCGCTTCTTCGGGTCGCGATTCGCATTGGCAATGGTGGCTGCGATGATTCCCGCCCGGAAGTCGGCGCGCTCCTGCTGGTGCCGGTAGGCGTCGAACGCCAGGCGCAGCTCATGGGGTGTCATCGCCCAGAACTCGTCGGACCGGAGCCCTGCCTTGAGGGCGTCGGCTAGGAGGCCGTCCCAGGCCCAGCGGCCTCCGCCGGTGCGTTTTTTGAGTCGGCCCCGGGCTTCCCAAAGGCCAGGCGCATGGCCTCGCCGACGGCCTGGGCCGCCTCCTGGAGGCCGGCCTCGTCGATAACGGCGCCGACTTGCTCCAGGGTCATAGGCCCCCGATGAAGCAGGCCAGCCCAGACCATAGCGCGGATCTCGCGGATGCCGGGACGCTCTGGGAGCTTGGAGACGGGCACACCCAGGGTCTGCTCCAGCTCGACGAGCGCGTTGGTGGTGAAACGGAGGATGTGGGTCTGGCCGCCCGCCTGGAGCGGCACCTCGCCGCGAATCGGATTGGGCATGGGCTAGACCTCCTACGCCAGGACCGGCTTGCCCGTCACCTTGATGGTGCCGGAGAAGGCGATCTTGTCGTTGATGCTGGACGGATCGACGGCGAAGGACTTCAGATAGCCGGCGAAGCTCCAGGTGGCCAGGGCCGGCGTCCCGGGCAGGACGATCTTCCAGTTCTTCGTCTTGTCGGGGCCCGCGCCACTGGCCAGGTCGGTGAACAGCGCCGTCTGAGAAGCATCGTTGGTGAAGATGCCCTCGAATTCGACCTCGCCGGCGTCCACCAGGCCGCGCATGAACTCCTTGAAACCGTCCGGGGAGGCATACGTGGTGATCTCCACGTCGTCAGCCTCCAGGCTGATGCCGCCGATGCTGGTCAGCAGGGCCACATCGGTGAAGACCTCCGGCTGAGCGCCGTCCCCCGCCTGCAACTTGGTACCGTAGCCGAGCTCTTCGCCCGCCATGGTTCATCCCTCCTGGGTCAAATCTGGCGCAGCCGCAGCCGCACCGTGACAACGAGACCGTAGACCGTGGTGTCCGTCGGGGCCAGAATCGGGCCGGAGGCCTCGGCGAGCACGCCCCCGTACCCGGCCACGGGAACCTGCTGCCGATGGAACAGCGCGCGCACCCGCTCAGCAATGGCCTCCACTTGAGCCGTGCTGCCGGTTGCCTCCGTGTAGCAGCGGATGTCCCGCAGCAGGTCGCGCCCCAAGGAATCATAGGTATCGTCCGGGACGTCCGAGACCTGGCCGGGCGTGACGATCATCGGGAGGGGCGCGTCACCGGGCACGGGCTCTACCGTGAAGATCGCCGGCGCGCCCTGGTAGGTGCCGAGCATGCCCCTGAGCGTGGCGTCTTCGGACAGCACGCCATAGATACCCGCGGTGATGGCTCCCATCCCCGCCGCCTCCTACTCAGAGATGGCCGCGACCGTGACGTTGTCGACGCTGGAATAGGTGACTTCGCACTGCCCCTGGCTGTTGTTGAACCGCCCGGGCGGGAAGGGCCCAATGATCCGCTCGCCCCCGGCCGGTACCGACGCCATGGCGTTGTGGTCGAAACCCTGGTTGCAGGCCTGCTGGGAGTTGACAGTCACGTCAACCGGTGCGGCCCCCGCGTTCTTGACGTGGAGAAAAGTGCGCCCGTTGTTGGGGAACGTGTCTCCCGCTGCGTCTGCATTGCCGAAAGCCGGTGCAAGCCCGGTCAGGCTCATGTTCTGAACGTTGAGCAGCACGCCCTCACCCCCTGGAAATCAATCGGACAATCTCAATGGCATTCTGAAACACGGTAGGGCGCAAGAAGGGCCGCGCCCCCTGGTTGATGCGCCGACCGAGCTTGTCGGTTCCGACGAATCCCAGCTCCAGGCGCCGGCCATACGGGTCAGCGGCGCCCCGCTTGACGCCCACCAGACCGACGACGTCGCCCTGGTCGACGACCACCTCGCTGCCGATGTTGGCGCGCAGGGTGCCGGTGACGGTCTTCGGCGGCTCACCCGGTGCCGACGGGCTGTTGCCCGTGATGTTGCCGCGGCTCACGGCCTGCTTGGCCTCGCCCTCGCAGAAGAGGACCGCCTTGCCCATGCCCCGCTGCACATGCTCCTGGGTAAGGCGCAGGAACTGCGGCGCCCGCCACTTGACGATGACGTTAGCCACCCGCCTGCACCTCCTCCGCGTCGACCTCCAGGTGGTGGCCTGCCGATGGCGGCCGTACCGTGCGTACGGTCACGACCAGGTTGCCGTCGACCAGCTCGTCGTCCCGTCGGACATCGGTGCCGGCGGGTAGGTAGGCAACATGAGTGACCACTGCCAGGTTCTGTGCACCGCTATACCGCTGGGCGCTTTCGGATGCTGAAGCAGGGCGGATGCGGCCGCGGACTGTGCCGACCGTGACCCGCTGCTCCAGCCAGCCGCCCTGGCCGTCGGGGACTCGGGAGAGTCGGCGTATCTCAAGGACTCGATTCAACAGCGTGCCCAGCACCTACACCACCACCTCACGGTAGGGGGCCAGCAGCTCGCGCACCGATGTCGGCATGCCGGCCTCGGCGGTCCGCTGGTAATCCCCGATCCGCTCTGCGGAGAGGCCCTGGTCGGGGCGGTTGTACCAGGCGGCAATGAGCATTAGCGTCGCCTCTTTGACGTCCCCGGGCACCGCCGCATAGCCGGGGGTATAGACCACCTTCCAACGCCTGGGGCCCTCGCTCCAGACCCCGCCCCGCAACTGTACCCGCCCCTCCTCGGGGTAGAGCACATACAACGCCGAGTCGATGACGGCGTTGGTCTCCTGGTCGGTGACGCTGGCGACGGCGCTGACCGGCCGCCGCGTGAGCAGGAGAGAAGCATGGCCGCCGTCGAGGTAGTCGGTGGCCTCGGCCCGCACGAACTGTCGGCCGGTGTAACGCTCGACCCCGGCCGAAGCCCGGGTGATGAGGCTACTTACCAGCGCGTCGTCCGCGTCCGGACTTCCGAGAAGCGGCTTGGCCTCCGCCAGTGTTACCAGGTCCGCCATTGCGCTTCACCTCCGGGGCGGCAGCGCGCGCCTTGTTCTCCGGTGGACCCTCCAGGGCCTTGGCTGCTCCGGCGTTCACCCAGGCCCGGCCGAGTTCTTCATCGACCTCGTGAACAGAGCCAGAGGGGAAACCCCTCTGGCCCGTCGCGAGGCTACGAAGCATCTGAACCTTCATCGTTAGGCCGCCGGCACCTTGAGGATGCGCAGGGCGTTGGCGCGCACCACGGCACCGCCGACGCGCCGCTTCACACGGTACCCGATCTCGCCGTCCTCGGCGTAGAGCTGGTCGAGCACCTTGAGGCTCATGCCCTGGCGGTCCAGGATGCGGTAGGCCGCGCGCACATCGCCGAAGATGGCCACGTCGGCCGCGACGCCGGCCGCCGGAATGGCCGGTACGTCCTCCTGGTTGTAGATAGGGAAGCCGAGGAACGTGTTGGGCCGGCCGGCCTGATTGGACGGCTGCCACAGGTACTGCTGGTTGTTGTCCTTCAGCAGTTGGATGGCCAGCTCGACAGAGCTCGCCATGATGAAGCTGCCGTTGCGGCGGTACTGGGCCGGGACACCATAGATGAGCTTCTTCATGTCGTCCATGGTGATCGCGGCCGGCTGGCCGGCATTGATGCGGGTGACCACAGCACCGTTGAGGATGCCCTCAGGCCGGTTGGCGGCGTGGCCCGTACCGTTGATGAACGCGGTGTCCTCCGTCTCGCCCAGGGCCCGGGCAAACGAGTCGCTGACGAACGCCTGCAGGTTGACGTCGGTGTCGTCCAGCTCGTCCTCGCCGATGAGGGCCAGGCCATAGAGATCTTCCACGTACTGGAAGTCCTCGGTCGGGACGCCAGGCATGGAGTCAGCCAGCACCTGGGCGCCGGTCTCCAGCTTGCCCCAGCCGACGGTCAGCTCGGTGAGGCTGCGCCGGCGCACGCGGTTGCTGGTCGTGGTCCGCACGGTCGCCAGGTCGCGGATCACCGTGAGCTTGGGCAGTTCGCGGTAGATCTCGGCCTCCAGCTCCTCGGGCACGAGGATTTCGCCAGCCGCGTTCTCAACCAGCGCCTTCTCCTCGGCGTTGAGCACGTGGGTGCCGCGGCCCTTGAAGGCCTTAAAGAAGGCGGCCTTCTGAGCGGCCTTGCGGTCGGGCTCGGTCTGCGGCTGCCCGCCTCCCATGGGGTGCTTGAACTGCGGCTCAGCCAACCAATCCTCCAACCCCTTCAGTTGGACGGCCTGGTCGGCCTGGGCCTTCGCGGCCTTGGCCTCTTCGAGGTACCGCTGGATCTCTGCGGCCTTCTCGGCCGGCAGCTCCTTGCCCTCAAACTCCTGCGCGATGGCGCGCGCCTTGGCCACGGCCGCCTTGGCCTTCTCGATGAGCTCCTTCGGGATCATCGCGGTTCACTCTCCCATCAGACTGAGTTCGGTCTCCAGCACATCCAGCGCTGCCGTGAGTGAGGTGGCCCTCGGCTCGGCGGCTTTGCTCCTAGCGCCCTCCCCCGTGGGTGGACTCGCGTCCGGCCCGGCGGAGGGGGCAGGGTCCTGGGCAGGCTCGCTTTTGCGAGCGGCTTTGTACGTCGCGACGGCCTGGCGGGCATCCAAAAGCTGGCTGCTCTGCGCCTGGGCCATCCACTGCACCATGGTGGCTTTGTACTGGTCGATGGACTGGGCAGTGGCATTCACCTTGTCCGTCTCCTGCTCGTCCTCGATGATGCCGAGCATAGCATCGATCAGGGCGTCCTGGATGAGCCAGAACTGCTCGCGCAGGTTCCCGCTCCGCAGGATCTGCTCGAAGCTCTGGGCCTTGACTCCCGTGACGGTGGCCTGCTCGTTCATCGGGAAGGGCACCACCGACACCTCGTAGAGCTTGAGCTCGTCGATGTAGCGGACCATGTTGCCGGCGGCGTCGCGCTGCCACCGCTCGCGCACTACCTCGAAGCCGATACTGAACCGGTTGAGGTGGCCCTCCATGACCTTCTGGCGGATGGCCTGGGCGTCCGGCGTACCGGCCAGTGAGGCGACGATGTAGAGGCCGCGGTCATCCTCGCGCGCCTGGGTGACGGTGCCGATGGTGTGCTGTCCGTCCCAGTAGTGGCTGTCCAGCAGCTTCACTAAGCCGGCGGGAACACGCTCCTGGACCGTCTTGGCGAATGCGCCCTTGACGATGATGTCGCCGCCCTGGTCCAGGTCCCAGGTCGAGGCGTAACCCTCGATGGTCCCCGCCTGCGGGTCAAAGGCCTTGACCTCAAAGGTGACGGCCCGGTACTCCGTGGCGAAGCCCTTCAATCGCTTGCTCATCTTCAGCCTCCTCACTCGACCACCGGGATGATGGAGCAGCGGCAGTTCGGATGGATGGGCGGGTGCTCCACCGCCTCATAGTCCAGGTGCAGGGGCGCCGGCGCGCCCTCCGGATGCCAGGTGTCGCCCTGCTGGAATAGCGGCTCGTCGACGCCGAACTCCCGGCCATTGAGCGGCACGCAGTAGGGGCAGCCGTCGTCGGCGGTCAGCCAGCGGACACGCTTGATGCCGGCCTGCTTGTAGGCCAGCTTGGCGCCGGCATTGCTCGCCCGGATCGTCTCCGTGCGGGCTACCATCTCTGCCCGGGCCCGGGTCCAGCCCTCCAGCTCCGTGGCCAGCCGATCTCGCATCTCGCGGATGGTCAGGTTCTCCTGCTGGCCGGCCAGGATGATGCCGCGCACCAGGTCGTGGCTCGTCTGGCTGATCTGCTGGGCGAACTTCATGACGTAGTTCTGGAGGAACTGCACGGCCTCGTCGTTGCTGAGGTCGAAGGCCACGCCCACCTCGTTGCCGGCGTTCTGGCCGGTGGCGGCGATCTCGGCGGCCATGATGCCCATGATGGTCTCTCGGACCCGCCGGTCCCAGGCAACAGAGGCGGAGGCCAGCATGGCCAGGAGCTGCTGGAGGGTGTTCTCGTCGAGGGCCTTTCGCGCGGCGAACATGCGCATCACGTCGGTGGCCTCGGCCTGGAACTCAGCGATAGCCCAAGCGCGATACTTGCGCTCATAGGCGTCCGCCAGGCGGGTGCGCTCCTCGGCGGATTTCGTAGCCGCTTTATGGTCATGTGGCGGCCTGGCCTTCTGGCCAGGCTCGCTGCTAACCGGCTGCGGATCCCCGAGATTCCCACCGGTGTCGCCCGGCGGCATGGAGCGCTGCAGATCCTGGACAAACACGTCGCCGCCGTCCACTGGATCCAGCCCCACCTCGGCCCGGGCCTCGTTTCGGGTGGCCCAGCCGCCACGGAAGGCCCGGTCGGCCCTGGCCCATTTCTTATCCTCGGCCTCCTGGAGCGCCGTCACGTCAGTGTTATCGAAGCGAGCCTCGAGGCCGCTGGCGTCGCCGAACATCGGCAGCAACTTGTGATTGATCCGGTCGCGCAGCCGGCGCTGCAGGGGCATCAGGGTCTCCTGCCAGAAGCTCCGCCGGGCCTCCTCATAGTTGCTGAACGTGCTGCGCTGGAGTCCCACGTTGGCGCCCACCAGGATAGGGGGGACGCCGAAGACCGAGCAGATACGGCTCTCGCTGATGGTCCGCAGGTCCGGGAACTCCAGGTCGCGTAGGCTGAGGCCTAGCGTCTTGACGTCCATGCCGGCCTGCAGGAAGGCGGGGTCGCCTCGGCGATTCCGGCCGAACTTCTGGCGCCACTTCTCAGTGAGGCGGTCGGCGGTCGCCTGATCCAGCTCCGTCTGAGTGGTGATTACCGGGCCGGGGATGGCGTGGTTTTGCAGCAGGACCTTGACGAAGTCCGTGGCCTCGTTGTCGGTGGCCACGGCTCGCAAGGCGGCGCGCAGTGGCGCCTGGCCGAAGTAGGGGTCAATCGGGTTCGGGAACTTGAAGTGGACCACGTCCGTGCCCAGCGGGTAGGACTGGCCTTCGACAACGTACGCGTAGGTGTGGTGGATTTCAGGGCGCTTGTCCGGAATGATGCGCACCATGTCCGGCCGCAGGGGCCAGATCTGTACGGGGCGCCCAGCCCGGTCCCGCACGACCTCCCAGAAGGCATTGCCTGACAGGTACAGGTGGACGAGCGTGAGCTCCCACAGCTCATACTCCGTGGTGATGGGGTTCGGGTTCTTCATCAGGAGCCGCAGGGGGTGATCCGGCAGCGCCTCGGAACCCGCGTCGGTCTCCTGGTACACCCGCAGCGGAGCCTCCGGGGCGCTAGTGGCAATCTCCATGATGCAGGCGTAGACGAGCTCGTTCTTGCCGAAGGCCTCCTGCGCTCCGGACAGGTAGCCGGATCCCGGGTACTGGGGCTGACCGGCAAGGGAGCCGACCATCGCACCAGGGGAGGCGGCCTTCCTGGCGAGGGGGCGGCCTGTAAACAGGACGCTGATGCGATCTGCGATGTTCAAGGGCAAGCCTCCTCGTTAGAAGATGTCGGGGCTGGCGCCACCGCCAAGCAGCAGCTCCGTCAGGGCCCAGACTAGGGCGTCAACCCGGTCGGGTGATTTGTCGCCGCCCTCCGGCAGGAAGGAGCACATCTGGTCTTCCAGGTCCGGCAGGCCGCCGACGTGATGGACCTTGCCCTGCTCGTACAGGGCGGCGATGGGCTCCGCCCGGACACGCTTCCCGCGGCTTGCGTGGACCGCCTTGTACGGGACGCTCCGGTCGACAGTGCGGACCACCTGCTCCACCAGGTCGCCGCCGTTGTTGACCTCGGCCACGATCCGGTCCGCCCTGTGGTCCTGGAAGGCGACCACGGCCCGGCGGGCCCAGCCGTCGGGGCTCATTCGGCAGGACAGGTCGCGGAGCACGTAGCCGTGTCCATCCACACCCCTCCCGGCCACCACGATGCCGGTCTCGTCCGAGTCCTCGCCGCTTGTAACGGCAGGGTCGATGGCCACCACCACCCGCACCAGCTCCGGCGCCGCTGGCCGGCGCAGGTCGTCAAGCGCCTTGCGTGTCCAAAGGGCACCTGGCACGTCATCCAGGACCTCACCGTCGAGTTCCTGGCGCCCGAGCCGGGTGCCCTTGTACTTTGTGACGATCTGCTGCAGGAAGGCCGGCGCAAGGTTGGCCGCGTTCTCGTAGGTGCTGCCGCGGCTGACGGCCGTGGTCTCGGAGGCCAGCAGTTCCCGGATCAGCCGGACGGGCTTCGGCGTGGTGGTGGCCACCACCCGCGGGTCGGTCCCCAGGCGCAGGCCGAACATCAGCATGTCCCAGGCATCGGGGTACTTCCAGGCGGCCAGCTCGTCCGCCCAGGCACCGTCGTGCTGGGGACCGCGCAGGCGGTCGGGTTCGTCTGCTGAGTAGGTCGTCGCGATGGCCCCGTTCGGCCAGGTGAGCCGGCGCTTCGACGGCTCGTACACCGGCCGGAACCAGGGCGGTGAGATCGCCAGGATTCCGGACTCGCCCTCCACCATGACGTCTCGGGCGTCGGCTGCCGTGGGCGCCACCAGTGCCAGACGGCCGCGTCCCCGGTTCTGCACCTGGTCACGCAGCCACTCGGCGCCGGTACGAGTCTTGCCGAAACCACGGCCAGCGAGGACCAGCCAGACGCGCCAGTCACCCGGCGGTGGTAATTGGTTGGGCCGTGCCCAGAAGGGCCAGTCATAGAGGAGCGCCAGAACCTCCTGGTCGCTAAGCTCCGCCAGCAGCTTGTTTCGCTGCTCGGCGGGCAGCAAGCTCATCGAGGCGGCTAGCGAGTCGCCGGCGCGCGTCATCCGGGTTCACCACCTCGGAGCGCTCCGTGGGTTTGCCCGAGAGCAGTTGAGCCTTGTCGATGGCCTGCGCCATCACGCCCACGAGGGACCGGAGCCACGCAGCTCCGTCGCGGTCGTGTGGTTCGCCTCCCTGCTGCCGGTCGTTGACCGCTGCGTCTACCTTGCTGATTGCCTTGTCGGCCAGTTGGTAGAGCCGCTCGGCCATCGCGGCCAGGCGGTCGGCCGCCGCCTGCTGGACCTTGACGGCCCCCTCGATGCGCGCCTGCTGGACCTGCTCGGGATCAAGGTTCAGGCCCTTGATCCAGGTGCACACGGTGCCCTTTCGGGATGGGTCAATGCCGGCCAGACGGCAGACCTCAGTAGGCTGGCTGGCCAGGGCGGGGTTCGCGGCGACGAGCTGCGCCACCAGGGCGCGCTCCTGCTGGGTGGTGGCCCGGGGGCGCATCTTCGGTTTGTGCGGTTTTGCCACCGGGGACACCTCCTTCTGGCCAGGGCGAAGGCCGGGCGCCGCGCCGCTGCCTGACGCGGCTGTCCCGGCCCGCATGAACCATGCCCGCCCTGACGAATTCCAACACGAAGGGCCGCCGATTTCTCGACGACCCCTGACACTAGCAATCATAGCACCTTTTTCTGCACGCGGAGACGCGATTTTCCAACAAGGCTCAAACGCAGTAGCCACGCTGGGTTGGACCGTTTTTGGTGCAAATTTCCTGCTCAAAACACGCCGATTGCAACCCCCACCTGCCACACCGCCTCCCGGGCGAGCCGCCTGGCGTACTCCGTGCTGACGCCCAGCTCAATGGCCGCGGCCTTCAGGTGGTGCGTCTCGTCCACGTAGAGCATCATCAGCAGCCGACGCTTGTGCTCCCGCGCGCTACCCCGCGGGCCGTGCAGCTCATGCAATACACGTTCGATCGGCTCAACGGACCGCAGCAGCTGCTGGATCTCCTCGTCCTCCGCGAACGCCTGGAAGCGGGCGAAGGCCTCGTCATACGATCCGGGCGACGGGCTGGCCGGCATGCCGGTGGGCTCGTGGGGTCGAAGAGCGACGGCCGCCTTGGCCTCCTCCAGTTGCCGCAGTCTCTGACGGTAGAGCTTGAGCTCCCCGATGACGTACTGCATGGTATGCCGCGGTACATAGTGGGCGCCGACCTTGATCACGGCGCGTGGACTAGCGAGCTTGCGTGGCTTGGTGAGCACGGCCTGCCTCCCTCCAGGTGGGGCGCCGGCCCGGGCGCAGGACGAGGAGCCCGGGCCAGGCGCCGATGTCGCGAATCTGCTGTCTCCCGCAGTGGCTACAGAACCAGATCTGAATGCGGCGGTACCTCAGGCGGCGCGGCTGCCGGGGCCGGTACTGCATGAGGCGCGCCGGCACCATCGACCGTCCGCAGGTCAGGCAGATCACCGCGGCCCACCCCCTCCTCCGCCCGGGCCGCGCACAGCAGCCCGACCCAGAACGCCCAACCGTTCACGGTCTCTCCAGCTCCTCTCCGCGCAGCTCAACTTCCATCCGCGGGCGCCTGGCATCCATGAGCAACTCCACCTGCGCCAAGTCCAGGACCGCGGCGTTGTCGTCCGTCAGGATCCCGCCCTTCCGCAGGGCGTCCAGCAGCAGCTTCGGGGCGTAGTTGTCAGTGTCGCGCCTGGCCGGCCGGGGGAAGTAGTAGACCACCTTGCACGTCGCCCGGGCCAGCTGCGGGCACTTCCGGTGTTTGGCCAGGACGGTCACGGCCTGCGTCCACCGTTCCAGTAGCTCATGCCGACGGCTCCAGTGCCAGTGCGTCCACTCGTTCAGACTCGGGTGCAGCTCCGGTACCGTCAGGTTGATCCAGGTCCCCTCCGCCGTCCTGGCCCAGCTGAGCCGCCAGTCAGCCCCGGGGCGCCGGGGGCGGGCAGGCTTCCGGGCCTGTCCCACCCCCTGGCGTGCCAGGTGCTCCCTCAGCTCCGCGGCCGAGACCCGACCCCGCTCAACCCACTCTGGCAGCGGGTCGATCTCCAGCCGGAGAGTCATTGGCT
>JBLNCQ010000018.1:0-39593 GCA_050260815.1 Bacillota bacterium
ACTTCCTCTTCAACTCGGAGCTTGTTGGCTCGAGTTACTTTTGTGAGTCCTCAAAGTGATGACTCAGCTTTTGAGCTGTGTTTCTCACCTCAGGCACACTGTTCAGTTTTCAAGGATCGATTGCCGACCGGAGCCGGCGCAGAGACTCATGGTACCACGCCCGGTGCGATGCGTCAACATCGCATCAGCCGGTACTTTTTGGCTCTCTGACCAGGTGCCCCAGGAACTGTGAGCGCCTCGCGAGAGCAAATATGATGTTACCACGGATGCGCCCTTCAATCAAGGGCCAATTGCATCCACATCGCGTTTTGAACACTGCCAGCGACGGCGACATCGACTAATGTACCACGCGTGCACAGCGGTCGCAATCCGTGAAAACGTGGGTGAGGTGGCACAAAGAAAGCCGCCGGTGTGAGCCGGCGGCTGCAAGTCCTTCTTTGACGCCGCTCGTGACGCGGCCGCTAATCGTGCCGCGGGCGCATGAGCGGGAACAGGATGATATCGCGAATGGAGTCAACGCCGGCAAAGACCATGCACAGGCGATCGATGCCGATGCCCAGGCCGCCGGTGGGCGGCATGCCGTACTCCAGCGCACGAAGGAAGTCCTCGTCCATCTCGTGCGCTTCATCGTTGCCGCGGGCGCGTTCCTCCATCTGCTGCTCAAAGCGGCCGCGCTGGTCGATGGGGTCATTTAGTTCCGAGAAGGCATTGGCCAGTTCGCGGCCGGCCAGGAATGCTTCGAAGCGATAGGTCAGGCGCGGGTTGTCGCTGCGCCGCTTGGCTAGCGGCGAGATCTCAACCGGGTAGTCCATAACAAACATGGGCCCGGTGAGTTTGGGTTCCACGAACTCTGAAAAGACCTCGTCCAGAGCCTGGCCGTAAGTGGCGTTGGGCGCCACCGTGAGGCCGGCCTGACGCGCAGCGGCACGGGCTTCTTCATCAGTATTGGTCTGGGAGAAGTCGACCCCGGCATGCTCCTTGACCAGGTCCAGCATGCGGGCACGCGGCCAGGGCGGCGTGAAGTCGACCTCATGCCCCTGATAGATAATGTGCTGGGTCCCAAGCACCTCTTGCGCCACGTGGCTAATGAGGTTCTCGGTGAGGGTCATGATGCCTTCATAATCAGAGTAGGCCTCGTACAGTTCCAGGAGCGTGAACTCCGGGTTGTGCTTGGTGGAGATGCCCTCGTTGCGGAAGACACGGCCGATCTCGTACACCTTTTCGAAGCCGCCGACAACGAGGCGCTTCAGATAGAGCTCCGTCGCAATACGCATGTAGAGGGGAAGGTCCAGTGCGTTGTGGTGCGTTTTGAACGGCCGTGCCGTGGTACCGCCGGCAATGGTGGCCAGAACAGGCGTCTCCACCTCGTAGAAGCCCAGGCCGTCCAGGTAGTTGCGGATGGCGCGAACCACCTTGGTGCGGATGATGAAGGTCTCGCGGACCTCCGGGTTGGCGATCAGGTCGGCATACCGCTGCCGGTACCGTAGCTCAACGTCCTTAAGTCCGTGCCACTTCTCCGGCATAGGGCGAAGGGCCTTGCTGAGCAGGGTCAACTCCGTCACCTGAACGCTGATCTCGCCCCTTTTGGTCTTTAAAACAGAGCCCCGGATGCCCACGATGTCGCCCAGATCCAGCATCTCAAAAAGGTCGTAGGCGGCGTCGCCGACCACGTCCTTCTTAAAGTAGACCTGGATGCGCCCGGACTGGTCCTGAAGGTCAGCAAAGGACGCCTTGCCATGGCTGCGAATGGCGGTCAGCCGTCCGGCGAGGGAGACAGTCTGCCCCTCCAGTGACTCGAACTGCTCGACCACTTCACGGGCCGAATGAGTGCGTTGATATGCCTGGCCAAAGGGTTCAACGCCCATGGCCTGAAGCTTGTCCAGCTTTTCTCGGCGGACGGCCATCAGACGATCAAGGTCCTCGCCTGTGGGGTCCGCCTCCAGTTGTTCGTTGCGTTCTGTGTCTTCTGGCATAGTCTCCTCCGTCCGGTTCCGCCGGTTCTAGTGGACGATGGCGAGAATCTTGAACTTCATGACCCCACCAGGGGTGGTGACCTCCACCACGTTGCCGGCCTTCTTGCCCAGAATGGCCTTGCCAACCGGGGACTCGTTAGAGATCTTGTGGTCGTCGGGGTTGGCCTCGCTGGAGCCGACCAGGGTGACTTCCATGGTATCGTTGTACTCCAGGTCCTTGAGACGCACGGTCGAACCAATGCTGACGACATTAGGGTTGAGGTCCGCCTCATCCACCACGCGCGCGTTGCGCAGCATCTTCTCCAACGTGAGAATGCGGCCCTCAATGAAAGCCTGCTCATTTTTCGCGTCTTCGTACTCGGAGTTCTCGCTGATGTCACCGAACTCGCGCGCCTGCTTGATGCGCTCCGCGACCTCGCGGCGGCGAACCGTCTTGAGGTGCTCAAGTTCCTGTTCCATCTTCTTCAGGCCTTCGACCGTAAGAATAACTTCTTTTTCGGCCACCTGTCCTTCGCTCCTTTTGACGTTTCTCCCCCGAAGTCACAGTACCTATATGACTCTTCAGTGTCTGTTATACAGTCACCGCTTTACCGCGAAACGGTAACAAACCAAAAGTGCCAGACACTGGGCCTTGGCACTGCGCGGCAACCGTATAAGGGCGTTCGATATTTCGGGTTTGCGTGTGGGTTATTATAGGCGAGACACTGCCGCCTTGTCAAGAAACGCCTGACTTGCCAGAAGCCGACCGGACGGGCCTTCGATGCTCTCAGCCCCGGCCGGTCGGCTTCGTTCACCCGATTAGTCAGCCAGCCCGGCACCGGCGGCGGCCGATGCCTCGGGTTCCCGCAGCGCCGGCGCGGGGCGACGGGCCTCGGGCGCCCGCTGGGCGTTGGCCCGGATCCGCTCGACCTCCGCGTCGCTGAGGGCCCTCTCGAAGCTGCGGAAACCGGTGGTGTGGAACCCGTGCTTGGCGGCCAGCCGCTCCATCTCATCCACCTGAGCCACCGTGAGTTCCCGGCCCAGCGTGTAGGACTCGTAGCGGTTCTCCAAAGCGAGGATCATGGTCTCGGCCATGCAGGCCATAACCGTACCCGGCGGGAAGCCGAAGTTGAAACCCAGGTCCACCTGGTTACCGGGGACCTGAACCACGCCGCCATCCAGGACCAGCACGTCGTCCCGCGCTTCGGCCACTTGCCTGGCGACGTCCCGGGGACGGGCCAGGTCACAGACCACGGCGCCCGGCTTCAGGTCCTCCGGGTGGATGATGGCGTCCACGGCGCTGGAGCTGGAGAGGATCACGTCAGCCTTGCACAGCGCCTGGCTGATGTTGGCGCTGATGCGGGGCACCAGGCCGGTCTGGCTGGTGATGACCCGGGCCAGGCGGTCCAGCTTGACCTCGTTCCGACCAACCAGGGTCAGGTTCCGCACGTCGCGGGCCAGTATCTGGGCCGCCACGGACCCAATCGATCCGGTGGCGCCAACCACGGCCACCTCACAGCGACTCAGGTCATGGCCCATCACGGCGGCGGCGCGCCGGGTCTCTTCCAAACCGGTGGCCACGGTGTAGCTGTTGCCCGTGGTCACAGGAATCTTGAGGTTCCGGGCCACCGTGACCCCGGCGTCGCCTACTACCTTGGTGAAGGCGCCCAGGCCCAGGACTCTGGCGCCCAGCTTCTCCGCCAGGCGTCCGGTCTGGATGATCTTCCGCACGACCAGCGCTTCCGGGAGGCCCAGCATCTGACGGCTGGTAAGCGGACAGGCCACAAACCACCCCTCGGCCCGGTTGTGGCCGGATTCCACACCGCGGATGGGGGCCACCTTGAGGGGCGGCAGGCGGCGCCCGACGGCCTCAATGACGGACTCGGGAAGCCGGTTGGCCAGGGGGAACTTGCGCGCGAAGTAGCTGGCGTCCAGGGGATGAACCATAAAGGCGAAAGCGCCTGTGTCCACGGTGTACCTCCTTGCGGCGCGGCGGCGGGGTCCGCGTGGCCGATGGGATGGGGGCCAGGCTACTTGATGCGCACCCCGGCGATGAGCTGGCGAAGCTGGTCCGGGTCCACCCACTTGTCTTCCTCGATGGGCGACTTGCCGATAGCCAGCGGGACCACTTCGCGGTCAAGCAGGGCTCCAATGATGCCGGCTCGCCTGTCGGACACCAGCAGGATGACCACGTCGTACTGGCGGACATGCGCCACGATCTCCATGACCTCGTTGAAGACCGTGAGGCCGTCTCGCTTTTCCAGAAAGGCCCGGCGCTCGGCCTCGCTGAGCAGGAAGACGTAATCGACGCCCTCCTCTTCGGCGACGCGCCGGATCTCGTCCCGGTTGAGGACGGGGAAGCCCACCAGGGCGATCGTGGCGCCCTTGCGCAGTTCACCCAGGCTTTCCAGGCGAGAGATGAACGTCCGGTCCAGGTGAAGCCGGTCCGCGACCTCCTGCTGGGAGAACCCCTGAAAGCGAAGCTCCAGGATGCGGTCAATCGCGTCGTCGATCTTGCGCCGGCTCAGGACCTTCTCACCAATGCGGATGAAGTCTCGGTCCACAGTCCTCTCCCCCTCCGGGACGGTCTGTGCACAAACTTGTGTACAAGGCCAGTCTATCAAATCTTTCCATGACCCGCAAGAAAACATACCCCTCCGCCCGCATGGGCGGAGGGGCTTAACAAGAACACGTCGTCGGCCGCGAGGCCGGAGCTAGATCTGGCAGGAGTCCGGCGTCTCCACCCGACGGTCCTCGGCTGAAGCGGCGGTGGGCGCCTCCAGCAGTGACCGGAGCAGGCCCGCCATTTCCGCCGTGGTCTCGGCCGCGTTGAAGTGGGTGCGGGCCGCCGCCGCCCCCGGGATTCCCTTGGTGTACCAGGCGGCGTGCTTGCGCATCTCGCGCACCCCAATGTACTCGCCCTTGATCTCCACCAACAGCCTGAGGTGCTGCAGGGCGGTGGCAATGCGCTCCTCCGGCGTGGGCTCCGGCAGGACCTCGCCAGTGCGCAGGTAATGCAGTGTGCGGCTAAAGATCCAGGGGTTGCCCAGGGAGGGGCGGGCAATGGCGATGCCGTCGCAGCCGGTCTCCTGCAGCAGCCTGCCCGCGTCCTCCGGCGTCCAGACGTCGCCGTTGCCGATCACCGGGACGGAAACCGCCTCCTTGACCCGGCGGATCAGAGTCCAGTCGGCATGGCCGCTGTAGGCTTGCGCCTTGGTACGGCCGTGAACCGTGATCATGCGAGCGCCGGCCCGCTCCAGGCGCGGCGCCAGCTCCGGCGCCACAATGCTGTCCTGGTCCCAGCCCGAGCGCATCTTCACCGTGACCGGCAGGGGATCGACGGCTTCCGCCACGGCCTCGACAATGGCCACCGCCACGTCGGGCTCGCGGAGCAGGGCCGATCCGCCCCGCCCCTTGGTGATCTTGGGGGCGGGGCAGCCCATGTTGATGTCCAGCACGTCGCAGCCGGTCTGAGCCACCAGGCGGGCCGCCCGGGCCATGCTGCCCGGGTCGCCGCCAAAGAGCTGGACGCTCACCGGGTGCTCGTGCGGATCCAGGCGCATGATGCGAAAGGACTCGGACGCGTTGTGAAGCAGGCCCTGGTCGCTGACCATCTCGGTACTCACCAGGCCCACCCCGTGCTCGCGCAGGATGCGCCGGAAGGCCAGATTGGTGACGCCGGCCATGGGCGGAGAGATCAGGGGCGTCTCAATTGTCAGCGATCCTACCTGAATGGGCCGCAAAACCATCAGCATGCACCCTCCGTGGCCCTATTATGCCCGAGCCGCTTCAGGTGAACAAGACGGGCCTCCTAAAAGGCGCTGCCCAGCGGAAAGGACACAGCCAGGGTCCAGGCAAGGGTCAGAGCTTTGAATAGTCCCAAAGACATGGATTCATGCCGCCAGGTGAAGACAGCGGTGGTGACGGCATCTAGCGTGGCCAGGAACACCAGCAGCACCGGCATGGCGATGATGAGGAAGAAAGGCGAGCCGGGAAGCTTGAGCGAGATGCCCCAGGTGGCCGCCATGGCCAGCTTTGCCAGATAGGCCAGGCCAAAGGCGGCCGCTGCGCCGTAGCGACTGTGCACCGCGGCCCTGAGGTTCTCATCCAGCAGGCTGAAGGGCAGAAGGAACGGCAGCAGCACGGCGACTCGCCACAGCCGCGCCCCAATGGGCAGGGCGTTGGTGAAGGCGGCCGTTAAGGCCGGACCCATCAGGGCGAAAAACAGGGCGAACAGCAGCAGGCCAAACAGGAACGACGGCCAGCCGCGCTGCACGTCCAGGTTGGCGTGGGCCTGCTGAAAGAGGGCCGGCCTGGCCAGCCGTCGCACGCCCTCCAGCAGGATGAACAGGACGAACAGGTAGAAGGCCAGGTAGTCGCTGACCATCAGCCGCAGGAACGAGAGCGGGTGAAAGAAGGCGCCCGCCAGAACGGCAGCCCCGCCGGTCAGCAGGTACATCAGCGGCCAGAGGTACGGGTGCGGGGCCGAAGTGCCCGCCAAGGGATATCCGGATACGGCGCCGGCCAGGCCGGCGGCGAGACCCAGGAAGACCAGCAGCGCCCCCGTCACCAGGCTGAGCCCCCAGCCCAGGGCCATGGCCCGACGGGGGTCAGGGCGCGGTTCCGGCCCGGCGGGGCCAAAGGCCAGGTCCAGCCACCGCCCCATGTCGCGCAGTGCGGCGGCCTCATAGAGAACCGTGATGTGGTTGCGCCCGGGCACCCCCACGCCGGTTACCGCCCTGCCCTGCCTCAGGTCCTCGCCGGGGAAGGGAGCGCCGGCAGCCAGGGGCGCCTGGCCGGCGCTCGTCAGGACCTTAAGGAACGTGATCCGTACGGTCTCCAGATCGCGGCTCGCGGCGAACAGCAGGACGTTGCGGGGCTGGCCCGGCCGGATCTGGTCATCGATGCTGGAGAACAGGACCGTGGCGGCCACCCTGGGGTCGCGCCGGGCCGTCTCCGTGGCGATGTAGGTGCCCATGGAGTGCCCCACCAGGGCGATGCGTCCGGGTTGGGCTTCGCCGGAGGCGATCAGGTCGTTGATCATGGCCTCAATGTCATCCGGCGCACCGGTGCGCTGCAGCGGGGCCGGGTTGTGACCGTGTCCGGTGACGTCAACCAGGTAGGCGCGGCGGCCGGACTGCGCCAGGTAGACGCCGAAGGGACGCATCAGCTCTTTGCTGCCGGCAAAGCCATGGATGACAATGACGGCCGGCGCGTCCGCCGCTCCGCTTCCGCCCGGCGTGTAAACGGCCACGGGCATGGGGCCATGCGGCGTGGGCCAGAGCCTTTGGGCAACCTCCACACCGCTTCTTGCCCGGGAGAGGCCCCAGAGGCCGGCGCCGCCCAGAACCAGGCCGGCCGCCAGCAGGGCCAGGGCCACGGCGCGGTGCGCACTCCGTTGCTGGGTCACCATCGCTCACTCCTGTCGCCGGGTCCGGGTGGGAACTCAGACCTGTCCCCTGTTGCTCTTCAGGGCTCCCGTCCCCTTATCCTCCCGCTTGTTCCAGGTCCTTGATTCTGCTACCCTGGGGGTACATCGGGATGGGAGGTGTTTCCTCTGAAGGTAACGTTTCTGGGCCATTCCGGCTTCCTGTTGGAGAGCGGCGCCTTTCGGGTGCTGGTGGACCCGTTCCTCTCCGGAAACCCAAAGGCAGCGGCCAAAGCCTCGGACCTGAACCCCACCCACATTCTGCTCACCCACGGCCACGATGACCACATGGGCGATGTGGAGGCCATCGGCCGCCGCAGCGGTGCCCTGGTCATCACCACCTTTGAACTGGCCAACGTCCTCAGTGACAAGGGCCTGAAGACGCATCCCATGGCGGTGGGCGGCGGGCACAACTTTGACTTCGGACGGGTGCGCGTCACGCCCGCCCTCCACGGCGCCGGGGTTGCCGGCGGCAGTCCGGCAGGCTTTATCTTCCGGCTGGAGGGCAAGGCGGTCTATCACGCGGGGGACACCGGGCTCTTCAGCGACATGAAACTGCTGGGCCAGTTGGAGAAGGTCGATCTGTTCCTGGTTCCCATTGGGGACAACTACACCATGGGCATCGACGACGCCGTGGTGGCCGTGGATTTCGTCCGGCCGCGGGTGGCGGTGCCCATGCACTACAACACCTTCCCGCTCATCCAGGCGGACCCCCAGGAGTTCAAGCGCAGGGTGGAGGCCCGCATTCCCGACACCGCGGTCACGGTCCTGGACCCCGGCCAGAGCCTGGATTTCTAGGCGCTGACCGAGGCGCCCACCGCGCGGGCGTACCCTTGGAAGGACGGCAACAGCAAGGCCCTCCGTACCGGCGGAGGGCCTTCGTGTCAGCATGGCCGGAAACCGTGGCGCGAGCGCTTCAATTCCACCAGGCAGATCAGCCGGAAGGGAATGAGAACCGTCCGCCTCCCACGGCGGACGCGCAAAAAGTCACTCCCCACAAACACCAGCCTGCCGATCACCACCTCGCAGACGGTGACCACGCGGAGGCGCCGTCCCAGCAAGCGGGCCACCGCACCGGCGAAGGAGTCCAGCGGAATGGGATAGGGACCGGGCGGAAAGGGCGGCCAGCCGGGTTGCACCGCAGGGCACCTCCCCGTGGGTTGCTGCCCTTCAGCCTATGCGCCCCCGTGCCGGAACGCAACATAAGCCTGCTTCGCCGCGCCTAGGCTTCGCCCTCCGTGGTCATAATCTTGGGGCCCGGGTCGAAGCGAAGGGCCACTTCCTGCAGCAGGTAGTCCACGGCCTTCTTCAAGGCCGCGCTGTCGCCGCTGGCGCTGAAGTACACGCCGTGGTGCTCACGGTCGATGACCGTGAGCTGTCCCTGGTCGGGGAATTGGAAGCACCAGGCCTTGGCAAAGGACGCGCCCTGCCCGCCATGCACGCTGGGCACGCCCAGAATGCCATTGACCACCAGCGAGGCGGTGCGGGGGCGGCGCTTCACCAATTTCACCCAGTCGTCATACCGGTAGCCCCCAAAGTGGCCCGGCACCTCGTCGGCGGTAATCCAGATCTTGTAGTGCAGGAGCAGTTCCTGGGTGCTCATGAAATCACTCTTTCACAATGACGATGGCCCCGAAAGGACACATCTCATCAATGATGCGGCGAACCCTTTCCTCGAACTCCGGGGGCACCGGGTCGAGCAGGACCACCGAAGGCTTGAGGCCCTCCTGGAAGAAGACCTCGGGGCAAATAGTATGGCAGGAACCGCAGCCGATGCAGTCGGCTTCGTTCACCTTGACGCGCATGTAAACTCCTTCCCCGGCCGAGCGCCAGCAGGGCGGACGGCTGACGCAGGCACACACCCTGGTCTTGGCGGTGCAAAAGTGGCGTATGCGCGTTATTCGATGGTTCGTCAAACAAATCCTTTGCTGACGGCGCAGGGGATTGGAACCTGCGGGGTGAAGTAGTCGGTCCAAATCCGGCGCTTGAGAAGGGATGGTTTGAGCTGAAGCAGTTGGGCATCGCCACTGCCGTGGCCCTGGTGGTGGCCCTGGGCGTTGCCTTCTGGCGACTGGCCGCCATGGGCGCTCTGGGCGAAGTGGCCCGCTTTGCCCCTTTTGCTCTGGGAGGGCTGGCGCTTCTTGTAGGCGGCGTTCTCCTGGTCAGCCTGGGGCAGGCTCGCTGGATGGCAAGGCTGCCGCGCCGGGGCACCCGGGCACCGACCGCCGCGAATCAGGCAAATGGCAGCGACGGTTAGCAGGAAAAATCAGGAAATGCACGAATGAGGGTGAGTAGTCTCTACTACAGGCCAACGGAGGTTGACCATGCCCCACCGCGTACACCCTGGAAGTCCCGCCTGCCGATTTGACTGCCTTCATTCTCGCCAGTACATGCAAAGCGACCACATATGCGACCTGACGGGCGCGCGGCCGCTTCTGCAAAAGGCCGTGTGCCCCTGGTTTGAGTCCAAGGGACGGCAGCGCCGCAAGTGGTCGCGCCGAGACCTGGAAGCCATGCTGGACCATCACGATCAACCGGGCGAAGCGGCGACTGCACCGCCTCGGTTTCCCGCGGGCCGCCCCATCCTGGTGGTTGACGACAACCCCATCGTGGCGGGGTTCGTGCGCTCCGCCTTGTAGAGCAAGGCCATAGCGTGGTGGTGGCTGCCACCGGGCCCGACGCCCTGACCGCCGCCCTCACGACGCCGCCGTGGATGGTGCTGCTGGACATCGGCCTCCCGCACATGGATGGGTGGACGGTGGCGGACCGCCTGCGCAGCGCCCTGGGAGAGAGCTGCCGCCTGGTGCTGATGTCAGGCCAGAGGACCAACCCGGAACGGGCCCGGCTGCTGGGCGCGGCGGACTGGTTGTCCAAGCCCTTCGGCGTGGGGGACCTGCTGGCATGCATCGGGCGCAGCGCGCCCCGCGGCCTTGCCGCCGGACCGCGCGGCCATAACCTGGCCATCTGCAATCCTTGCCGCCCAGATCACATACCTCTCGCCTGTGCCGGCACGGGTGCGGAGGACGGCACGGCAGGACAGCATGATGGTGGAGCGTTCCGTGCTGGACACGGGCACCTCCAGGTCCTGGTGTGAGGCCTCAACGTCGCCGCGGACAGGGCCGGCGGCCGCCAGCAGCCGCAGCGGCAGCCACTCGTGGCCCGCCAGAGGCGGCCCCGCGGGATGGCGGAAGTGCAGCAGCGCCGGGTAGTCGGCCGCGGGCCGGAAGGCCTCGCCGGCGGCAGCGAAGCCGAAGAGGTCCAGGGCGGTGCGGTTGATGCCCATCACGCAGCCGTCGCCGCTGATGACCAGCGTGGGATCGGGAAGGGCGTCAAAAAGCTCCCCCACCCATGATGCAGGGGCCGTATGCGCCGCCACAGGCGCCGCGCTCGTGCTGCCCCCGACGCCCGGCGGGACAGCCAGGTCCAGAAGGGCCACCGCGGCGGGCATGCCCGTGGCGCCCCGGACGGGCGCCGCCCAGACCGTGAGGTCAACCCACGCGCCCGAGGCGCGCTTCAGCCGCGCAGCGGTCCGCTGCGACGAACCGCCGGCCAGGGCCGCTGTCACGGGATCGGGTGGGACTTCACCGGCCGCGGAGGGCAGGAACGCCGTCCCCGCGCCGGGCCAGGCCTGGCCGCGAAGCAGAGGTCGTCCCAGAAGGTCCTCGGCGGCGGCGTTGCCGGCCAGCACGCGGCCGTGAGCGTCCACCGCCACCATGGCCAGCGGCAGGGAGCCCAGCAAAAGCTCCGCGCGCCGCCGCGCCTGGTCTGTCCGGCGTGCCCAGCGGCGCAGGTAAGCGGTGACGTTCAGGGCAGTGGCCAGGCCCAACAGGGGCCAGATGAGGGCAGCTGCCGGGTGCATAACCCGCTCCTTCCCGGGCGGCCGCGCGGCCTCCCAACACGGTAGGGTTCTCCTGACCCCCAGAAATTTCCTTCCACGGGCCTGCGGTAAACCGTCCCAGGGACGGCGGCAGCGCTGGCGACATAGTATGGTCCGGGGATACGCATCCCAGTACATCCGCAAAGGAGAAAGATCGATGCGCCACACGATTCAGGCCCCTCCCTTTCTGCCGCCGCAGGGGTTCCCTGGGCTGCCCATGATGCCGGCGGCGCCCAGCGGCCCGGCCATGCCGTCCGGACAGGGCGCCTTTCCCGGCCAGGGAATGCCGGGAATGAGCACCATGCCGGCGATGAGCGCCACGCCGACGATGAGTGCCATGCCGGGGATGAGTGCCATGCCGGGAATGGCCGTGCCGAACATAACCAGGCCCACCATGACCATGCCGGGCTTTGGCGCATGGGGAGCGCCGGCGGCCCAGAACATCCCCATGGCCCTGGCGGGAGCGCCCCTGGGAATGGCCGGCATGACGCCCATCTCCGGACTGGCGCCCCTTGGCTCCCCGCCGCCGCAGGGAATCCCGACGCCCCCCGGAGGCTGGCCCACCATGATGACGCCTCCCGGAGGCCCGCTCACGGCGCTCTCCCCCCTGCAGGGCCCACAGCCCGGCGGCACTCCGTCCCGGCCGTCCCAGGGCTGGACGGCCGGCCGCGAGGAGTCCTGAACCGCCCGCCGCCTCCGATACGGCAAAGGGACCGGAACCCGCGGGTTCCGGTCCCTTCTGCTCTGACCTACCTGGCGCCGCCGGCCCGGACCTTGCGCCCGCGCGCACCGGGGCTCACCCGGATCCGCGCCCGACCCAGGTGCCGCGTGTAGACGGAGCGCAGCTCGCGCACCAGCGCCCTGGCCTGCTGCGGAGTCAGGATCTTGATCTGCCTGTGGCAGCCCGGGCACCGGTAGCTGCCGGCCCGCATCTGTTCACTGCTCACGTTGGACTTGCGTCCACAGGACATGCAGACCATTTCCATGCCGAACCAATCCCCCCGTTTTGCCCAGGGGTCGTGCCCCCAGTCAACGGTACATAATATGGGATCAGAGCGAAGCGTGACACCTGGGGGTTGCGCACGCATGGCGGCGGCGGCAATTGCCCAAGCTATCCGTGACTCCATCCGGGAAATGAGGTGCTGCGGTGAACTGGTTTGGCTGGGTGCTGCTCATCGCCGCCGTCGGAGGCATCCTCTGGTGGCTGTCTAGCGGCAATCGTACCGCCGTCCGCGCCGGTTCGGCGAAGCCCGCGGGAGATCAGCCGGCGCGCGATACGGACCACGCAGATGAACACAGAGATCCCAACCCGCCCCATCAGGGCGGCGGCTGAAACAAAGCGGGGAGCCCGCCCTGGTGGCGTGCTCCCCGCTTTTCTGCGCTGGAGTCAGGGGGCCGCTACAGGGCATCCTGGACAGGAACGCTGTGACGGGAGGCCAACTCGCGGTATTCCTCCACCTGCGCCCGCCGGTGCTCCTCGCTCCAGCCCAGGCGTTCAGCCATCAGGCAGGACGCGGGCTCCGCGGCACCCAGACCGTGGTCTTCGCTGAAGATGAGGAGGGACGAGCGGCGGTCCATGAAGTCCGCCAGGGTTCCGGCCATCTCCTGCTCAACGGCCAGCCTGACCTCGCCTCGGAGGGCCGCGACGCCCTCCGCCAGGGGCTGCAGCCAGCGGCTGTCCTGGTCGCCCATGGCCAGCAGGTCCCTGACGCGGTTGCCATACAGCCAGGTGACGCGCTCGGCCGCTTGCGCCGATACGCCCCGCGCCAGCAATTCGGCGGTCATGGCCTGGCGGAAGGCCGCAAAGCTCTGACCGCCCAGCTCGCCGCCGGGCTGCGGGACCTGCGCCGTAAGGCGGCCGCTGCCCAGGTCGCGCCCCAGCTCTCTGGCCACGTGGGCCATTACCCGGCAGGCCATGGGCCGATACGTGGTCAGTTTGCCGCCGGCAATGGTCAGCAGGCCCTCCGGGCTGCGCCACACTTCGTCGTGGCGCGAGGTGTCGCGGGGCGATCTGCCGGCTTCGGCAATCAGCGGCCGGAGCCCCGCCCAGGTGGCCACGATGTCCTGCTCCTGCAGGTCCAGGCCAGGGAAGCAGTCGCGGGCCATGCCCAGGACGTCCAGCACGGCGGCGCGGTCCGCCGTGGGGCCGTCCAGGCGGCCGTGGTGCGCCACATCCGACGTTCCCACGTAGACGAAGTTCCAGCGCCTTATGGCGAACCCCTCGCGGCCGGACGGCGACCGCAGGGCGATGGCCCCCTCCAGGGGGAGGCGCTCGGCGCGAAAGAGCAGGTGCACGCCCTTGGAGGGCAGCAGTCGCTTCAGCGGTGGCGTGGCGCCAAGGCGAACGGTCTCTTCCGCCCAGGGACCGGTGGCATTCACTACCACCCGCGCCCTGACGTCAAAGGTCCTGCCGCTGAACGCATCCTGTACGCGCCCGCCGGCCAGCCTGCCGCCCTGGACCAGGAACGAAACCAGGGGGGCGTGGTTGGCCACGCGGGCGCCATGCTGCGCCGCCGAAAGGGCGTTCTCCAGGGTGAAGCGGGCGTCGTCCGTGATGTATTCGCCATACTCCACCGCACCCGCGGCGGGCTGGTGCAGGGTGGGCAGCCTGGCCCGCAGGGCCGCGGCGTCCAGAAAGCGGTGCTCCTCTTGGGGTGCGGCGGCGGCCAGCTTGTCGAAGAGCCAGAAGCCCGCCCGGAACTTGGCCACGCTCTCCCCCTTGTAGAGCGGGAACAGGAAGGGCAGGGGGTGCACCAGGTGCGGGGCAATGGACCGGAGCACCGTGCGCTCTCGGGCCGACTCACGGACCAGTCCCACTTCGCCGTGAGCCAGGTAGCGGATGCCCCCGTGCACCAGCTTGGACGACCGGCTGGACGTGCCGTAGCCAAAGTCGGCCTTCTCCACCAGAGCGGTTGTAAGGCCGCGCAGCGCGGCATCGCGGGCGAGTCCCGAGCCGGTGATACCGCCGCCCACGATGAGCAGATCATACTCCTCGCGCGCCATCGCGTGCAGAGCGGCGCGGCGGCCCTCAGGGCTGAAAGGATGGACCGCGGCGGCGGTCATGGCCGCAGGGGCCGTCATGGCCTTGGGGGCTCCCGGCCCGACAGAGGCAGCAGGGTGCCGGGGTTCATGAGGCCGTCCGGGTCCAGCGCGTGTTTGAGGGTCTGCAGGAGGGCGTAGGAGGTGCCCATCTCGGCGGGCATCCAGGGCGTCCGAAACTTGCCCACGCCGTGGTGGTGGCTGATGGTGCCGCCCATCTCCAGCGTGGTCTCCATGACGCGGGACCAGATGGCCCGGTACACGCGCTCCGTGTCCGCCGGGTCCCGCGGGGGCTGGGCACCCAGCGTAAAGTAGAGATTTGTCCCCTGGGGGTAGCTGTGGGAGGAGTGACCGGAGACGACGATGAGCTCAGGCACCTCAAGCGCAGGCGCTCGGTCACGTGCTCATAGATGCCGGCAATGTCGGTCCACCTGGCGGACACTTCAATGGTGTCAACCAGGATGCCGGCGCGGATGAGCTGCTCAAAGAGGCTGACGTCGTTGCGGTGAGCCAGCCATGCCTCCACGGGGCCGGGCCCCAGGGGCCGCAGGCCGGCTGCCAGGGCGGCACGGTCCAGGGCCCTGCCCTCCACCTGGGCGTAGCCGTCGGGCCCCTCGGACAGCAGCAGCAGGATGGACTCTCCCCTGTTCACGGCGCCGTCATAGCTGCGCTCCGCTTCCACCTCGTCGTGCAGGCGCGCCACGGCGGGGCGCCACCCGTCGCGGAGTGCGCGGTGAACCACCTCCAGGCCGACGCGCATGTTGGGAACGGCGTAGGCCTGCAGCCACCGGTCCGCCGGTCGCGGAAAGACCTTTACCGTCACTTCGGTAATGACGCCGAAGGCCCCCTCGGACCCCAGCCAGATGTGGCGCAGGTCCGGACCGGTGGAGCGGCGCGGCGCATCCTTGATGCGGGTGATCCGCCCGTCGGGCAGCACGGCCTCCAGTGACACCAGCAGGTCCTCGATGTTCCCGTACTTGGTGGAAAACTGTCCCGCGCTGCGCGTGGCCACCAGCCCGCCCATCTGCGCCACGTCGATGGACTGGGGATAATGGCCTGTGATGTACCCGCGCTCGTTCAGCCAGGCCTCCAGCTTGCCAAGGAAGACGCCGGCCTGAACGGACGCGGTCAGGTTGTCCTCGTCCAGCCCCAGGACCTGGTCCATAGCCCCCAGGTCCAGGACCACGCTGTCCGAACTGGCCCTGGCCCCGCCCAACACACCGGAACCGCCGCCGTAGGGGACCACGGGCACGCCCTCCCGGTGGAGATGGGCCAGGGCCCGGGACACCTCATCGGTGCTTCGAGGCCGGACCACACACAGGGGGGCGGCGGGCTGGAGGCCAAAGACCGTCTGCACCAGGCGCAGCGGCCAGGTGTCCAGTGACCGCCTGGCCAGGGTCTCCGGATCGGTGGATACGCGGTCGGGTCCCAGGAGGACCCCAAGCCCCGCCACCACGCTTTCACGGGATGGGCTCACGGACGATACCTCCCTGATTGTTAGCGGACGCCGTAGATGCTTGCGAACTGTACAGGTTTCTGTACGACTCTATTCTCTTTCTTTTCAGGTCATTCCTGCAAGGGCTTACGCCGGCCTGAACGCACTGCTACAATGAGGCAGGCAACACCAGTACCGGGCCGGGCCTCGGCTCGGACGGGGAGGCGCTCCGCCTTGCTGCACCGCTACGGATTGGTTGCCGTTCAACTGGCCACGCGTCTGCTGGCCGCGAAGCCTGGGGACCGCATTGACTCCATCGGCCAACTGGCCTCGGACTTCCGGTCCGGCCGCGGCACCGTGCAGGCCGCTCTGCGCCTGCTGGTTCAGGAGGGCGCCGTGGAGTTGGAGACCCGGGGCAGCCTGGGGTCCTACATCCGGTCCCTGGACCACAACCGCCTCCTGACCGTGTCCGGCCTGTCGCCCATCATTGGCGTCATGGCCGTGGCCTACTCGCCGCGGTTTCAGGGGCTCGCCGCCGGACTCACCCGGGCCTTCGAGCGGGCCGGGCTGCCCCTGGTCCTTGCCCACCTGCGAGGCGGCCGCAACCGCCTGCACTTCCTGCGGACGGGGCGCTGCGACTTCGCCGTCATCTCCCGCCTGGCCTGGCAGGAGGAGACCGCTGCAGGCGACCTGGACCTCCAGCTTTCCTTTGGCCCGGGCTCCAACGTGGGCGACCACATGCTGGTGCTGGCTTCGCCGCAGACGAGGGGTATCGTGGACGGCATGCGGGTAGGCGTGGACCCCTCCTCGTCCGACCACACGCGCCTGACCCTGGAGGAGTGCCGGGGCAAGTCCGTCCAGTTGGTGGAAATCTCCTACGCCCAGGCCCTGCCCAGGTTGCAGGCGGGAGAGATCGACGCCGCCGTGTGGGACGCCGGGGTGCCGCTGCCGGCGTCCCTGGGCCTGACCATCGTCCCGCGGGAGCGCCGCGATCCGGTGGGTGCCCCCGATACGGAGGCCGTTCTGGTCACCCGCTCCCAGGCCGGGCCATTGGGCGACCTGATCCGCAGGCGTGTCGACCCGGCATGGGTGACGGAGGTGCAGCAGCGGGTCCTGTCGGGGGAGGAACTGCCCGTCTTCTAGCGACCGTTGGCGCAATATCCAGCCGCTTCCGATAAAGAGGACTTCCGTCGGAATTAGTCGAATGATGGCAGCAGGGAGTACCTGCCAGTGGGCCGTCGTGCCGGGGGGCCTCCCGGATGGAGGTGTGACCATGCAAGGGACGCGGCTGAATCTGACGGTGAAAACCCTCATCATCATGGGCATTGCGGGCATCCTGGTCATCGGCGTCGTCGTTGGGGCGGGCTTCTTCTTCATGTTCCAGGCCATCAAGGCCATGGACGTTGCGCCGGCGGTCTACGTGCCGGCGCTCCAATCGCTGGGGCTGAAGATGTTGGGCGTTTCCGTCCTCATGGCCTTTATTGGGGCCTGTTTCGCCTTTGGCCTCTCACGGATGCTGACGGCTCCCGTGGTGCGCCTGACGGCGGTAGCCGCGCGGGTGGCGGAGGGCGACCTGACGGTGACCGTGCCCCGCTACCGGGGCAACGATGAGATCGGTGACCTGACCGGCACCTTTGAGCGCCTGCTGCAGATGCTGCGCGACCTGATCGGCAGCCTGCAGGAGGCGGCGGGGCTCATGGCCGGCACATCGGAGTCGCTCAGCACCATCACCCAGCAGGCGGACCGGGCCAGCGCCGAGGTGACCCGTCAGATGGCCAAGGTGCTGGAGGACTCGCGGCGTGAGGCGGAGTCGCTGGCCGCCGGCGGGCAGTCGCTGCGCCAGCTGCAGGACGCCATCGCGCAGATCGCAGCCGGCGCCCAGGAGCAGGCCGAGGCTGTCTCCGGGGTCACCTCCCTGGCCATGAGCGTGGCCCAGGGCGGAGAGGCAGCCGCCGCCGCCGCGGCCAAGGCCAGCGAGGCCGCCCTGGCCGCCCGGGATGAAAGCATGGCCGGCCGGGCCGCCGTGGACCAGACCATCAGCGGCATGGAGCAGCTGGCGGAGACGGTACGCCGATCCGCGTCCAGCCTGACCGAGTTGGGGCAGCGATCGGCCTCGGTCCGGGAGATTACCGCCCTGATCACGGACATTGCGGAGCAGACCAACCTCCTGGCCCTCAACGCGGCCATTGAGGCGGCCCGGGCCGGTGAACACGGCCGCGGGTTTGCCGTGGTGGCGGACGAGGTGCGCAAGCTGGCGGAGCGGTCAGCCGCCGCCATCCAGGACGTCGAGCGGGTGCTGGGCGACATCCAGGCCGAAATTGCCCGCAACATCGACGAGGGCAGGCGAACCCTGGCCCTCACAGAGTCGGCCCAGAGCCTGTCCCACCAGGCTGGCCAGGCTCTGGAGCGCATCCAGCAGCAGACGCGGGAGGCGGAGGAGCGCGTGCAGCAGGCGGCCGCAGCGTCGCGGGACAGCGCCGCCCAGGGGCAGGCCATCAGCCAGGGCGCGGAGAGGGTCGCCGCCGTGGTGGAGGAGAACAGCGCCGCCACCGAGGAGATGGCGGCGGGCGCCGCCTCCGTCATGCAGGCGGCCTCCGTCGCGGCCGCCCAGGCCGCTGACAACGCGGCGGCCGCGGACCAGGTGACGGAGCAGATGAACCGCGTTGCGGAGGCCGTCGGCCGGGTGGCCGCGGCGTCCGGCGAGCTGCTGCGCCTGTCGCGGGATGTGCAGGGCCGGATCTCGCAATACAGAGTCTAGTCGCCTGCTCGAACTGGGTTTTGACCGTCTTGGGCGTGCCGCGAACATAGGACCCTGGTGCCAGCCGCAAAGAGAATCGAAACCTGGACCCCACCCGGAAGGCCGCGAAAGCAGCCCCCGGGCGGGGTTCTCTGTTTGAGCAGGCGCGACCGGGAAACACTAAGGCAGGTGCGGGAGACAGGCAGTCAGGGGTGGAGAGATGTTTCGCAAGGGTCGGCCGCAACGGCAGAAAGGACGCGGACAACAGGATGGCTCCGAATCCCAGGAGCACGGCAACGTCTCTTCCTACCGACCCTGGGATGGCTCAGGGCTGGGTGACAAGCTGTCGGCATCGCTGGGGGCCGATCTGGAGGACAACCTCAAGAAGCTGTCCGGCCTGGTTGCGGCCGCCGACAGGCGGGTGGCCCGCTTCACCTGCCTGGGCGGCCAGGGTCCTGCTGCGGCCGTGGTATTCATTGATGGCATGACGGAGAAGGTTGCTCTGGAGGACCGCATCATCCGGCCGCCCAGCACCGTCCAACCTTCCCATCCACTTCTGCCTTCCGAAGTGACATAACGTACGATATGATAGGGTTGTCTGTACGTTACGGTCATTTGGCCGCACCGTCCAAACGGTAGTGTCGCCTTCGGAGGTGTTTGATTGAGACACGTTGGATGGAAACCCGCCATCCTCGCTGGCCTCGTTCTGTTTGGCCTCGTCCTGAGCCTTTGGGCCCTTCAGGCCCGGCCGGGCTACACCGACGCTTCTCCCACCACGGCCCAGCCGGCTGCTCCCCCCGCCGCTCCGCCTACAGCGCCCGGGCCACAGCCCCCGGCAGCGCCGGCCCCTGCCGGCCCCGATCTGCAGGCCGCCGCGCCGCCCAACGCGCCGGGCGGCTCAACGGCTCCGGCCGGCGGTAAGGTCGGCGGGGCCGGTGCCCTGGCGGGGCTGACCATTGTGGTGGACCCGGGCCACGGCGGTGATATCTCCTGGAACGGGGGCGCCGTTGGCGTCACCGGCTTGTTGGAGAAGGACGTGAATCTCGCCATGGGCCTGGCCCTGCGGGACGCACTGGAGAGCCTGGGGGCCAGGGTGGTCATGACCCGTACCACCGACACGCCCGCCTCCTTCAGCGGAGTCCCGGATGAGGACCCGCTGGACGCCACAACCAAGATTGCGGCCGCCAGCGGCGGCGACCTTTTTGTGTCCATCCACGGCAACTGGTGGAAGGACCCCACGCCCAACGGCATTGAAACGTACTACTACCCCGGCAGCGCGAAGGGGCGCGCTGCGGCTGCGGCCCTGGCGGATTCGCTGGCCCGGGCGACGGGGATGCCCACTCGCGGGCCAATGGCGAACAATTACTACGTCCTGCACTACCACGAGGTGCCCGCCACGCTGCTGGAGATCGGCTACCTCTCCAACCCGGACGATGAGGCTCTGCTGCGGACCAAGGCCTTTCGGGCCAAAGTGGTGGAGGCCATTGTCTCCGGGATCCGCAACTACTTCAACAGGTGAGGCCTTTGGGCCTCATGGCAGAGAGACCGGGGCGGCGCCCCGGTCTCTCTGCATGCCCGGCCCTTTCAGGAGATCCTGGACTGGCCGCCCGCCGTATGGGCGGCGCCCATGCGGACGGTGATCCCGCCGGCGGTCCTGGCGGGAGCGCTGCGGGCGGGCTGCGCCGGCGCTTCCTCCCCAACCGTCAGCCGCTTGAGCACCACCAGGGGAGTCTGCTGGTCATCGTTGCCCTGCGGATTACCCAGCAGGGCCAGGAACAGTTCCTCCGGCTCAATCCCGCCGGTCAGGGCCAGAATGTCCACGTGGCTTGCATCGTCTACGTCAACGATGGCCGTGTGCAGGCCCGTGGCCTGCCTGACCTTCTCCGCCGTCTGCTGCGGGTCGAAGGGCCCCAGGACAATAAAGTTCTCAAAGGGAGCCAGCGTCCCGGCAATGTCGTCAATCTGGGCCAGCGCGTGGCCCGCCACCCGGTAGAACCAGCCCCTCCTGCACAGCGCGCGGCCCACGGCCGCTGCCGCCGCCCCGGCCAGGATTTTGGGCACTCCCGCCTCCCGAATGGCCAGCTGCATGGCGGCCGGCGTGGCCAGGCTCCCATCCGGGTGCGGGAACCGCGACAGGAAGCGCGCCAGGGCTCCGGGTCGGACGTCGGAGGGGCGTACGGCGCGCCCCTGACCAATGGCCACGGCGCTCTCAGCCAGGCAGAGAATGTCGCCGGCTTCAGCTATGCCCTGGGTGTAGCGCTGCACAAAGGTCGGCAGATCGGTGCCGGGCGTAATCAGCTCGGTACGGACAGGCACCGCCGCCCAGCGGCGCGGCGCCGCTCCCGGTCCGTCACTCTTCGCCGTCAAGGAAGTCCTTCACCCCCGTCAGCACGGCCAGGCCCAGGCCGCGCTTGAAAGTGGGGGAACGAAGCAGGGCCTCGTCCAGGCCGTTGGTCAGGGTCACGGGTTCCATACGGGCGGCGGGAATGAGCAGGGAGGGGTCCGGCGGCTGCTCCGACCCCAGCCCCCGGTCGGGAAGGGCGAACCGGTCCAGCACCGCCCTGTGAAGGCACTGCGCCAGTCGCGGAGACGCGGGCGACGCGCCCACCGCCGCGCTGGCGATGCCCCTCTCCGTGGGGTCGCGTCCGGCCCCCAGGTGCAGGGAAATGTAAAGGTGGGCGCCACGCCGCCTGGCCAGGGCGCGCCGGGCGGACTCGGGCGGGTTCTCCTCCGGACGCCGGGTCAGCATCACCACCGCTCCCGCTTCCCGCAGGAACTGGGAGGCAAAGAGCGCCACCTCCCAGCACTTATCCCGTTCCCACAGGTTGATGGGGCCCCGCACGCCTCTGTCGGCGCCGCCGTGCCCCGGGTCCAGCAGAACGAGCCGGCCTGACAGCAGCCGGCTGAGGTAGGCTCGGTCGAGCACCACCACGGTGCGGAAGGGAAGCCCCGGCTCAGACCGGACTACATAGTCGGCCGCGTGCTCCAACTGGATGGAGACCCGGACCCCGGAGCCCGCCTGCGGCCGTACCTCCACCTGCCGTACCAGTCCGTCCCGCACCGGGATGGGTCCGGCCACCATGGCGCAGGCCGCGCCGGGGAGAATCAGCTCCAGGCTTCCTGACTCATCCCTGCTGGCCAGGACCTCGGGCCGCTCCGTCGTCTCCAGCGTGACGCGGCTCTCCGGGCGGCCACCTGTCAGGGTGTAGCGTGCTGAGATGTTCGTCAGGGCTGACCGCACCGGACTTCACTCCTTCGCGCCGGGCCAACTGGTCCGCGCTGGCGCTCCCACTTCTAGGAGTACGCCCCACAGCCGTTTACGGTCACCCCTGCTGAGAAGAAACCGTCACCGCCAGCCCACCAGGGCCACGCCCACGGCCACCAGAACGCCGCCCAGGAGCTTCAGGGGGCCGACCCGCTCGGCGAACAGCCAGGCGGACAGGGTCAGCGTCACCAGGGGGGCGCCGGCCAGGATCAGGGCCACCCTCCCCGGCTGCCCCAGCTTGAGGGCGCTGTAGTAGGCCAGGTCGCCCACGAACACGGTGCAAATGCCCTCCAGGGCGATGAAGAACCAGGTGCGCAGGCGCAGCTTTTCCAGGCGGCGCCGGCGCCCCGCGGCGGCCAGCCAGACCCAGACCAGCCCTGCCGCCGTGAGGGTCCGGGCGGAGATGGCGGAGAGCGGGTCCAGGCCCTCCAGGCCCAACTTCCCCAAGACGGGGGCCGCGCCCCAGGAGACGGCGGCGAAGGCCGCCCAGAGGAATGGCCACACGCGCATGCCCCCCCGGGTCACCAGCTGCCCCCAGAGCCGGTCTATGGCTCTTTCCCCGGCGATAGAACACGGGCACCCCGCCAGGCGGCGGTACATACGCTAGTTCGCCGGAGAACCGGACGCTGAGCGTGCCTGGAGGAGATGCGGGTTGCCGACGGTGAGCCAGACGCGGACGCCGCTGCTGGATGCGGTGCTGAACTATGCGGCATCGGAGATTACGCGCTTTCACATGCCGGGCCACAAAGGCGGCCGGGCCGCGGATGACCGCCTGATGCACGCCCTGGGGCCCACCACCTGGGCCATGGACGCAACCGGCGTGCTGGGCCTGGATGACCTGCACCAGCCTGGCGGCGTGATCCAGGAGGCGCAGGAGCTGGCCGCCGCCGCCTTTGGCGCGGACCACACGTTCTTCCTGGTCAACGGCACCTCCGCCGGCGTGCAGGCCATGATCCTGACCGCCTGTGGGCCGGGCGACAAGATCATCGTCGGCCGCAACCTGCACAAGTCGGCGCAGGCGGGGCTGGTGCTGTCCGGGGCGCAGCCCGTGTACATTCAGCCGGAGGTGGCATCGGACCTGGGCATTGGCCTGGGCCTGGCGCCCCAGACCGTGGCTGAGGCCATCCGCCGCCATCCGGACGCGCGGGCAATCCTGCTGGTGAGCCCCACCTACTATGGCATTGCCAGCGACCTCGCCGCCATCGCCAGGCTGGCCCACCAGTCCGGCATGCTCCTGCTGGTGGACGAGGCACATGGCGCCCACTTTCGCTTTCACCCGGCCTTCCCGCGCCCGGCGGCCCTGAAGGCGGGAGCGGACATGGTCGCCCACGGCGCTCACAAGGTGCTGGGCGCCCTGACGCAGGCCTCCATGCTGCACGTGAAGGGAGGCCGCGTGGACCTGGCCCGCGTGCGCCGAGTGCTGCAGTCGCTCCAGTCCACCAGCGCCTCCTACCTGCTCCTCGCCTCTCTGGACGCGGCCCGCCGCGACGTCGCCCTTCAGGGTGAGCGGCTGCTGAGCGGTCCCTTGGAGTGGGCTCGGATCCTGCGCCGCGAGGTGAGGCGACTGGCGCCCCTGCGGACCTTTGGGCGGGAAGTGGTAGGCCGTCCGGGGTGCGTCGGCCTCGACGAACTGAAAGTCGCCGTGGACGTGACGGGACTGGGCCTGACCGGCCAGCAGGCCGAGGCGCTCCTGCGCCGACGCTGGGGCATCCAGGCCGAGATGTCCGACCTCGCCGGCGTGCTCTTCATGCTGGGCCCCGGCTCACGCCAGGGCGACGTGCAGACCCTGCTGGGGGCCCTGGCGGAACTGGTGCGGGAAAACGCCGCCGCGGGCGCTGGGACGGAGGCCCCGTCGCTGCCGCCCCTGCCACTGCTGCCGCCGGCGGAGATGACGCCCCGCGAGGCCTTCTTCCGGCCCTCCGACGCTGTGCCACTGGAGGAGGCTGAGGGGCGAATCGCCGCCGAATTGGTGACCTGCTATCCACCCGGGATTCCGCTGGTTGGCCCGGGGGAGCGCGTGACCACCGAGGTGCTGGGACAGTTGAGGCTGGTGGCCGAGGGGCGCCTGCGGGTGTCCGGACCAGCCGACGCCACGCTGCAGTCGCTGCGCGTCTTGACGTAGCTCAGCGGCGGCGCTCCTCCTCCCAGCCCAGCAGCGCGATGCCGGTGACGATGAGAAACGCGCCCACCCCCTGCTCCCAGGTCATGGCGGCCTGCAGCACAAACCCGGCCAGCAGGAGGGTGACCAGGGGCGCGGACGCCATGACCAGCGACACCTCGCCGGCGTCGCCCCACTTCAGCGAGGCGTAGTAGGCCAGGTCGCCCACCAGCGTCCCCAGCAGCCCCTCCAGGGCCACGAACAGCCAGGCCCGCGGCGGGATCTGCTGGACGGCGTAGAGTCTCCCGGAGGCCAGGGCCCAACTGCCCATCAGGCTGGCCGCCACGAGGGTGCGAGCGGCAAGCCCCGTGGCCGGGTCGGTGCGCTCCAGCCCCAGTTTGCCGAAGATCGGCGCCACGCCCCAGCAGATGGCGCCGAACAGCGCCAGGCCCGTGCTGAGCACCCTATCCCCCCTTGCCTTGCAGCCCGCGACGCGGCATGCGATCTCGTGTCACCGCGGCGCGCTTGTTTGGTAAGCTACACAGGGTTGGATGCGGCGGACCTGCTTGGATGCGCTGCCGACAGAATCCTAACAAGGCCGGCTCCCATTTCGAAGAGACTACACCGTGCCGCGCCGCTCCTGAACCAGACGCTCACAATGCGATGGCAGGAGAGATGGCTAGAGGACTGCGAGCGGCGCCGCAAATCCATAGGAGGACTGCCGACATTGAAACGGAAAGGATGGCGGATCTGGCTCGCCCCCGTTGCCATGGGCCTTCTTTTGCTGGCTGCGTTGCCGCGCACCGCCGTCCCGGCTGAAAGCACGCCGCCGACAGGCGCGGTGACGCGCGAGGAGATTCAAGCCCGGTTGAATGAGATCTACGCCTACCGCGCCAGCCTGGTGATTACGGGACAGGAGCCGACCGATCTGGTCAAACTCTACCTGCCCGGCAGCCGGACGGCCCAGTGGGCCCTGGAACACGAGCGCAACCGGACCCGCTATATGCAGCTCTGGGCCAACAACCGCGGCGTGCGGGTGGTGGAGGCCCGGCCGGAGGTGAAGATCAGCTGGTTCCGACCGCGCGCCGACAGCGTGCAGCTGGGCGTGATCCAGTCCCTGCAGGTGGGCTACAGCTATCCGGACGAGGAGCCCGCCGGCATCGTTAACCGCTTTGGCGTGGGCACCCGGCACTGGCTGGAGCTGGTTAAGAAGGACGGCGTGTGGCTGATCCGCCGCGAGTGGTATACCGACCCTCTGGGCGATGACACGCTGGTCTACCGGCCCACCCCGGCGGAGGGAAAGGCCTTGCCCGATGGAGTCGACCCCACCCCGCCCGTACTTCCTGAGCCGGCCGAGGGCCAGACCTACAACCGGCTCCAGGCCGCCGCCTATGCCGACAAGTATGCCGGCACGGCCTGGGGCGCCGGCAACGATGGCAAGTATAACGCGCGCTACCGCGACTATAACGGGATTGGCGGCGACTGCACCAACTTCGTCTCCCAGGCCATCGGGGACAAGAAGGAGGGCGGCGGCCTCCGTCAGGATGGCAGCTGGTACTACAGCGGCGGCGGAAGCGTTGCCTGGGTGCAGACCGACACCTTCGCCCGGTGGCTGCAGTACAGCGGCAGAGCCAGGCGCATTGCCAAGGGCAAGTATGCGGAGGTGATAACCCCCAGCGGGACCTTCCCGAAGGGGGCGATCCGGGAACTGCAAATCGGCGACATCATTGCCTTCGAAGAGAAGAACGACGTGCAGCACTTCTCCATCATCACGGCCTTCGACTCCAAGGGCTACCCGCTGGTGAACACCCACACGGCCGACCGCTGGCACGTGCCGTGGGACCTGGGATGGGACAAAAGCGCCGTGTTCTGGCTGTTTCACCTCAAGGACTGATCGGCTGAGGCGGCCCCCACACCGCCTGAACGCCGGTGTCCGGCTCCCAGACGGATGGGCCTCCTCCCACCGACGGGTCCGGCTCCAACAGAGTGCTGACCCTGACAACGCGCAGACCCTTTTCTTCCAGACCCGCCAGAACGCCGTCCAGGCCCCTCACCGCGGCCTCCGTGGGATGAAGCAGGATGATGCTGCCGGGTCCAACGCGGCTCAGCACACGGGCCGCCATCTCGTCCGGCGGCGGATTCTGCCAGTCCACAGTGTCCACCGTCCAGTGAATAGGCAGGTACTTTCGCTCTTCCAGCAGGGCCAGCAGGGCCGGCGTCCATTCGCCCTTGTGGGGGCTGAACAGGACCGGGCGCTGGCCCGTTGCCTTCTGGATGGCGTCCGCCGCGTCGTCTACCTGGTGGCGGAGGCCATCGGCCGAGAGGCCCTGGTAGTCCACGGTGGCGTAGCCGTGGCTGGCGATTTCGTGGCCGGCGTCGGCGATGCCGCGGGCCAGGTCCGGGAATCTCTCCGCCCAGTTCCCCACCAGAAAGAAGGTGCCCACGGCCTGGTGGCGCTTCAGAACGGCCAGCAGCTCCGGGAGGTACTCGTTGCCCCAGGCCACGTTGATGGCCAAGGCCACCTGCGGCCTGTTCCGGCTGCCCTGGCGGATGGGCTCGAGCACCGGGCGGGCGGCGGGGGCCGCGGCCATCACCATGACCAGGAGCAGACCGGACAGGGCCAGACCCATCTGAAAGGCTCTGCCCTGCACCCTGCGCCAGACTTGCAGCCTCTTCACCGCGATCCCTCCAAAGCTCCTGGAGCTGGGATGGAACCCTGCCTTGTTCGATTCTACGAGGAGGTCGCCCCGGGCATTCTAAGGGCGGAGGTGCTTTTACATGCCGCAGATGACGGTCCACTGTACGGTCTCCAACTGCCACTACTGGAAGAGCGACAACCTCTGCGACGCCAGCGAGATCCTGATTGCCACGGACAACTGGGCGGCGCAGGCCCCCGACCACGTGGACGCCATGCAGGCTTCCACCCTAAGTTCGGCCTCGGCCAGCACCTGCATGGACACCTGCTGCAAGACCTTTGTGCCCAAGGGGTCGCAGGCGCACCGGCAGGACAACATCATCCGGCAGTAGCCGGACAATCGGACGAAGGGCCGGAACCCCATCGGTTCCGGCCCTTCCCTCTGTTCTAGCCGCGCATGGATACCCACAGCGGCACCGCCAGGACGGCGGCGGCCAGCAGCCAGATGCCGATGGCGCCGAACCGCTGTCCCTGGCCCCAGATCCACCTGCCGAAGTTGACGGTATACAGGGCCGCCCATAGAACCACGGCTCCTCCCAACAGGGTGGTGATCATAGCTGGCCGGCCCCCTGCTCCTGTCCCTTGCCGCCTGGCTGCGGCGCATCGGCCGGAGGAGCCGGCGGCGAGAGCTGCAATCCCACGCGCCGGACGTGAAACTTCACATCAACGTTGATTCTGGCGTCCGGAAAGCGACTGTTCCATCGGTAGTCCATCCAGTCCTTCCAGGTCCAGAAGTGGCCGCGTGCCCGGTCGCCAAAGCCAAAAGGGTCCCCACGGAACTCGCGCTGGGCGCGGTCAACCAAAGCCTGGGCTCGCTTTTTCAGCTCTGTCTGGACGGCCTGTTCCAGGATCGGTACGCTGGCGGGATCCGTCCAGTCCCAGAAGCTTTGAACGGCCGTAATGTCTCCCTCCAGGTTAAGTTTGACGTCGATCACCGGCCTGTCGCCGTCAAACGAAACGCGAACCGCAGGGTTTCTGGACTGCCGCACGTCCAGGCCCACATAGTAGCCCGGGTACTTCGGGTCCGGCTGTGCCAGGTGGGTTCGCCGGAGGTCGCCGCGGAGCATGGTCAATAAACGCGTCTCGTCGCCATTGAGTTCAGCCACCATCTCGGCGCCGCGAAATACGGCAGCGCCAATGACTTCAGCCGGGTTCAGCCCAAACCGGGGCACTTCCCCCGGCAGGTACGCCGAGTCGGTAAAGAGCGGCATCGTTTCGCTCTGAGCGCCGCCCTGGCCCGCGCCGGGCGGGCTTTGCTGTTCGCTCTGGCTGAGCCCTGTGAGTACGGCCACGGGCAGAGATGCGCCAGACACTTCCTCCGCGAGAAACTGCTGGACCGTGCTCCTCACCGTTACCGCGCTCAGGACCTGGTGGGCCAGCATCATCTCCATCCAGCGGGCCGGGTTCTCCTCCAGGGAGGGCCTGTTCTTGTCCAGGTAGTCGCGAGCCGTTCCCCGGGTCACCATCACCACAATGCTCTGCCGGAATTCGCGAAAGCGGGTGGCGGCAGCCAGGAACTTCAGGACATCGCGCCGGGCAAGTTCCTCGCTGACAATGAAGGCTTTAGCATGCTCCAGCGTCACGCGGCGGGCCACGTAAGTGTTCATCAGGGTCGTGGCTGCCCCCAAGCTGGCTGCTTCCACGGTAGCCACGTGAACGGACTCGCCTCCACCTCCACCTCCACCCCCGCCACCTCTGGATGCCATCCTGCGCGGCACGGCTAGCCAAAACGTGAAGTACGCGTCGCCCTTGGGCGCGGAATCGATTCCGATAGCCAACACGTAGCCCAGTTCCTCGACCTCGGCCCTGTCCCAGCAGCCCGTCAGGGACAGTGCCAGGGCAAGCACCAGCACCAGAACAGTCCCTTGCCTAATCCTTTTCCCCGGCACGCTGCTGCCCTCCTTTGCCGCGCGCGGCTGCAATTCCCCAGAGGACTAGGGGCAAGACAAAGCCCGGTAAGGCGCCCCAGACGCGGATAATCTCGCGGTCCCACCGCATGGCCTCAATGATGTTAGGAGGAAGAAAACTCAGCGACATGGCCAGGACGCTGAACGCGAAGACCATGGGCCTGTAGGCCTTGAGATGAAAGGTCTCGGCGAAGGAGAGTGTGGATGCCAGCAGCGTGGCCGAGATCTTGGCGGCCGCCGCAAAGATCCAGGCGAAGATGAAGACGGACTCCACCCGCTGCAGAAAGCGGCCGATGTTGATGAGCCGCGCCAGCGCCAGCAGGGGAAACGGGTTCTTGACGGCCTCGGGGTAAGGAAAGAGCATCAGGAAGACCGCCGTGACCGCCAACCAGAACAGCGTGCTCCAGAGGATGGCCTGATAGCCGATGCGCGCCATCTTCTCAGGTTCTTTGAGGTGAGGTACCAGCAGAGGGAGCAGCAGCACCTCCACGAAGAGTGAGCTGCGAGAAATGGAGCGCATCAGCAGCGTGCCGATCCCTGGTCCGAATAGGGGCAGCAGTTCGCTCGGCCGTGCGCCCGAGGGAAGGGAAAGCACAAGGATCGCCAACACGAGGGCCACGATCACAGGCATGAAGAACCGGGCCACGCGGGCGACGGCTTCCTTTCCCAGATAGCAGGTGTAGACGGCAACCGCCAGGAGGGTGCCGATAATGACGCTGATGGGCGTGGTGGGGAGAATGGCGCTAATCACCGTTTCCCCCAACTGGCGGATCACCACGGCCGTAATGATCAGGAAGATGAAGGTGTAGAGCAGGTTGGCGGGGATCGCCAGATAGGGGCCCAGGGTCTCTTCCACCGCCTGCAGTATCGAGCGACCCGGAAATCGGCGCATGAACAGGACCACAAAGGTCCAGCCCAGGGCACCCGTTGCCCCCGCCATCAGAACAAAGAGCCATCCGGCTGTCTCGCCGTCCAGGACCAGATAGCGGGGAACGCTCAGGAAGATCTTGGCGGAGATGACGGAAAACATCAGGTAGGTGGCGTCCGTGGTGCTGATCTGTTCCCTACCCACGCCTGTCTCCTCCCCGCCGAAACCAGGTACGAACGCGCTCCGGCTGGCGCTTCCGCTTTTGGGGATACAGATAGGCGGGGCGCCGTTCCTGAGTGAACACCGGACTGCGCACAATCACGTCGCCCGCCCCTTTCTTGGTGGGGGCCACGGGGTTGAGCATGGGCACGCCGAAGGAGAGCTGGACGGACAGGTGGGCCACATCTAGATAGAAGACCAGGGCAATCCCGTAGAAGCCCAGAACGGAGCCGGCCAGCAGGTAGATATACCGCAATATGCGCACGCTGTTTGACAGGCTGTAATTGGGGATGGTGAAGGACGCCAGGGCGGTGATGGCTATGACAATGACCAGGATGGGGGAGATGATGCCGGCCTGAACGGCGGCCTGCCCCAGCACCAGAGCACCCACAATGCCGATGGTGGGGCCGATAAGGCCGGGGACCCGCGTGGCCGCCTCGGTAATCAGCTCGAAGGAAAAGGCCATCAGCAGCACCTCCACCATCACGGGAAAGGGCACCGTCTCGCGGGCGGCCGCCATGGCCATGGCCAGGTCGGTGGGGATGGTTTCGTGGTGATAGGCCGTGGCGGCAACGTACAGGGACGGGAAGACGAGGGCAACAAAGTAGGAAGTCACGCGCAGGATTCGTAGAAAGGTGCCGTACGGCCAGCGCAGATAGTAATCTTCGGCCGTCTGCAGCATGGCGGTAAAGGTTGTCGGCACCACCAGACCGAAGGGATTGTTCTCCAGCAGCAGCGCTACGTGCCCTTCGGCCAGGAAACAGGCCACCCGGTCGGGGCGCTCCGTGCTGAGGATGTTGGGGAATAACGCGTTGGGCGAGTCCTCGATGAACTGCTCCAAGGAGCCGGAGTCCACCAGAATGTCGGTGTCAATCGCCTTCAGCCGGGTGCGCACCTCAGCCAGCAGCGCCGGGTTCGCTATGCCGTCCAGGTACATGACGGCCACCTGCTGGTTGGAGAAACGGCCCACCTCAATGAATTCCGTCATCAGGCTGGGGGTCTTGAGCCGGCGTCGAATCATGGCCGTATTGGCCCGCAGGGTTTCGCTGAAAGCCTCCGACGGACCGCGAATGACCTGCTCCTGCTTGGGCTCGCCCACGCTGCGATGCTCCCAGCCCTTGGTCTCCACAACAAGCCCCTGGTCGCAGCCGTCCAGCAAGATGGCCGTGGCGCCGGTCAGGACGCCCTTGACCAGATCCGGGAGCTTCCTGGCCTTGCTCACCTGGTTGATGGGAACAAGCCGGCGATAGGCCAGGTCCAACGTGTCTGCCTGGCCGCCGGCCGGCGACTGGCCCGATTCCGCCGGCGGCTTGCCGCTGAGCAGCATCAGAGGCTGCAGAATGGCCAAGTCAATGATGTTCTTGTCGGACATGCCATCGATGAAGTAGGCGGCCGCTTTCACGGGAGGATCCAGCGAAACCGTGAACTCCCGGAGGACAATGTCCTTGTTGTCGGGTAGGCGAAAGACGACCTCGAGCCGCTTCAGGTTGGTCTCCAGGCTGGAATTGATGGGGTCGGGGAGCCTGTTGGGGTCATTGACGCGGTAGGCATTCAGATCATTCTGGGACTCCTCATCACCGCCCGAGTCCGACCCGCCGCAGCCGGTATCGCCTACACGCCGGGGCTTGAGAAACCGGCCCTCCCGTCCCTCCTGTTCCTCTTCACCCGACTGTTTGTTCCCTTGCCCGCCTTCATCTGAACGGGCCGGATCCTGCTCCTTCCCCCGACTTTCCTGCTCCTGTCGAGACCGGCTTGCCTCCAACAGCGAGAACTGGTCATCGACAGCCAGTGTGCTGGGCGAGACTAGAGCGGACAGCGTTTCCCACAGCGTCTGCCTCCGCTTTGCGGCCGGCTGCCGGCTAGAGCCTTGTGGTTTGTTGTCTCTGGTGCCTTCCTTCCCGTCTCTGCCCAAGCCGACACCCCCCTAAGGCCGCGCCCGCTCAGTTGGGCGAAACCAACGGCGCGACTCGCTCGGGTTAGCCTTCCCACGCCCCCCGCTGGTATGCACAAAGGGGCAGGGCTCCGGGGGGTTGCCCGGAGCCCTGCCTGGGAATCGGATTGTGTGGTCAGAAAGCGCAGGACGGTGTGGTTCCCAGCAGGCTGAACAGGGCCAGGGTGCTCAGCAGGCCGGACGAGCTGGGCACGGCCAGGTTGGCCAGGGCCAGCGCCGGTGCGCCCAGCAGGGCGGCAAGGGCCGCGCTGGTGGAGGCGGCGGCGGTGTTGGGCAGCACAGAGATCACCGGCTGGCCAAGGACGGACCCAAACGGGCTGAACGGGATGGAAACGGCCAAGTTGGCCCCGCCGGTCAGCGCCAGAAGCGCGGCCAGGGTATTTGTGCCGAAGCCGGCGGTGGTGCCCCCCAGGAGCGAGGCCAGAAGCACCGTGCTCAGCAAGTTGGAGGGGACCGCCGCCTTGCTGGTAACGTCTGTCACCGAGGCGTGTCGAACAGCCACAGAATTCCCTCCTTCCCGGAAACTTACGTACTGGGCGCGGTGGGATGCCGCGCCGCATTACACATTATGGAGGAGTGTTCTGTCTTGTTACCGGGAACTTAGGCCTTATGACAAGTGGGACGCATGGCCGCGGGTGCGGCCGCGCTCAGTCCACAGAATCCCACATGCGGCTGAGGTGATCGTCCTTCCGGTCCACGTAGAACTGGCCCGTGGAGTCCACGGCGGCGTAGACCACGTCTCGCAGGTCGCTGATCCCTTTCCGCGCCAGCTGATCATCCAGCCAGGCCCGGTCATGCCCCAGGCGCTTCAGGTTGGTGTGGTGAACAGCCCCCTCCGTCACCACGTCCAGCGGCAGGGTCTCAGGCGTGACCGTCACGTGCAGGTCTTTTCGCGTCACGGGCCGCTGTTCCGGTTTCAGCAGGACATTGACCTCGCCGCCGGTCTCCAGGATGGCGGCCTGGACGTCGGTAAGGTTAAAGACATCCTTGGACCGGAGCTTCGCCTTGAGCTCGTCCACCGAGTACCGGTTGCGGGCCAGATTTCGCTCCAACACCTTGCCGTTCCAGACCACCAGGGTGGGCGTTCCTTCCACCATGCGGCGGAAGTAGCGGCTCTTCAGAGCCCCGTAGCTGAGTAGGAAGGTGAGGCCCGCAAACACCACCAGGTCCAGCAGGTGCGTACCCACCTTGCCAGGGTCGTCGGTGGCCACGGTGGCGGCTATGGAGCCTATGGTAATGCCGTTGACGTAGTCGTAGAGGGTAAGCTGGCCCACCTGTTCCTTGCCCACAATCTTGGTCAGAACCAGCACGGCAGCGAAGGCGATGAACGTCTGGAGCAGGGCGGTGCTGAACGGCACCTCCAGGCGAAACATGGCATCCCCCCTGACGCATCCAGTGTGTTCGAGCGCCCGCACAGCTATTCCTCGCCGCCGGCGGCGGCCGCTGGCTGCGGCCGCCGGTGCTGCCAGGAACGCAAATGCTTTCCTGGCATAAACCGAGTCTTGCGGTAGGCAAGCTAGACCAGCGGAGGGATGCCCATGAGTGCCAAGCAAGTGTCGCCGGAGCAGAAGCGCTATCAGGCTCTGGCCAAGAAGCATACTCCGAAGCCGCCCGTCCTTCGTCACGCGGTGGCGGCCTTCATTGCCGGCGGGCTGGTGTCCGTGGTAGGGCAGTTCTTCACCAACCTCTACGCCCGGCTGCTGCACATGCCCCCGGACAAGGCCGGCAACCCGGCGGTGGCCACCATGATCCTCATTGGTGCCCTTCTCACCGGACTGGGCCTCTTCGACGGGCTGGCCAAGATTGCTGGAGCCGGCCTGGCGGTCCCCGTCACCGGCTTCGCCAACTCCATCGTCTCCGAGGCCCTGGAGTTCAAGCGCGAGGGCTTCATCTACGGCGTGGGCGGAAAGATGTTCACCCTGGCGGGCTCTGTCATCGTCTACGGCGTAGTGACCGCCTTCGTTGTGGGCCTGGTGAAGGCCCTGATCAGGTGATGGCGGCGGGTGTGGCCCTTGGCACATCTGCGGCAGCCAAGCGCCTGGGCAAGCAGACGGTCCAGTTCCAGAACCCCCCCGCCATCATCGCCACCGGCACGGTGGTGGGCCCTGTGGAGGGCAAGGGGCCCCTGGGCCACCTCTTCGACCATGTGGAGAAAGACGAACTGCTCGGCCAGAAGAGCTTTGAGCGGGCCGAGCAGATGATGGTGCAGAACGCCGCCTATACCGCGCTCAACAAAGCGGGGCTGACTCCCCAGGACATGGACTACCTGCTTTCGGGAGACCTGCTGAACCAGATCATCACCAGCAGTTTCAGCGCGTTGGCCTTGGGCGTGCCGGTGCTGGGGATCTATGGGGCCTGTGCCACCTCCACGGAGGGGCTCAGCCTGGGCGCCATGCTGCTGGACGGCGGGTTTGCCAACTACGTTCTGGTGGCTACGGCCAGCCACAACCGGACGGCGGAGCGCCAGTACCGGTATCCCAACGAATATGGGTTCCAGCGCAAGCCCCATGCTCAGCGCACGGCCACCGCCGCCGGCGCCGCCATCCTCGCCCGAAACGGCGAGGGGCCGCGCGTCACCACGGCTACTCTGGGCAAGGTAGTGGACCGCGGTATCAAGGACCCGTACAATGTGGGAGCGGCCATGGCCCCGGCGGCTGCCGCCACCATCATGACCCACCTTCAGGATACGGGCCGCCGGCCCCAGGACTATGACCTGATCGCCACCGGCGATCTGGCGCTCTACGGCCACCGGCTGCTGGTTGAACTGGGGCGGACGGAAGGCGGCATTGACCTGGAGCCGGTCCTGGACGACTGCGGCCTGATGCTCTACGGCCAGGACCAGCAAGTCGGGGCCGGGGCGAGCGGGGCGGGGTGTTCGGCGGCGGTGACGTTTGCCTCCATTCTCAAGGACCTGCGGGACGGCCGCTTCAAGCGCGTGCTGGTGGCCGCCACCGGCGCCCTGCACAGCCCCTGTTCCTTTCAGCAGGGGGAGTACATCCCCACCATCTGCCACGCAGTCAGCCTGGAGGTGTGACCATGACGATGTACCTGGCGGCCTTCGTTGTCGGCGGGCTTTTCGCCCTGGTGGGCCAGCTCCTCTTCGACCTCACCAACCTCTCCCCCGGCCACGTGCTGACGGGCTTCGTCGTCGCGGGCGGCATTCTGGCGGGGCTGGGACTATACGAACCGCTGATCCGGTTTGCCGGCGCCGGCGCCACCATGCCCATCTCCAGCTTTGGCAACTCACTGGCCAAGGGGGCCATCATGGAGGCCTCCCAGGACGGGGTGGTGGGCGTCCTGACAGGGATGTTCGAACTGACCAGCGCCGGCATTACGGCGGCCATTGTGATCGGCTTCCTCACATCCCTCGTTTTCAACCCCAAGGCTTAGGCCCTGGGTTCCCTTTCCTGGCCGCCCGGCCAGGGATCCACACACGAGAGGAGGTGGGAACCAGCGTGACCGTTCAATCCGGCTTCCAGAAAGCCATTGCCTCGGCGGAGGCCGCCAAGGGCAGCTACGCCATGTTTGAGCAGTCGACCCAGGATCAGTCGGCCAAGGCCATGTTCAAGGAAATGAAGGCAGACATGGACCGCCACATCCAGATGCTCAACTCGCGCCTCAGCTACCTCAACTCCAACAACCAGCTGAACCAGCAGCAGCAACAGCAGCAGCAGAAGATGCAGTCAGCCCAGCAGCGGCTGCACTGACGCCCATGAACAAAGGAGGCAGGTGACTGCCTCCTTTGTTCACGGGTACCTCAGGCCGGCGGGGGTATCGCCGCCGGGGCGGCGGTGAAGCCCCGGTCCGGCTGCGGCCGGTCCAGCTGCCGCAGAATGTCAGGCAGGGCGCTCCTGGCCGCCGCCCGTCCGGCCTCAATGGACTCGGCGGCATGGCCCGTGTCCAGGAGGCTGAAGGCGGGAACCACGGGGCGTATGACCACATCCGCGTGGCGGCTTAGCTGCTCACGCACCCGCGCCTGCGACACCACCTCGAAGGACGCGGCCACAACCTCCCACAGAGCGTCCGCCTCGCGCCGCGGCGGCTTGGCCACGTCCACGGCAACCACCAGGTCGGCGCCCATGGCCCTGAGCACGGCCACCGGCACATTGTCGCTGACACCTCCGTCCACCAGCAGCCTGCCCTCCAGCCGGCGGGGGGCAAAGACCCCGGGCACGGCAGTGCTGCAGCGGCAGGCCTCCGCCAGCGTGGCGCCGCCAATGACCGCGGCGCCCGGCAGGCTGCCGGCGATGGCCGGCCCAAAAGCGTCGGGGGCAAAGACAACCGGACATGCTGACAGAATGTCTGTGGCCATGATGGCCAGGGGCCGCTGCAGGTCCCGCCAGCGGGCATCGCCCGTGATCCGCCTGACCATGGTCTCCAGCTTGTCTCCCCGGAGCAGGCCGGCCGGAGACTTGGTCTGGCCGCGCGACCACCCGTAGAAGGACGCGACCAGCTTCACCGCCAGCGGCACCAGGTCGCGCCACTTCAGGGCTGGGTCGTAAAAGTCCTCGCGCCGCAGGCGGACCGACAGTTCTTCCATGGTCTCCGGGCTCCAGCCCAGGGCGTAGAAGGCCGCCACCAGGCTGCCCATGCTGGTCCCCGCCACCAGGTCCGCCTCCAGCCCGGCCTCCGACAGGACCTGGATGACGCCGACGTGCGCCAGGCCGCGAAGACCGCCGCCCCCCAGAGCCAGACCCACCACCTTCGCCGCCAATCCCATCGCCCCCCCCCGGCATGTTGGGGCCGGCCTGCCTGCCGGCTCCCCGTGCATAGCATGCCCTGGGAGCATCCGCGTCACGCCCCAAAACGGGGGAAATTGGGAGGAACTGGCCGCACGCGGGGCGAATTGCCCTGCGGGCCACCCTGGGCCAGGAAGAGAGGGCTGAGACGTCATGCCACAGCCACATACCCCGCTCCGTCAAACCCTGGAGACCCCTGGGGGAACGGTCCTTGTTGAGGGTCCCTATGCGGCATCATCCCTGGAGCAGCTTGCCCCGGACCGGGGCCTGCGCGCGTTCCGGCCGGCCGAGAAGCAGAAGAACGCCCTGCTGGAGATCGCCCGGCTTCCCCAGGGACGCGTCACCGTGGCCCGCCATGACGACCTGCTGGTGGGTTACGTGACCTTCCACCCGCCGGACACCTTTGAGCGCTGGGGCGAGGGGCAGATCCAGGGCATCCTGGAGCTCGGCGCCATAGAGGTGAGCCCCTCCTGGCGGTCTGGGGGCGTTGGCAAGGCCCTCCTGGACGTGTCCTTTCAGGACGACTGGTTTGAAGACTTCATTGTGGTGTCCACCGAGTATTACTGGCACTGGGACCTGCAGTCCACCGGCCTGTCGCTGTGGCACTACCGGGACATGCTGGAGCACTTCTTTGCGCGCGTGGGGTTTGAGCGGCGGGACACAGACGAGCCGGACATCGCCAGCCACCCCTGCAACATGCTGATGGTCCGCACCGGCAGGCGGGTGACGGCGGACCTGCTGCTGGCCTTTGAGAAGTTGCGCTACAAGGGCCGATCCTTCTTCGCCTAGGAGGCGGGAGCCGTGCTGGTGGAAGACATCATGAGCCGCCCGGTGCGGGCGGTGGAGCCGGAGTACAGCGTGCTGGAGGCCCTGAACCTGGCCCGGTTCCGCCGCATCCGCCACGTGCCGGTGGTGGAGAGCCTGGGCATCCCCAACGGCACGCGGGAGCATGACTTTCGCTCGCTGCCTCCCGCGCCGGAGAAGGCGCGCCTGGTGGGCATTGTGTCCGACCGCGATCTGCGTGACGCCTGCCCCTCTGTCCTGTCCGCCGGGGCCACCGACTTCTCCGCCCTGGCCAGAACCCGCGTGGCGGATATCATGCGAACCGACGTGGTCACCGTCCACCCCCACGACCCGGTGGAGGAGGCGGCGCGCCTGCTGTATGAGCACCACATCGGCTGCCTGCCCGTCGTTTCCGGTCAGGGGCTGGTGGGCATCGTCACAGAAACGGACGTGCTGCGGGCCATTGTCACGCTCCTGGGCGTGAGCAGCCCCGGCTCCCACCTGGAGGTGGAGGTTCCGGACCGCCCCGGCCACCTGGGTGAGGTGACGCGCCTCATCGGCCAGCACCAGGTGAACATCTCCAGCGTGCTCATTGTGCCCGGCAGGCGGGAGCACACGCGGGTGCTGGTCCTGCGGGTGCAGACCATCGACCCCCGGCATGTGGTGAAGCATCTGGAGGAAGCGGGCTACCGCGTCCTCTGGCCGTCCGGGCCCAAGCTGGCATGAAGGGCGGTCAGCAGCAGGGCGGCTGCAGGTCCGCCTATGTCTGGACGCCGGCCTTCCTGGACTACCAGCTGGCCCCGGACCACCCGTTTAACCCCCTGCGTCTTCGGCTCACGGATGAGCTGATCCGGGCCTGCGGCCTCCTGCCGCCGCAGGAGGAACGGCCGGCGCGCCAGGCCACCCGGGAGGAACTGTGCCTGGTCCATGATCCGGCCTACGTGGACGCCGTGGAGCGCTTCTCCCGCGGCGGCGAGGTGCCGCCTGCCGACGCGTCACGCTTTCGGCGAATGTCCGGAGGCATGCATGACACCTGGGGGTTTGAGGAGCCGGACCCGAACGACCCGGTGACCTGGGGCCTGGGCACGGAGGACAATCCTCTCTTTCCCGGCATGCACGAGGCGGCCTCCTGGTGGGCGGGCGCCACCCTCACCGCCGCCGAACTGGTGATGGAGGGGCGTGCGGACCACGCCCTGAACCTGGGCGGCGGCCTGCACCACGCCCAGAGGGACAGGGCGGCCGGATTCTGCATCTACAACGACATCGCCGTGGCCATTTCCTGGGTGCGCCGCCGCTATGGGGCCCGCGTCCTGTATGTGGACACGGACGCCCATCACGGTGACGGCGTGCAGTGGCTTTTCTACGGTGACCCCCAGGTCCTGACGCTCTCTTACCACGAGTCCGGGCGCTTCCTTTACCCCGGAACCGGCCGCATTGAGGAGCGGGGCGACGGACCCGGCCTGGGCTACTCCGTCAACGTCCCGTTGGAACCCTTCACCGATGACGCCTCCTGGCTGGAGGTGCTGGACCTGACGCTGCCGGCGGTGGCCGAGGCCTTCCGTCCGGATATCATCATCAGCCAGAACGGCTGCGACGGGCACGCGCTGGACCCGCTCACGCACCTGTCGGCCTCGCTCCGCTTCTACCGCGAGGTGCCCCGGCGGGTGCACCAGCTGGCCCACCAGCTGTGCCAGGGGCGCTGGGTGGCGGTGGGGGGCGGCGGATACGAGATCTGGCAGGTGGTGCCGCGGGCCTGGGCAGCGCTCTGGGCCGAGATGGCCGGCCGGTCCCTGCCGAATCAGGTGCCGTCCCAGTGGCTGGACCTCTGGTTGCCGCAGGCGCCCGTGCCGCTGCCCCGCCGGTTCGACGACGACCCCCTGCCCGGGGCATCTCCCGCCCGCTACGCCAGCCTGAGCGACTACAACCGGCGGACGGCGGAGCGCGTCCTCAGCGAGGTGCTGCCCCTGATACGGAAGCGATAAGGCTGCCCTCCCCCTTCAGGGGGTTTTTTTATCTCTTTGTATCCCAATTCATTGACCTGCTCCGGTGGGCATGCTAGCATGGGCTCGACCCGCAACTGCAGCGGGGAACACGGCGCATTCCCGGGGGGTCCGGCTTGAACCGAGAGCGAGCAACCATGCCCATCCTCTTTGGCGTTCTGTTCCTGGCGATGATGGGCTTCGGCATCATCATCCCCATCATGCCCTACTACGCTAAGGACCTGGGCGGCGAGCGCTGGTGGGGCATCATTGTGGCCAGCTACTCCGCCATGCAGTTCTTCTTCTCGCCCTTCTGGGGCCACCTGTCCGACCGCATCGGCCGCAAGCCGGTCATCATGATCGGCCTCACCGGCTACGCCCTCTCCTTCGTCCTCAACGGCCTGGCCCAGAGTGTGGCCATGCTCTTCATCGCCCGCACCCTGGCCGGCATCCTCTCCTCCGCCACGCTGCCCACGGCCATGGCGGTGGTGGCCGACATCACGCGGCCCGAGCAGCGCGCCGGACGGATGGGCGTTCTGGGGGCGGCCATGGGCCTGGGCATGATCTTTGGCCCCGGCATAGGCGGGTTTCTGCGCGCCGCCTCCAACATCCACTTCCCCT
>JBLNCQ010000019.1:0-23105 GCA_050260815.1 Bacillota bacterium
GAGCGGTGCGCCTATCCTGCCGGAAAGAAGATGTACGCCGGCCCGGGAACGGAAATCCCCCCGGCGGAGGTCGGGGGGATGGGTCGGCCGTCAGCGGAACCGCTGCCGTGGCTCCGAGGCATAGGGATAGGCGTAGTTCAGTGGCTCATCAAACGTGACGTAATCGAGGTTAACCATCAGCAGCAGGAAGCGCCGCCCGGTGTCCGGGTCGCTGATGATGATATGGTCTCGGCCGGCCGCCTCCACCCTGCCCTTGAAGATCCTGGCCGTCCATTCCGGATTGCCCTCGTAGGTCATGTAGAACGTGCCGATCTTGCCCAGGTTCATGCGCAGGATGTTCTCGATATACGATTCTTCCATGCCGTAAGGCCTGGCGGCCGTGGGTTGGGCGGGCGGCGTGGGTGGCTTCTCGGAAGCCCCGAAACCGATACCGCCGTAGGGCCGCGCTAGCGGTTGCGGGTACATGCCGTAGGCCCCGGGGTAGCCCATCGGGACCGGCATTCTGGCCGGATAGAGCGAATTGATACCGACCATGCGTACTGTTCCTCCTCATCCTCTCTGGGCGGGATCCGCTGGACCTAGAAGTTGTAGACCCTCGGGCAGGCGCTGGGATCTGGGGCGAAGAAACAGTGCTGCTTGTAGCGACCCGTGTTGGGCTGGTTGTACCACGTCGGCGGACAGTCGCCGTCCGGGCGGAAGAACCAGAGGGCGTTGCGGGCCGGGTCGTGGCGTTCCCCGTTGACCGCCCGCCGTGCCAGCCGGACATCCACGTCTCGGGGCCGCTGGTAGAAGTAGGAGAAGTGGACTGACTCGAAGCCGCCCGGCGACTGGTAGACCATGTCGGGAATCGTCCGGATGCCCTGGAAGTCCAGGCAGTTCGAGTAGACACGGTTGACCCCGACGTCGCCCACCATGAGCATGCCGTGGTGCCCCTCCCCCTCGGCCTCCGCCCGCATCAACTGCGCCAGGAGACGAATGTCGGATTCCCTCGCCTTGATGACGGCCAATCGTCCTCCCCCTTCCGTCGCCGAGAACTGCGGTACAGAATATGGTTCGGAAGGCTGCTGTGACATAAAAAAGCGACGCCTCGTTCCGCGAGGGAACGAGGCGTCGCCATACGTTGCCGACGAGACGGCACCGTGCCGAGACGGAGACTCCCGCCTCTACCGCATCACCTGCTCGACCAGCCGCCGGCAGTGCTCCGCCACCTCTTCCGGCGGGACGGGCATCCGGGCCACGCCGGTGTCAATGGCCGCCTGCGCCACGGCGGCGGCGACGGCCGGCGCCACGCGGCGGTCAAACGTCTGGGGAATGACGTAGTCTGGCGCCAGCTCAGAGGGCGCCACCAGCGAGGCAATGGCGTGGGCCGCCGCCACCTTCATCTCCTCGTTGATGTCGCTGGCCCGGGTGTCCAGGGCGCCGCGGAACACGCCGGGGAAGGCCAGCACGTTGTTGACCTGGTTGGGGTAATCGGAGCGGCCGGTCCCCACGACCCTGGCACCGGCGGCCAGCGCGTCCTCCGGCATAATCTCGGGCGTGGGATTGGCCATGGCAAAGATGATGGGGTCCCTGGCCATGGACTGAACCATCTCCGGCGTGACCTGGTTGGCCTGGGACAGGCCAACGAACACGTCGGCACCCTTGATGACGTCAGCCAGGCCGCCCCGGGTCAGAGAGCGGTTGGTCACCCGGGCGATCTCTTCCTTATAGGGGTTCATGCCCTCGGGGCGCCCCTCGTAGATGGCCCCCTTGGTGTCGCACAGGGTAAGGTCTCGGACGCCCAGCTTCATCAGCAGCTTGGAGACGGCCATGCCCGACGCCCCGGCGCCGTTGACCACCACCGCCATGTCCTCCGGCCGCTTGCCCACCACCTTGGCGGCGTTGATGAGGCCCGCGGCGGTGACAATGGCGGTACCGTGCTGGTCGTCGTGGAAGATGGGGATGTTGGTTTCCGCCTTGAGGCGGCGCTCAATCTCAAAGCACCGCGGGGCGGAGATGTCCTCCAGGTTAACCCCGCCGAAGGTCGGCTCCAGAAACTTGACCAATTTGATGATCTCTTCCGGATCCTTCGTGGCCACGCAGACCGGGAATGCGTCCACGCCGCCGAAACTCTTGAACAACAGGGCCTTGCCCTCCATCACCGGCATGGCGGCCTCCGGACCAATGTCGCCCAGCCCCAGCACGGCGGTGCCGTCTGACACGACGGCCACCAGATTACCCTTGATGGTGTAGGTGTAGACGTCTTCGGGATTGTCATGGATCCGGCGGCAGGGCTCGGCGACACCGGGCGAGTAGGCTCGGGACAGGTCCGTCAAGTCGCGAACCTGGACCTTGCTGACCACGGACAGCTTGCCGTGGTTGCGCCGGTGCATCTGCAGGGCTTCCTGGTTGATCAGTTCCTTCTCGCTGATAGCCACGATCTACCCTCTCCTACGGCTCTCGGCCGACCGATTGGGGCATGTGCCCTGGCTCCCAACCCCACACTTCGGCGGGGAAAATCCCGAATCCTTCCTGCTGCTCCTAATACCTGGTGCTAGTTCAGAAACGAAGGACGGCAGGGCTTAGCCTGCCGCCGATCTCCAACCTGCATGCCTCATGTCCGTCACCCCGCAGCGACCGATCCGCAGCCGGCTGTGGGAAGTCGCGTCAGGCCCGCCTGTAGAGCTTCTGCCCTTCGGCGTACTGGTCGCCGCCGTACATGTCATGAATGACGATGGTGGGGAAATCCTCAACGATGAACTCTCGCAGGGCCTCCGGGCCCAGGTCCTCATAGGCCAGGATGCGTGACTCCTTGATCCGCTTGGACAGCAGTGCCCCGGCGCCGCCCACGGACGCCAGGAACACGCCCTTGAACTCCACCAGGGCGTCCTTGACGGCCTGGGAGCGATAGCCCTTGCCGATCATGCCGCGCAGCCCCTTGGCCAACAGCGCAGGGGTGTATTTGTCCATGCGGCCGGCCGTGGTGGGGCCGGCGGAGCCGATGGCCTGTCCCGGCTTGGCCGGACTGGGTCCGCAGTAGTAGATGATCTCGTTGGTCAGATCCACGGGCAGATCCTTGCCCTCCTGGAGCAACTCGTACAGCCGCTTGTGGACCTGGTCGCGGCCCACCAGAATGCGCCCGGTGATCAGCACGGAATCGCCCGCCCGCAGGTCCGCGACCTTCTCCTCGGTGAGCGGCGTGGTGATGTGTTTGGTTGCCATTACAGCGTCACCGCCTTATGCCGGCTTGCGTGGCACTGGATGTTTACGGCCACGGGCAAAGCCACAATGTGCGTTGCGAAGGTCTCGATATTCAGCCCCAGGGCCGTGGTGCTGCCGCCCAGCCCCTGTGGGCCCACGCCCAGCTTGTTGACCTCAGCCAGCAGCTCCTCTTCGAGCCTGGCCACGAAGGGATTGGGATTCCGAGTGCCGATGGGCCGCAGGGCCGCCCGCTTGGCCAGCAGGGCGGAGATTTCGAAGTTGCCGCCAACGCCAACGCCCACCACCATGGGAGGGCAGGCACTGGGGCCGGCCTCGGCCACGGCCTTGAGCACGAACTGCTTGACGCCCTCCACGCCGTCGCTGGGCTTCAGCATCTTGAGCTGGCTGGTGTTCTCCGACCCGCCGCCCTTGGCGGCCATGATGATCTTCACCCGATCGCCGGGGACGATGCTGGTGTGAATGAAGGCCGGCGTGTTGGTGCCGGTGTTTCTGCGCTCAAAAGGGTCATTGACGATCGACTTGCGCAGGTAGCCTTCACGGTAGCCGATCTCCACGCCCTTGTTGATGGCCTCGGTCAGGTCTCCGCCCACAATGTGTGCGTCCTGCCCCACCTCCACGAACACCACCGCGTAGCCGGTGTCCTGGCACATGGGCACCTGCTCGCTGGCGGCAATCCGGGCGTTCTCCACAATCTGCTCCAGGACGTCGCGCCCTACCGGCGACTCCTCCAGGGTGAGGGCCCTGGTGAACGCGCCCGTCACGTCCTCGTCCAGGAAGTAGTTGGCCTCCTGGCAGAGCCGCGCCACCTCTCGAGTGATGTCTTCCGCTTTGACCTCACGTACGGCGGTCTGCTGCATGTCCGGTTCCCTCCTCTTGGTTAACGGCCTGATAACGGGCTCCCCCATGCGTGAGGATGCCACGCGGGATGGGCCGGACGCCCCGCCCGACCTGCCCGCCGGTTGGCCCGGCCACTTGCCACGGGAGAATTCAAAGGTGAGCGCAGGAAATCCTGCAACTCGCCCTGAATTGCGCCGCTCCTAGAAGTTATCGTACATATGATTCAAAATGGGGGTAAGCCGCGGCGGCGGCTGTACCACCAGTTCGCCTTCCAGAATGACGTCCCCGCCCTGGTTGGTGACGCGGCTGCCGATCACCGCCTCGTTCTCACGCTTGCGTAGCGCGCGAACCTCCAGGTGCGCGGTCAACTGGTCCCCCACCCGGGCCGGCGTCACCATGCGGTAGCTATGGGACAGGGTGATGCTGCCGCGCCCCGGCAGGGCCTGGCTGACCGCACCCGCCACAAACCCCGCCACCAGGTTGGCCGGGGCGATGGGGCGCTCGTACCGGGTCCGCCCGGCGTAGTGCCGGTCCAGATAGAGCGGGTTCAGATCACCGCTCACGCCCATGTAGAGCAGGACATGCTGCTCCTCCAGCAGGCGTGTGTAGTCCGCCCGGTCGCCCACCCGCAGTTCGTCCAGGTGTCTGCCTAACTGAGACTGGGTCTGCTCCATGGCCTTCCGCCCTTTGCTCTCGGACTTTTGTCTCTATGCTATACTATGTCTGGGTTTACCGGCAACACGTCTCAATTTCCTTGAAATGGCGCGGTTTTTCAGCGCCATAGAGGCCAAGAGCCCCGGGAGGGAGAAACCGTGCCAAGAACGGATGTCTTCGGCATCATTGGTCCCATCATGATTGGGCCCTCCAGTTCCCACACGGCCGGCGCGGCGCGCATCGGCCGCATGACCCGGGCCATTTGCCCGTCCGGCCCCCGCTCCGCCCGCATCATTCTCCACGGCTCCTTTGCCGAGACGGGCCGCGGACACGGCACCCACCTGGCCCTGGTGGCGGGCCTTCTGGGGCTCCAGCCGGGCGACGACCGGCTCCGCCGCTCGCTGGACCTGGCCAGGGAGGCCGGCCTTAGCGTCTCCATCGAGAGATCGGACCTGGGCAACGTGCACCCCAACACCGCCCGCCTGGAGGTCACCTGCGGGGACGGCTCGCGCACCGCGGTGGTCGGCTCTTCGCTGGGCGGCGGCAACGTGGTCATCACCAACATCGACGGGTTTGAAGTTGAAATCTACGGAAACTATCATACGCTGGTCATCAGCCACGCCGATGAGCCGGGCATGCTTTCCCGCATCACCTCACGCCTGGCGGAGGACCACGTCAACATCGCCAATATGAGGACATCCCGCAAGGCTCGGGGGCAGACCGCCATGACCGTCATCGAGACGGACCACGTCATCACCCCTGACCTACTGCAGGCCGTTCGGACCCTGCCCCACGTGGAGTCCGTGCTGGCCGTTCCTCCGGTTCGGTAGTCCGCAAGAAGGAGGCGGCGCAGATGCAAGACTTCAGTTCGGTCCGGGAACTGGTGGAGATGGCCGAGGCCAGCGGCAGGACTCTGGCGGAGGTCATCCTGGAGTACCAGATGGGGACCTACGGTGAGACCCGCGAGGTACTTGTACAGCGCATGCGGGACAACCTTGCGGTCATGCGCGAGTCCGTGGAACGCGGCCTGAACCAGCCGGAGAACTCGCGCAGCGGCCTGGTGGGCGGAAATGCAGCCAAGGTCCGCAACGCCCTGCAGGGCGGAACGCTGGCCGGCGGTGGCCGACTGGTTTCGGGCGGTCCCTTCCTGCGCGCCGCCATGCGCGCCATGGCCGTCAATGAGGTCAACGCCTGCATGGGGCGCATTGTGGCCGCGCCCACGGCCGGGGCCAGCGGCACCCTCCCCGGCGTGCTGTTAACCGTGGCCGAAGAGGTCGGCGCCAACGATGACGACCTGGTGATGGCCTTGTTCACCTCTGCCGCCATAGGCATGGTCATCATGGAGAACGCCTCCATTTCCGGCGCCGCCGGCGGGTGTCAGGCGGAGACCGGCTCGGCCGCCGCCATGGCTGCCGCCGCCGGTGTTCAGCTGGCGGGAGGTACGCCGCGCCAGTCCGCCCACGCCGCCGCCATTGTGCTGAAGAACATGCTGGGACTGGTCTGCGACCCGGTGGCCGGCCTGGTGGAAGTCCCCTGCGTCAAGCGCAACGCCGCCGCTGCCGCGCAGGCCATGCTGGCCATCGACCTGGCCCTGGCCGGAGTGGAGAGCGTCATCCCCGTGGACGAGATCATCGTGGCCATGGGCCAGATTGGCCGCACCATGCACGAGTCCCTGCGCGAGACCGCCCAGGGCGGCCTGGCGGCGACGCCCACCGCCAAGAACATTGTCAGGCGGCTGCAGACCGACCTGCCGGAGTTCGTGCAGGACTTCTAGCCCCGGACGGTTACGTTTTGCCTCCGCCCGCCCGAAACGCAGCCGCGCCGGCTGCGTTTTTTATGGTGGACGCGCAACCCCGCGTTCACACTTCGTTAACATCCTGGCAAAGGATTGGCTATACCTCCCGGGTATTGTGAAAGTGGGCCGGGCAACCGGACCCAATCACCCCAACGGGAGGTCATGACATGAAGACCCTGAAGAACATCGCCGCCGGCATTCTGGTTTCCGCGATGGTCCTCGGCACCGCCGCCATCGCCCTGGCCGACGACACGCCGGCCCCCATGGTCGACGAACCCCGGGCAGCGTCCCCCCAGACCCCGGACCAGGCGGACCGCGAGGGCCGCCGCCAGGCGGCGGATGCGTTCAGGACGGCCTTGCAGGCCGAGCGCGATCAGCTTCTGAGCCAGCGGAGCGTCCTGGAACAGCTTCGCGCGGAAATCAAGGTCAAGGTCGAGGAAATCAAGCCGCTGGTGGCCGAGGCTCGCCAGAACAAAGACCGGCAGGCCCTCCTCCGGATCCAGGGAGAGCGGGCGCAGGTGAGGGCACACCTGCAGGTGGTCCGCGAAAAGACCGAGGCGAACAAGGCCCTCTGGGCCGAACTGAAGGACGCTGTTCAGAACCGCGACGCGCTGCGGGCCACCACTCTGGCGCGGCAGATCATCGCCAACCGCCAGGTGAAGATCGAAGCCTTGCGGAAGGTCAGCGCCATCCTGGACAACCTCATCGAAGACCTGCAGGGCAGTCAGCCCACCGTAGTCCCGAGCATCTCCAATAGTTAGGCAACAGGCCGCAAGGCCGGACGATTTGAGGCCCGACCCCGCCGGGGTTGGGCCTCCGCCATGTCGCCGCGGCCGCCGCCCGTTGCGGGGAAAACGGGGCTGCGCTAAGCTGGGAGCAGACTTGGAGGTGGACAGGCATGCCGCAGGGCCCGGTGCTGGTCGTCGACGACGAATCGCACATCCGCGAACTGGTTCGCCTGTACCTGGAGAAGGAGGGCTTCCGCGTCATCGAAGCCGGTGACGGCGAGGCCGCCCTGCAGTCCGTGCGGGAGACCCAGCCGGAGATGGTCATCCTGGACCTGATGCTGCCGGTCAGGGACGGCTGGGAGGTCTGCCGGGAAATACGCAAGACGCTGAGCCTACCCATCATCATGCTGACGGCCAAGGACGACCCTGTGGACCGCATCCTGGGCCTGGAGATGGGCGCGGACGACTACCTGACCAAACCCTTCCATCCCCGTGAGCTGGTCGCCCGGGTGCGGGCCGTACTGCGGCGGGCAAGGCCTGCCTCAGAGGAGTCGCCGCGCCTCGAGTTCCCGGACTTCTGCCTGGATTACGGCGCCAGAAGCCTGACGGTCCACGGGCAACCGGTGCTGTGCCCTCCCAAGGAGTTCGAACTGCTCTGGACGCTGGCCAGCCACCCGGGGCGGGTCTTCACACGCGAGCAGCTTCTGCAGCAGGTCTGGGAGTACGATTTCCTCGGCGACCTGCGCACTGTGGACGTCCACGTCCAGCGCCTGAGAAAGAAGATGGAGCCCACGCCCGATCAGCCCCGCTACCTGAGGACGGTCTGGGGCGTGGGATACAAGTTTGAGGCGGGAGCAGAACATGACCGGGCATAGCCTCCGCGGCGAGGGAGGGGTGACCGGCCGTGACTAAAACCCTACAGGGGCGCCTTACCGGTACCTACGGGGCCGTCATTCTGGTGACGCTGATGGCGGTTTTTGTTGGCTTCGTTGTCACGCTGCGCAGCGCGGCCATTCGCAACGCCCAGGATGAACTGACCAGGACGGGTCGGGTGCTGGCCGCGCAGTTTGCCCGCGCCCGCCTGGTGGACTGGCAGGCCGACCGCATCCGGAACTCCCAGGTCGTTGAACTGGTGGGCGACGCCTCAGACACGCCCTTCCTTCTGCTCAGCACGGACGGGGTGGTCCTGTACGCCAACCGCACGCAGGCAGCACGTGTGGGGCAGCGCCTGCCGGTCCCCCTGGTGCAAAAGGCGCTCCAGACGCGCCAGATCCAGAGCGGCACCCTTCGGGACTTCGCCGAACCCAGCGTGGCCGTAGCAGTGCCGGTCGTCCGCAGCGCTCCGGCGGGGGAGCAGGGCGCCTTGCTTGGCGCCCTGGTGATGGTCAAGCCGGTCACTCTGGCGCAGCAGGCGGCGCGGCGCGTGCTGCGCCCCATGCTGCTGGTGGGCCTGCTGGCGGGTATTGTTGTGTTTCTGGCCGCCGCCCAGGTGGCGCGGTCCGTAGCCCGCCCGCTGCGTCGCATGGAGACGGCGGCAGCCCGGATTGCCCAGGGCGACTACGCCCAGCGCCTGGTCCCCGAAGGGCCCCAGGAGGTTCAGGACCTGGCCGCCCAGTTCAACCACATGGCCGCCCGGGTGGAAGAGTCCGTCGCCGAGATTCGCAGGCAGGAGAACCTGAGGCGGGAGTTCGTGGCGGCGGTATCACACGAACTCCGCACTCCAATTACGTCCATTCAGGGCTTCGTGGCCGCCCTGTCCGACGACGTCTCCGGCAGCCCGGAGGCCAGGCGGCGCCACCTGTCCATTGTGGCGGAAGAGAGCCACCGGCTGGCACGGCTGGTGGACGACCTGTTGGAGTTCGCGAAGCTGGAGGCCGGCCAGCTTACAGTGAGGCCCGAGCCCTTCGACCTGGCGGCATTGATTCGCTCCTGCATAGCTTCCGTCGAACCCACCGCCCGCCAGAGCGGCGTTCACGTGGCCGCCACAGGGGTGTCCGAGCCCCTGCGCCTGAGCGGGGACCGGGACCGCGTCGCCCAGGTGGTGCTGAACTTGCTCTATAACGCCTTGCGCTTCACACCAGAGGACGGCCGCGTTGACGTGACCCTGAACCGGTCCGGCGATGTGGCGCAAATAGCCGTGGCAGACACCGGCCCCGGCATCTCCCCGGACGAACTCCCCCTGATCTTTCAGCGCTTCTACAAGGGTAGGCAGCAGGGGCGGCGGCCCCTGGGCGGCACAGGCCTGGGACTGGCCATTGCCCGCGGCCTGGTTGAGGCCCATGGAGGTCGCATCTGGGTGGAAAGCGAGGTAGGCAGGGGCAGCACATTCATCTTTACCCTTCCGGCGAACATGGCGACACCGGCAGACGGCAGGGCCCCGGAAGGGCGCCGGGGGTAAGCCCCCGGCCCTCCGGGGCCTGTTTCTGACCGTGCCCCCGGGCCTGACGCCACAGGGCCTTTTCGTCCTTCGTACGGGGCATGGGCAAAGACCTCCTTGAGTAACGAGAACGTCTGTTCGCCTATGCCTCTATTATACCGGAGTCTGTCCCCGGCGCAAGGCGAACAGTGGAGGTCTGTCCCAGGTCGAGCTCCCGCCTGACGAGCCCGAAAACCTCCATCCACATCGAGGGCGTCAGCAGCCCGGTCCGGGTGTTCTGCTGACTCGGGTGATAGCTGGCCACAAGGATGGGCCGGCCCGGGAGCCGATACACCGCGCCGTGCCTGAAGACGTGACCTGAACTCCCCAGGAGGCCCGCCGTGGTCTCGAAGGCCAGCCGGCCCAGGGCCAGCACCACCCGTACCCGGGCAAGAAGCTCCAGTTCGGCTTCCAGGTAGGGTCGGCAAGCCGCGACCTCGGCCACGCTGGGTTTGTTGTCCGGAGGGGCGCACCTCACCGCGTTCGAGATGTAGGCATCTCGGAGTCTCAGGCCGTCCCCGGCGTGGTCCGAGTTGGGCTGGTTGGCGAACCGGTGCAGGAACAAAGCGGAGGCCAGCCACTGGCTGGACTCGTCACCGGTGAAGAGCCGTCCCGTGCGGTTGGCCCCATGTGCCCCCGGCGCCAGCCCCACGACCAGCAAGCGGGCATCCGGGTCGCCATGGCCGGGCACAGGCCGGCCCCAGTACTCCTGATCGCGGTAGGCCGGCTTCCGCTCCCGCGCCACCAGGGCGCAGTACTCCCTCAGGCGCGGGCACCGGTCGCAGCTGCGCACCGCCTCGTGAAGCTGCTGCAGCGAAGAAAAGTCCGCCAGGACAATCACCTCTCCCCGCAGTATAGGGTAACGGATGAACGATGACCAGTAGGACCGGCGCACCAGATTGCTGCCTCAGGACCGATAGATGAAAAGCCCCCGCCGCATGATGGGCCTGTTGAGAAAAGGGAGCGACCAGGAGTTATCCTGGTCGCTCGTTCCTTTTGCTGGGCTTCAGTTGGTTCCGAAACTGGTATCTGGCAGAGGTGGCTCAAGAGGCGCAAAAGGAGCGATTTCTGGACCTTCCGTCCTGCCGACTCGTTCGCTCGACCACTCTTGGCCAATCTCGGTGCAAGGGGGCGGGGCGACTTGCGGACTAGCCGCGGGCTGAAGACTTGTTCAAGGCCACGGCGGCCCGAATGAGGGCCTTTAGAGCCTCCTCGTCCAGCTTGTCGCCTTCGTGGAAGTCGATGGCGCGCCTGGCGTTGCCTTCGAGACAGGAATTGAAGAGGCCTGAAGGGTCCTTCAGGGAGGCTCCCTTGGCGAAGGTCATCTTCACGACATTCTTGTACGTCTCGCCGGTGCAGATCAGCCCGTTGTGCGACCAGACTGGAGTCCCTCTCCACTTCCACTCCTCGGCCACTTCGGGGTCTGCCTCCTTAATCAGGGCGCGGAGCCGGGAGAGCATCTCGCCCCTCCAGTCGCCCAGATCCTCGATTCTCGCGTCTATTAGCTCAGATGGAGACTCGGCTCTCTTCGACCGGCTCTTCTTCATGTTACCTGCCTCTCCTTGGGGTCGCTTTTCTCCCCTGCCTTGCGACGCCCCTGAGCCTCGTAAATCGCTGGCTGACTCTCCGGGGGCCTAATCATAGAGGCTGCGGACTTAGCTCGCCGCCTGCTCCTTCGTGTAGTTGAGTAGACCGCCCTCCTTGATAATCTCGACCTGACGCGAGGTCAGGTCGTGCTTCACCTTGAAGACCAGGTCCTTCGTCTCATTGCGGACGATGACTTCGGTGCCGGCGGCAATCTGGCCCTTCACGTCGTCGATGACCAGCTTGTCGCCCAGCTCCACCTTGTCATAGTCGGCCTCATTGGCGAAGGTCAGCGGCAGGATGCCGAAGTTGATCAGGTTGGCCTTGTGGATGCGGGCAAAGGACTTGGCAATGACGGCCTTCACGCCCAGGTACATGGGCGCCAGGGCCGCGTGCTCGCGGCTGGAGCCCTGCCCGTAGTTGGAGCCGCCCACGATAATCCCGCCGTTCTTGGCCTTGGCGCGGGCGGGGAACTCGGGATCAACCCGCACGAAGACGTGCTCCGAAATGGCCGGGATGTTGGAACGCAGCGGCAGGATCTTGGCGCCGGCGGGCATGATGTGGTCGGTGGTGATGTTGTCGCCGACCTTCAGCAGGATCTCGCCGGCAACGTTGTCTGCCATCGGCCGGGCGATGGGAAGCGGCTTGATGTTGGGGCCGCGCAGCACCTCGACCTGCGACGGATCGGCGGCAGGAGCTACAATCATGTTGTCGTCCAGCAGGAAGTGCTCGGGCATCTCAAACTTCGGATACTCGCCCAGCTCCCGCGGGTCGGTCATGTATCCGGTCAGGGCGGCGGCGGCGGCAGTCTCCGGCGACACCAGGTAGACCTTGGCGTCGGCCGTGCCGGAGCGGCCCTCAAAGTTGCGGTTGAAGGTGCGCAGCGAAACCGCGCCGGAGTTGGGGGCCTGGCCCATGCCGATGCAGGGGCCGCAGGCCGACTCCAGGATGCGCACGCCGGCGCCGATCAGGTCGGCCAGGGCACCGTTGGCGGCGATCATCTGGAAGACCTGCTTGGAGCCCGGGGACAGGCCCACGGACACGGAGGGATCAACGGTCTTGCCCTTGAGGATGGCGGCAACCCGCATGATGTCGACATAGCTGGAGTTGGTGCAGGAACCGATGAGCACCTGGTCCACCTTGGTGCCCTTCTGCGCCCGGACCGTCTCCACCGCGTCGGGCGAGTGGGGCTTGGCGGCAAGCGGCTCCAGCTTATCCAGGTCAATGGTGATGTTCTCGTCGTAGGTGGCATCCTCATCAGCGGCCAGCGGCACCCAGACGTTCTCGCGGCCCTGCGCCTTGAGGTAACGGCGAGTCTGCTCGTCGGACGGGAAGACCGATGTGGTGGCGCCCAGCTCGGCGCCCATGTTGGTAATGGTGCCGCGCTCCGGCACGGTGAGCGAGGCGACGCCGGGGCCGTAGTACTCCACAATCTTGCCCACGCCGCCCTTGACCGTAAGCTGACGCAGCACTTCCAGGATGATGTCCTTGGCGGAAACCCAGGGCTGAAGCTTGCCGGTGAGCTTGACGCCCACCACCTTGGGCGCGGCCAGGTAGAAGGCGCCGCCGCCCATGGCCACGGCCACGTCCAGGCCGCCGGCGCCAATGGCGATCATACCCATGCCGCCCGCCGTGGGCGTGTGGCTGTCGGAGCCCAACATGGTCTTGCCGGGGGCGGCGAACCGCTCCAGATGGACCTGGTGGCAGATACCGTTGCCCGGGCGGGAGAAGTAAATCCCGTACTTGGCCGCCACGGTCTGCAAAAAGCGATGGTCATCGGCATTCTCGAAACCGGTCTGCAGCATGTTGTGATCTACGTAGCTGACGGAGATCTCGGTCTTGACCTTTGGCACGCCCATGGCCTCAAACTGCAGATAGGCCATGGTGCCCGTGGCATCCTGGGTCAGCGTCTGGTCGATGCGGATGGCGATCTCGCTGCCCGGCACCAGTTCACCTGAGACCAGGTGGCTGCCCAGGATCTTCTGGGTCAGGTTTTTGCCCACGGTTCGACTCCTCCTTGCTGCTTGGTAGCATTATGCAAAGATCCAGCGCCGACCCGGCCGGTCGGGGGGGACGGCCCCGCGGTCAGCGCGGAACCCCGCCGGCGGGCCGACGCGGAACGGAAACTCCCTGGCCAACGCGGAGCGGTCAGGCGGCCGGCAGGCGCGGCGGCTTTTCCGCCAGGAGCAGGACCCGCCTACGGATGAAGGCGGGGCCCTCCGGACCATCCCGGAACCCCAGCGCATCCCGCACGTCCTCCGGCGCCTGGCGGATGTGTTCCAGGATCCGCTGGTAGGTGCCGTCGGGAGCGCACGCCAGGTGGTACCAGTCAACCAGGGACCGCCGCGGCGTCCACTCCTGCAGGGCGGTGACAATGAACCCCGCCTCCTGCACCAGGCTGCGCCACTGGCTGGGAGATAGCTGGCGAACGTGGGACGGGTCGCGCCACCTCTCCACCTCGTTCAGCAGATCGGCGGCGGGGCCGTACTCGGGCGCTGAGGGATCGGCAATCCCCAGCCGCCCGCCAGGTTCCAGCACACGCCAGGCCTCGGCAAGGGCTCGCGATAGGTTGGGAAAGTGGTGCGGGGCACGCCGGGATGCCCAGATGGTGAAGCTTTCCGCGGGGAAGGGCAGGTTCTCCGCATCGCCCAACACCCAGAAGACGCGGGGGCTGCCTTTCTCACGGCGAAGACGTTCCGCCTGCGCCAGCATCTCCGGCGTCAGGTCCAGGCCCACCACCTCGTGCGCTCCCGGCGCCACGCCCAGACCGCTGGACAGAGCGAATGCGGTGTGCCCGCCGGCAGTGGCCACGTCCAGCGCCCGGTCAGGCGCGGCGGGGCGGAGCAGCCGCGTCAGCTCCAGCAGGTCCGGGTCAGCGGCAAAGCTGTCGCTCCGCGCGTACCCTTCGGCTCGCTGGGCAAAGCTGCGGCGGGCGATCTCCTTTGCCTGAAGAGCGTCCACGGGCGGTTCCCCCTTGTGATCTCTGCCTGCGGCCACCCTGCCTACATCCGGCCCAGTCGCTGGGCGACGCGGCCACAGGTCTCGCGGACCAGCGACCCGTAGCGGGCCAGCGCCTCGGGTGTAAACCGAACGGCGGGGCCGGATACGGCCAGCGCCGCCACAATGCGGCCCGACCGGTCAATGATGGGTGCGGCCACGGCGGCTGTCCCGGCCTCGCGCTCCTCAATGCTAACCGCAAAGCCCTGCTGCCGCACCTTCCCCAACTGGTCCTCCAGCTTCTTGCGGTTGAACCCGGGGGGCAGGTGGCCGGCCGCCAGAACGCGCTGCCGGACGTCATCCGGTGCGTAGGCCAGCAGCACCTTGCTGGACGCCCCCACGTAGAGCGGCATCCTCTCCCCCAACTGCACCACCCGGCGCACGGCCTGGCGGCCCTCCGCCTTGTGGATGCGCACGCGTTCCAGCCCGTCGCGAATGTAGAGACTCACCGTCTCGCCCGTCTCGTCCCGCAGCCGCTCCATCTCCGGCGAGGCCGAGGCGGGCAGATCGGCTGACTCGGGAAAACTGGCGGCAAGTTCAAGTACCCGCTCGCCCAGGTGGTACCGTTCCGTTGCCCCGTCCCGGCGCACGAAGCCACGGGACTCCAGCGTGTGAAGAAGGCGGTGCACCGTGCTCTTGTAGAGCCCAACCCGCTCGGCAATCTGGGTCACGCCCAGGCTGCCCGTGTGCCCGGCGAAGCAGAGCAGAACGTCCAGGGCCCTTTCAACAGAGCGGACGGTGGCCTTATCGCCATCAGCAGCAGAAGCGCCAGCCATGCGGACCCACCGTCCTTTGTTCCATACATCGGAACATTGTTCCATTCCTCTACAGCGATTATATGACGTCCTTTTCCGCCTGTAAATAGCAATCCGTTACGAGGAACTGCGGATTAAAACGGCGAACAGGCGCTGCAGCGCCTGTTTGAGCCCTTTGTCACCACCAAGCGGCACGGCACGGGGTTGGGGCTGGCGATTTCCCGCAACATTGTCCTGGCCCACGGGGGACGGCTGGAGGCCCACTCGCAGCCGGACGCGGGCACCGTCTTCCGGGTCTGGCTGCCCGCCAAAGTGGCGAGGGCGTCCGCGACCTGACTCCGCACCCCATTTCACAGGCGTGCCTCGAGGAACTCCTTCAGCAGCAGGGCGCTGTTGCGCTGGGTGTCGCGGGCACTGTACAGCAGGGTCACGTTTCCCTGGCGGCAGTCCTTCAGAAGAGGCCCCCAGGCGTCGGGTTCGGCCTCCAGTTCGGCGCGGTAGCGCCGCTGGAATTCGTCCCAGCGCTCCGGATCGTGGCCGTACCACCGCCGCAGTGCCGGACTGGGCGAAACGTCCCGCAGCCAGGCCGTCAGGGCCAGGGCGTCCTTGCTCATTCCCCGCGGCCACAGCCGCTCCACCAGGAAGCGAAGCCCGTCGTCAGCGTCCGGCGGTTCGTAAACCCGCTTGACCCGAATCATGTCGGTCCCTCCCCTTGCTCGCGGGGCGGCGGCGCCGCCTACCCGACCCTATCATGCCGGGTCCGTGGTCGGTTGACAAGCGGTCCGTTGGCAACAGTAAAGGACCGGACTGCCTGCCCGGTCCTTAAGCTGTGCCTTCTCTAGCGGGGCCTGTCCACTTACCAGACGCGGCGAGCGCCGGCGTAGCGGCTCGCGAAGTAGGGACGGGTCATGTCACTGATGGTGACGCCGTCACCCGGCCAGGCGTTGATCATCTTGTTGTTGCCAATGTAGATGCCGACGTGGGAGATGCCGGGCTTGTAGGTATTCTTGTAGAACACCAGGTCGCCGGGCTTCAGGTCGGCCTTGCTGATGGACCTGCCCACGTTGAACTGCTGCGCGGCGGTCCGGGGAATGGTGATGCCCATGTCCTTCATGACCCTCTGCGTGTAGCCGCTGCAGTCGTAGGTGTCAGGTCCGTGGGTGCCAAACTTGTAGGGGATGCCCATGAAGGTACGGGCGTGTTCCACAATCTGATCACCCTTGGTTACCGATGGGGCGCTGCCGGCCGCCAGAACGCGGCGGGCCGTCACGTAGTGGGCGTTGTAGAAGCTCCAGCTGAGGGTGCGGTCAACCACGCCGCCCGGGTCCACGGCGATCAGGAAGTGGTTGGAGCCGGTGTAGAATCCGGTCTTGTCAGCCGAACCGTTGCCGTCGAAGTCGAAGAACACCAGGTCGCCAGGAAGCAGGCTGGACCTCGAGACAGAGGTGCCGAACCTGACCTGCTGCGCCACCGTGCGGGGAATGGAGACTCCCTGCTGCCCGTAGGCCCATTGGGCCAGGCCCGAGCTGTCAAACCCCGTGCTCGGGGACTCGCCGCCGAAGACGTATTTTGCGCCCAGCTGGGACTTCGCCGAGTCGACAGCCGCGGCGGCCTTGGACGCAGGTGTCGCGAGGGTGGATGCGTCGGCGCGTGCTGGGGCCTGAAGACTTACAAGGGCCGCTGCCGACACCAGCAGGGCCAGGGAACCGCGCCAGAACCTGTTGAAACTACGCAATCCTGTCACTCCTTCCGGATCTTGTTGGTCTACCTAATTGGCGCCAACCTCACCATAATCCTGCAGTTGTGGGCTCGTAAAATGCTGGTAATTTGGCGATTTGGCGCCACTTTTCTCGAGTTGCCACGTCTTATGGTGTTATGTGAACTCGGAGGAGGACAGAAAGAGAGGGCAGCCGGACACCCGGCTGGCCCTCTCTGCCAGAACGGCTCTCGTGGAACTAAAACTTCAGGCTGCCGATCAGGCTCTTCACGCTGTCGGCGGAGCGGCCCAGCGCGGCCGTCTCCTCGGCCGTGAGTTCCAACTCAAAGATCTTCTCCATGCCGTTGCCGCCCAGCAGGACGGGAACACCCAGGAACAAGCCGCTGTGGCCGTACTCGCCCTCCAGATAGGCGCCGCAGGGCATGATGCGCTTCTTGTCCTTGAGGATGGCCTCGGCCATGGCTACGGCGGAGGCACCGGGGGCATAGAAGGCGGAGCCCGTCTTCAGCAGGTTGACGATCTCACCGCCGCCCTTGCGGGTGCGCTCAACGATGGCGTCCAGCCGGTCCTTGGGGATCAGTTTCTCCACAGGGATGCCGCCGGCGGAGGAGTACCGGACCAGGGGCACCATCTCATCGCCGTGGCCGCCCAAAACGAACGTGCGGATATCCTCAACGGAGACGCCCAACTCCATGGAGATAAACGTGGCCATGCGGGCGGAGTCGAGCACGCCGGCCATGCCGATGACGCGGTTGCGGGGCAGGCCGGACACCCTGTAGGTCGTGTAGGCCATCGCGTCCATGGGGTTGGAGACGACGATGTAGTAGGCGTTGGGCGAGTACTTCATGCACTGCTCGGTCACCGACTTGACGATGTTGAAGTTGGTGTTGAGCAGGTCGTCGCGGCTCATGCCGGGCTTGCGCGCCACGCCCGACGTGATGATGATCACGTCCGAGTCCTTGGTGTCAGCGTAGTCGTTGGTGCCGATGACGGCCGAGTCGAAGCCCTCCACCGGCGACGCCTGGCGAAGATCCAGGCCCTTTCCCTGGGGCAGGCCCTCAACGATGTCCACCAGGACGACGTCGCCCAGTTCCTTGGACGCCGCCCAGTGGGCAGCCGTGGCACCCACGTTGCCGGCGCCGATGATGGTGATCTTGTTGCGCTTCAGCATATCCTCATCCCTCCTGGGTCAAGATCCCCTGGATGGGGTCCACTACATCCTCTGAATGATGGCGTCCGCGAACTGGCTGCACTTGACCTCGGTGGCGCCGGTGGTCAGACGGGCGAAGTCATAGGTGACAACCTTCTCCTTGATGGTCTTCTCCATGGCCTTGATGACGGTCTCGGCGGCCTCAAACCAGCCCATGTGCTCGAACATCATCACGCCGGAGAGGATCACCGAGCCCGGGTTCACCTTGTCCTGGTTCGCGTACTTGGGCGCCGTGCCGTGGGTGGCTTCAAAGACGGCGTACTCGTCGCTGATGTTGCCGCCGGGAGCGATGCCGATGCCGCCCACCTGCGCCGCGGCGGCGTCCGAGAGGTAGTCGCCGTTCAGGTTCGGGGTGGCGATGACGTCAAATTCCTCCGGGCGCAGTAGCAGCTGCTGGAAGGTGATGTCGGCAATGCGGTCGCGCACCAGGATCTTGCCGGCCGGCATCTTGCCGCCGAACTCGCTCCAGAGTTCGTCCTCGGTGATAATGTAGTCGCGGAACTCCTGGGTGGCGACTTCATAGCCCCAGTCGCGGAAGGCGCCTTCCGTGAACTTCTGGATGTTGCCCTTGTGCATCAGCGTGACCGACTTGCGATTGCGGTCAATGGCATAGCGGATGGCGGCACGAATGAGGCGCTTGGAGCCGAACTCGGAGATGGGCTTGATGCCGATGCCGGAGTCCGGACGGATGTTTTTGCCCATTTCCTTGTTGAGGAAATCAATGACCTTCCTGGCCTCAGGGGTGCCTTCCTTCCACTCGATGCCGGCGTAGATGTCCTCGGTGTTCTCGCGGAAGATGACAATGTCGATCTTCTCCGGGCTCTTCACCGGGCTGGGAACACCCTCGAACCAGCGCACCGGGCGCAGGCACACGTAGAGGTCCAGAATCTGGCGCAGAGCGACGTTGAGGGAGCGGATGCCGCCGCCGACCGGGGTGGTCAGGGGGCCCTTGATGCCCACGCGGTAATCCTTGAAGGCGGTGATGGTGTCCTCCGGCAGCCACTCGCCGAAGGTGTTGAAGGCCTTCTCGCCCGCGTAGACCTCGAACCACTCGATCTTGCGCTTGCCGCCGTAGGCCTTGGCCACAGCCGCATCAAAGACGCGCACGGATGCGCGCCAGATGTCGGGGCCGGTACCGTCACCCTCAATGAACGGAAGGATCGGGTTGTCCGGCACGTTCAGCTTGCCGTTCTCAAACGTGATCTTCTGGCCCTGGGTCGGCGGCTTCAGCTTCAGGTACTTGCTCACGCTACGACTCCCCCCACTGGAATTGTAAGCCAAGCTCCGGGCACGTCCCACCGCAAAGCGAGAGTCGGCACACCCAAAAACACAGCCACGGCAAATAAGCCGTGGCTCAGGTCGTCAGGGCATTGGCCTTGTCACGCCTCGGGGGCGGCCGCAGGCACTTTAGCCTGAGGAATGGCTCAACCGGGCAACGATTGAAAAAGCATCCTCATTATACACATGCGCGAAAAAACACGTCAATAAACCAATTGCTTGCGATAGTGAGCCGCCACTCACTAGGACGTCTGCCGCTCCTGAGAGACGGCGCGCTCCAGCCTCCGGATCTCGGCCTCAAGCCTGCGCTGACGGTTCGCCAGGTACCAGATGTAACCGGTCAGGGCAGCCCAGATGACGGCGTAGCCCGCAAACAGAAACTGCAGCGTGCTGGACGAAAGAAAGCCCGGCTCAGTCATGGCTCTTCACCTCCGAAGGTCTCGCTTGAGAGCGGCCACGCGGTCCGTCAGAGTCTCCAGGCGGACCCGGTAGCTGAGAAGAAAGGCGTACAGAATGGTGAAAGACACGAATGAGAAGACCATGGTAAACACCATGCTCGGCTCCATGTTCATCTTGTCCGCCTGAATCAGCGTGGGGTGAATGGAACGCCACCAGCGCGTGCTCATGAAGACGATGGGCACGTCCACAAATCCCATGATGCCGAAGACTGCGGCCAGCCGCGCCTGCTGCTGGCTGCCCTCGGCGGAGGAGCGGATGACCAGGTAGGCCAGGTAGATGAACCAGAGGATCAGGGTGGTGGTCAGGCGGGGGTCCCAGGTCCACCAGGTGTTCCAGATGGGGCGGGCCCAGATGGGTCCCGTGATCAGGGTGATGGTGGTGAACACCACCCCAATCTCGGCGGACGAGTAGGCCAGTGTGTCCCAGCGGTGGGACCCGGTGCGGAGGAAGGCAATGCTGGCAATGAAGACCACCAGGAAGGCCAGGAACGCGTTCCACGCAGACGCCACGTGGAAGTAGAAGATGCGCTGCACGTCGCCCATGATGCGCTCGGCGGGCGCCCACAGGAACACCAGGCCCAGCGCGATGAGCACGGCCACGGCCGCGATGAGGCCCAGCGTCTGCGTCAGATCCCGCGCGGGGCCTTTGGCTTGGGGCACAACTCACACCTCCAGCAGGTACTCGAAGAGGATGAAGGGAACCGCAAGGAAGATCAGATCGTAGGCTACGAGGAGCTTCAGCCAGATGGCGTAGTCGACCAGCCTTGCCCCCAGAAGAAGGCCCGCGGTTGACTTGACCGCGGCCATGACCACCGGCGTGATGATCGGGAAGACGATGATGGGCAGCAGGATCTCGCTGGCCCGAGCCTGCGCGGCCAGGGCGGACAGCAGCGTGCCCACGGAGATGAACCCAAAGGTGGCCAACAGCCAGATGGCCACCAGCAGCCAGATGGAGCCCTCCAGCCGCATATCGAAGAAGATGAAGAACAGCGGCGTCAGGACCACTTCCGCCAGGAGCATGACCAGCAGGTTGCCGATCACCTTGGAGAAGTAGATGGCAGAGCGGTCAAAGGGCCCCAGCATCAAGGCCTGAAGGCAGCCGTTCTGTTTCTCGGAGGCGAAGGAACGATTGAGCGCCAGCATGCCGGCAAAGAAGAAGGCCACCCAGATCATCCCGGGAAAGACCTCGCGCAGGTTGGCCGGCGCCACATCGAACGCAAAGCTGAACGCCACCGCCACCAGCAGGGCAAAGATCAGCAGGGCGGAGAGCATTTCTTTGGTGTGAAACTCCAGGCGAAGGTCCTTGGCCAACATGGCCCAGACGGCACGCGGGAATGAGGGTTGCACGGTCATCCCACCAGGCCCTGATAGGCTTGAGCGAATTCCTCCGGCCGGACCGGCCCGTCCGACAGGTAGCGAAGCCGGCCGCGGTGGAGGATGGCGGCCCGGTCTGCCGCCCGCAGCCCCTGGGCGAAGTCGTGCGAGATAAGAAAGACGGTGACCCCGGCGGACCTGGCCTGGTCCATCACCTCATCCAGCATGGCCACGGCTTTCTGGTCCAGCCCGGTGTACGGCTCGTCCAGGAGCAGCAGGTCAGGGTTGTGCAGGAGCGCACGGGCGATGGCCAGGCGCTGCACCATGCCCCGGGAGAAGGTGCGCACCGGGTCACCCGCAAACAGTTCCAGGCCGACCTGGCTCAAGAGCTGGTCGGCCCGTTCGGCGGGCTGGGCAAGCCCGTAAAGCTGCCCGTAGAAGATGAGGTTCTCACGCGCCGAGAGGGCGTCGTACACAAAGGACTGGTGGGAGAGCACGCCAATGCGGCTCCGCCAGGCATCCTGGTCGTCACCCACGCGCCGTCCGTCAAAGTATAGCTCGCCGTCGCTGGGGCGGATGAGCATGGCCACCAGCTTCAGCAAGGTCGACTTCCCGGCTCCGTTGGGCCCAAACAGGGCCAGGCACTGGCCCCGGTGGAGCGAAAAGCTTACGTCCTCCAGGACGTCCCGTTCTCCGTAGCGCTTGGCAAGATGACGAGCTTCAATTCGCGGTGCCTCTGCCGACATGCCGTCAGGCGCCTTTCAACTGGTCCAATACCGCCATCAACTGCCGCTTCAGTTCCGCGCGGCGCTGGCTGTGAGAATCCGCGGCGATCTGTCCCAGCCCAAATTCTTGGTCCAGGTCGGAAATCTTCTCGACCAGGCGCTCCTTTTCCTGCTCCAGCAGGCGGATGGGCAGGCGGGTGGCTGGAACCGCAGGTGTCGCCCGCCGGCGGCGGAACGCCAGAAAGCCCAGGCCGGCCGCCACCGCCAGCAGGACAGGAACGCCGGCCCGCAGCAGCCACTTGAGCCATCCCGGCTCGGGAATGGGGGTGACGTTGGGAGCCTCCTGCCCCGTCGGCACATACTGCAGACTGAGGCGAAGAACCTGACCGGCCGGGGCTGCATCGTCCGAGAACTGCTGCATCAGCCGGTTTGCCACGCTGACCTGCCCCTGATCCGTCAAAGCGGTGTTGAGCGAGGCCGGCGCCGTCAGGGTGGTGGTGTCCACCAGTACGGCCAGCCCCGCATGGGCGTAGGGCAGCGGCTGGCTGAAGACCCCGGCCTGGCCGTGCGCCGGCACTTCAAATTGTACGCTTACCCGCACCGGGTCCTGGAGATCAACTCCAGGGCGGTAGAGCAGGCCCCACGAAGACTGCACCCAGCCTGTGGGGTCCAGGTCAGACTCCACCTGCACCTGGCGTGCGCCCTCCGGAAGCGGCAGGGGGAGGGGGCCTGCAGCGCTGCCCTCGCCGAGCAGCGTGAAGCTCTCAAAAGCGCGCAGGGTACCCGGCGCGTAGCTGAGCACCAGCGTCACCACGTCCAGGCTGACGCCGGGTGGAGGAGCCGGCTGGGCCACCTCCTGCGGGGCGGGCTGGACGGGCGCGACGGCGGGCTGCACCGGCGGGGCCGCCTGTGCGGCCGGAGACGTGGCGGCGGGGTTGCCGCCCTCGGTTGTGGCCGCCTGGGCCGGCGCCCCCCAGAAAAGCACGCCCAGCAGCAGGGCGGCGACGGCCAGGAGGGCAGTGGGTCCTGCGCCCATTTGCCCCACGCGAATCACGCGGCGCCACCCCCGCCGCGCACGGCCAGGTCGGCCTGGCGCTCGAGCTCCGTTAGCGAGCGCTGCGCCTGGCTGAGGGCTGCCTTTCGTTTCTGGTACGAGGCGTCGTCCACCTTGCCCATCAGGCGGTCGTACTCCAGTTCCTCCGCCTCTTCCTCCAGACGACGGGCCGCCGCTTCGGTCCGCTCGCCCAGGGCTTCGCTGAAGCCGGGGAGGTCACTGAGCCGCTCCCTACGGCCAGTCAGCCAGGGGCGCAGGCCCAGGAGCAGGAGGACCAGCAGGCCCCCGGCGGGCAATAGCCAGGGGAGCAGCGCAAGGGGACTCATGACAGCACCTCCCGCCGCCGACCTTCGGCCAGGGGCACGGCGCCGGCCACCCGCAA
>JBLNCQ010000020.1:0-8537 GCA_050260815.1 Bacillota bacterium
CTCCCCCCGCCCCAACCGCAGGAACGCGCCCAGCCCCAGCTGACGGGCGGCCGCGGCCAGCGATTCCTCGCGCACCGCGGACGCCCGGAGGCGGGTCATCTCGCCCTCGGCCAGATGGGGATGGCGGCGGAACACGTAGTCCGAGGTGATGAGCTGCAGCACGGCGTCGCCCAGGAACTCCAGCCGCTGGTTGCTGGGCAGGTCCTGACCGGACTCGTTGACAAACGACGGGTGGGTCAGCGCCTCCTCGTAGACGCCGGACCCCTGGGGCCGGCGGCCGCTCATGGCGGCCAGCCTCTCCAACAGCCCGCTCAGGGGCTGGGTCTGCACGATAGGCTCACTCCTCGAAGGCCCGCACCACCAGACTGGCGTTCTGGCCGCCAAAGCCAAAGGCGTTGGACAGCGCCACCCGCACCTGCGCCGGGCGGGCCTGATTGGGCACGTAGTCCAGGTCGCACTCCGGATCGGGGGTGTCCTGGTTGATGGTGGGCGGCAACACGCCGTGGCGGATGGCCTGGATGCAGGCAATCAGTTCCACCGCACCGGCGGCGCCCAGCAGGTGGCCGGTCATGGACTTGGTGGAACTGACGGCAAGCCGCCGCGCGTGGTCGCCAAAGACGTTCTTGATGGCGATGGTTTCATACTTGTCGCCCTTGGGCGTGGAGGTGCCGTGGGCGTTGATATAGTCCACCTCTTGCAGCGCCACGCCGGCGTCCGCCAGGGCGGCGCGCATGGCGCGGGCGGCCCCCTCGCCCTCCGGCGCCGGCTCGGTCAGGTGATGGGCGTCGGCGGTGCAGCCGTAGCCCACAATTTCCGCCAGGATGTTGGCGCCGCGGGCTCGGGCGTGCTCCAGGCTCTCCAGCACCAGCACGCCGGAGCCCTCCCCCATGACGAAGCCGTCGCGGCCGGCGTCAAACGGGCGGGAGGCCCTCTGCGGCTCGTCGTTCCGCTCGGACAGCGCCTTCATGGAGCTGAACCCGGCTACGGCCAGAGGGACAATGGCCGCCTCGGAACCGCCGGTGACCATGGCGTCGGCCATGCCCCACTGGATGGCCTTGAAGGCGTCGCCAATGGCGTTGTTGGCGGTGGCGCAGGCGGTGACCACGGTTTCGTTGAAGCCCTTGAGTCCGAACTGCATGGCAATCTGGCCGGCCGCCATGTTGGGGATGAACATGGGGATGAAGAACGGGCTGACGCGGGAGGGGCCCTTGTCAAACAGAACCTGGAACTGGTCGCTAAGGGTCTGGATACCGCCGATGCCGGTCCCAAAGATGACGCCCGTGCGATCCGTGTTCGCCCGGGCCGGATCCAGGCCCGCGTTCTCCAGGGCCATGCGGGTGCCGGCCACGGCGAACTGCGTGAACCGGTCCATGCGGCGGGCCTCCTTGCGGTCAAGGAAGTCCGTGGGAACAAAACCCCGCACCTCCGCGGCAATGCGGCAGTCGTAACCGGCGGTATCGAAAAGGGTGATGGGGCCAACGCCGGAGCGTCCGGACGCCAGGCCCTCCCAGAGGGAGTCGGGGCCAAGCCCCAGGGGGGTCACGGCCCCCATCCCCGTAATGACTACGCGACGCTGCAAGGCGTTCTCTCCCTTCAGCAAAAAGCCCCGCGCGGGACCGTTTTTGCCCGGCGGGACTCTGCACCAGCGCTGTTACTGGTTCTCGCGAATGTACGCGACGGCGTCCGCAACGGTGGAAATCTTCTCGGCGTCCTCATCGGGGATTTCGAGGTCGAACTCTTCCTCCAGGGCCATGATCAGCTCCACGATGTCCAGCGAGTCCGCTCCCAGATCCTCAATGAACGAGGCCTCCGCGGTAACCTGCTCCTCTTCCACCCCAAGCTGTTCCACGATGATTTCCTTCACCTTATCAAAAACCGCTTCCTTGCCTGCCACTCCCGGTTCACCTCCCCAACGGAACTACCGTCTAGCATGTGCTGCTATTGCATGGTCAGGCCGCCATCGACGGCCAGGGTTTGACCCGTAATATAATTGCCGAGGTCGGAGGCCAAAAAAACCACCGCTCCCGCCACGTCCTCCGGTGTGCCCAGGCGGCCCAGGGGAATCTGCTGGAGGAAGGCCTCCCGGGTCTCCCCTGAGACGTCGTCCATCATGCCTGCGTCAATGGCTCCCGGTGCCACCGCGTTGACGGTGATTCCGCGGGAGGCCAGCTCCCGGGCCACGGCCTTGGTGAAGCCGATGACGCCGGCCTTGGCGGCGCTGTAGTTGGCCTGCCCGGCGTTGCCCGCCAGCCCGGCCACCGAGGAGATGTTGATGATGCGACCGGAGCGCTGCTTCAACATCACCCTGGAAGCAGCCCGGGTGCAGGCATAGACGCCCCCCAGGTTGGTGGCCAGCACGGACTCCCAGTCCTGCTGCTTCATGCGCAGCAGCAGCGTGTCTCGCCGGATGCCGGCGTTGTTCACCAGGATGTCAAGCCGGCCGAACTCACGCACGGCCCGGTCTACCATTTCTTCCGCCTGAGCGGGGTCGGCCACGTCCGCCCGATGGGCGACGGCGCTGCCGCCGCGCTCCCTGATGCCTGCCGCCACCGCCTCTGCGGCCTCCGCCCGGGTGCCGTAGTGCACCAGGACGGCCGCTCCCTCGCGGGCGAGGGACTCAGCGATGACGCGGCCCAGGGCGCCGGAAGCGCCGGTGACGATGGCCACCCGATGCGTCAGCAACATCTTAGCAAACCCTCCCTATCGTTTCAAGGAGCTTACCAAGCGTGCCAGTGTCCTCCAACCGCGCGGTTTCGACCTCTCTGGACACCTTGCGGACGAACCCTGTCAGTGCGCTGCCGGGACCCACCTCGATGAAGCGGGTGATCCCCTGCTCCATCAGGTAGCGGAGCGAATCCTCAAAGCGCACGGGTGAGCTGACCTGCGCCTTCAGCGCCGGCCGGATGTCCGCCGCCGCCGGCACCGGCCGGGCACTGACGTTGGCCACCACGGGGAAGGCGGGGTCGCGAAACGCAACCTCGGCCAGGTCCTGATCCAGCCGGCGCGCCGCCGGCTCCATGAGGCGGCAGTGGAAGGGGGCGCTCACGGGCAGGCGCACGGACCGGCGGGCTCCGGCCTCGCGGGCCAGCTCCACGGCCCTCTCCACGGCGGCGGTCTCCCCCGCCACCACAATCTGACCGGGGCAGTTGAAGTTAGCTGGTTCCACCCAGCCCGCGCTCCGTGCCGTCTCGCAGATCTGCTCCACGACCTCGCGCTCCAGCCCCAGCAGGGCGGCCATGGCCCCCTTCCCGGAGGGCACGGCCTCCTGCATGTAGCGGCCGCGGCGCCGCACCAGGCGCAGGGCGTCGGCATAGTCCAGGGCGCCCGCCGCCACCAGGGCCGTGTACTCGCCCAGCGACAGGCCGGCGGCCGCCTGGCAAGAGATGCCCTCCTGCTCCAGCACCCGCAGGCAGGCCACGCTGGTCGCCAGCAGCGCCGGCTGCGTGTTCTCGGTCCGTTCCAGTTCCTCCGCCGGCCCCTCGAAGCACAGCCGGCTCAAGTTGAACTCCAGCGTATCGTCCGCTTCTTCAAATGCCTGCCACGCCACCGGGTAGGCGGCGGCCAGGTCGCGCCCCATGCCCGGGTACTGGGCCCCCTGGCCGGGGAACAAAAACGCAGTCCTGATCATGCATCCTCCTCAGCCCTGGGGGCCGCTTACGTCTTACTCGACCTCGTACCAGAGCGTGGCCAGGATGCCGGAGCCGGCGTTGGCGCCCACCACCGGGCCCACCCAGCCGCGGACCAGCTCCTGCACATTCCAGCGCTGACGAATCTGCGTCTCCAGCTCGGCCGACTCCTCGGCCCGTCCGCTGTGAGGCAGCGAGAGCACGATGGTCTTCCCCCGCGGCGTGCGCTCCTCCATGATCTCCACCATCCGGCCGGGCACCCTGCTCTTGCCGCGGACCTTCTCCAGCGGAGCCACGATGCCGTTCTCAATGGTCAGCGGCGGCTTCACCGCCAGCAGCCCGCCCAGGAAGGCGGCGGCGCGACCGATGCGGCCCGACCGCTGCAGGTGCTCCAGGCTGTCCAGGGCAAAGACGTGGTGGATGCGCGCCGCCGTACGGGCGGCCGCCTCGGCCACAGCCTCGCCCGGCAGTCCCTGCTCCACCGCCCGCGCGGCGGCCAGGACCGCCATGCCCAGGCCGGTGCAGACCGTGCCCGAGTCCACGGGGATGACCTTCCGATCGGTCAGCATGTTGCTGGCCATAAAGGCGGACTGGAAGGTCCCCGACAGTTTCTGCGACAGGTGCACCGACACGATGGTGTCGCCGGGCTCGCTGATGGCCTGATAGACGGCCAGGAAGTCGGCGGGTGATGGCTGCGACGTGTGCGGCAATTCGTCGCCCGAGGCCATCTTGTCGTAGAAGGCCGGGGTGCTGAGTTCCACCTGGTCGCGGAAGGTCTGATCGCCAAAGAAGATGTAGAGAGGCACGGTGGCGATGCCGTACCGCTCCTTCAGTTCCCGGGGGAGGTCCGAACTGCTGTCGGTCACAAGATGAACGCGGGCCATGGGATCCCCTCCTCAGCGCTTCCGAAGCGTCCGGGCTGGCGGACTAGCGGCCCCAGCACAGCACACAGGCGGCCCAGGTGAGGCCGGCCCCGAAGGCCACGGCTACCACCACATCCCCATCCTTGATCCGCCCGGCCCGCACCGCTTGGTCCAGAGCCAGCGGGATCGAAGACGAGGAGGTGTTGCCCAGCAGGTCCAGCGTGACCACCACCCGGTCCATGTCCACCCCCAGCCGCTTCCGGGCCGAGTCGATGATGCGGATGTTGGCCTGGTGCGGGACAAAGAAGTCAACGTCCTCGGGGGTCAGGTTCGCCCTGGCGATGGCCTCCAGTGAAGCCTCCTCCATGATGCGGACGGCGAACTTGAAGACCTCGGAGCCGTTCATATACAGGTAGTGCTGCCGCTTCTCCACCGTCTCGGCGGAAGCCGGCAGGCGCGAGCCCCCGGCGGCCTGGTAGAGCAGGTCGGCGCCGGAGCCGTCCGATCCCAGGACGGAAGAGAGCAGTCCGCGGCCCTTACTGACCGGGCGAATGACGGCCGCTCCCGCGCCGTCGCCAAACAGCACGCAGGTGTTGCGGTCCTGGTAGTCGGTGATGCGGGAGAGCGCCTCCGCCCCGATGACCAGGATGGTCTCGTACAACCCGGAGGCCACCATCTGGCTGCCTACGGTCAGGGCATAGAGAAAACCGGGGCAGGCGGCATTCATGTCAAAAGCGGCGGCGCGCTTACAGCCCAGCCGGTCCTGCACGCGATTGGCCACGCCAGGGAAGGGCGTGTCCGGCGTCACGGTGGCCACAATGACGCAGTCCACCTCGTCCGGCGTCACCCCGGCGTTTTCCAGGGCCCGGCGTCCGGCCTCCAGGGCCATGTCCGACGTGGCCAGGTGAGGCGGCAGGATGCGGCGCTCCCGGATACCGGTGCGCGTCCTGATCCACTCGTCCGAGGTCTCGACCATCCTCTCCAGGTCCTGGTTGGTCAGCACCTGCTCCGGCAGGTAGGAGCCAAGACCCACAATGCCCACGGGCCGGACGCGCTGCTCCGGACCCGCCTCAACCGACGACACAGGCTCATGCTCTAGCACCCGCGGTTCCCCCTTTGGCCTCGTGCGCTCGGCGGTGGAACTGCTCAGCCTTCCGCCACCTGACTGCGAATGATCTCGATGCACCGGTTCTGAACGTAGTCGCGGGCTACCTTGATGCCGCTGCGGATGGCCCGGGCCCTGGAGCTGCCATGGCACTTGATGATGGCGCCGTCCAGGCCCAGCAGCGGCGCTCCGCCGTACTCGGCGTAGTCCATGCGGGAAGCCACGCCCTTGAGGGCCGGCTTCACCAGCAGGGCCCCCAACTTGCTGGTGACGGAGCTCATCAGGGCTTCCTTGATCATGCCCATCAGCACGGCGGCGGCGCCCTCAGTGGCCTTGACCGCCACGTTGCCGGAGAAGCCGTCGGCCACCACCACGTCGGCGGCGCCCTCCAGGATGTCCCGGGCCTCCATGTTGCCGATGAAGTTGACGCCGGCGTCCTTCAGCAGAGCGTGGGCGGCCTTGGTCAGCTTGCTGCCCTTCTCCTCCTCGGTGCCGATGGATAGCAGCCCCACGCGGGGCCGGCTCACGCCCAGCACCCGCTCGGCGTAGATACTGCCCATCTGCGCGAACTGCAGCAGGTTCTCCGGGCTGGAGTCAGCGTTGGCGCCCACGTCCAGCATGAAGGCAAACCCGTGGCGCGTGGGCACGACGGTGGACAGGGCCGGGCGGTCGACGCCCTTGATGCGCCCCACGGAGAACAGGCCGCCGGCCATCAGGGCACCGGTGTGGCCGGCTGAGACCACGGCATCAGCCTTGCCTTCCTTCAGCAGGCGCAGGGCCACCACCAGCGACGCGTCCTTCTTGTGGCGGACCGCCTGCACCGGGGCCTCATCAAAGCCGATGACCTCGCTGGCGGGGACGACCTCCACGGCCAGGCCGGCAGCGTTGGCTCCGCGCAGGCTGGCCTCCACCGCCTCGGGCCGGCCCACCAGGGCGATCTCCAGCCCAAACTCGCGCGCCGCATCCACGGCGCCCCGCACCACTTCGTCCGGGGCGTGGTCGCCGCCCATGGCATCCACGGCAATCCTCATTCCTCGTCCGGTCCTCCCTTGAAGGCGCCGCGGGTCTGCGCCAGTTCCGGCACGCCCAGGTCGACGCCGCTCACGGCGAAGACCACGAACTTGCCGCGGAACACCTTGTCCTGGCCCACCCGCGTCTCCACCAGCACCACCGTGCGGTTCCCCTGCTGGCGGATGACCTCCGCCTTGGCCAGCAGGCGCTCGCCCGCGTAGACAGGCCGCTTGAACTTGGAGTTGGAAAGCCCGGTGAGCACCACGTCGGCGTCGATCAGGGCTATGGCCAGGCTCTCGGCCTGGGCAAAGATGTACTGGCCGCGCACCAGGCGCGTCCGCTCGAACACCATGTCCTCGGTGGTCTCCAGGATGGAAATGCCGGACGTGCCCAGGTTCAGGTCCACCAGTTCGCCCACGATTTCCCTGGCGCCCATGGACTTGACCCGCCCATAGGTGCGCTCGGCTACCGCCTTGGTGCGCTCCCGCAGCTCGGGGATGCCCAGGGCCATGCGATCCAGACGAATGGTCTGAACCGACACGTTGAGGATCCTGGCCAGCTCCTCATCGCTGAGAAACGGGTTGTCGTGGAGCCTCTCGCGAAGCTCCTTCTGGCGTTCACGCTTCTGCATTCCGGCCGCCATAGAACCACCTTTTAGGAGCAGATGCTAAAGCTAGTATATACGTGGGCCTTGTGCCAAGGCAAGCCCCACGCGAAGCAGGCCATCGGCTCGCCTCTCGGGGCCTCGACAGGACGCTTCAGGCCATTCTTCGATTCCTCATTCTCGCTCGCACCGTGAAACACCCGTGTGGCGCACAGCAGCATAGAGCGCTAGTGCAGTCACGCAAAAAGCCCGCCGCCGGCGGGCTTTGTTGTCGTCTTGCATGAGGCTCTTCAGGCCACAAGACCTAGGCCTTCTTCTTGGTATCCGCGGTCTCCTCGGCGATCACGGCGCGTCCGTCGTAATAGCCGCAGTTCGGGCATACCCGATGGGACATCTTGGGCTGATGGCACTGGGGGCACTCGACCAGGTTCGGGGCGGTGAGCTTCCAGTTGGCCCGGCGGCTCTGCTGCCGCGCGTGGGACATTCTCCTCTTCGGTACAGCCACGTTTCCACCCCCTTAGTCGCACCCAGTCAGCCATTAGTGCTTGGTGTTTCGCTGTTCCCACAGCTCCCGAAGGCCGGCGAGCCGCGGGTCTGTGACGGGCTCCTCACAGTTGCAGGGGCCCTCGTTCAGGTCGTGTCCGCACTGCGGGCACAGCCCCTTACAGTCGGGCCGGCAGAGGGGCTTCATGGGGACGTTGAGGAACAGGTTCTCCTCCACGCTCTGGCTGAGGTCGATCTCATCGCCGGTGTATGTGGAATAGATCTCGCCGCGCTCCTCTTCGTCGGGTTCCTCTTCCACCCTGGCCTTCTGACGCCTGGGACCCTGCGGTTTCGGCCCGTCCGCTGCGGCGCCAGCCGCAGGTTCGGGCCGGAACTCTTCTCGGAAGTGAACCTTGAGGGGCATTCGAAAGGGCTTGAGGCAGCGGCTGCAGTTCAGCTCCGCCTCCGCCCTGACGCTGACGTCCGCCAGAATGCCGTCGCCTGTGTTGAACAGTTCGGCCTTCACCTGAGCGGGCTCCGGGAAATGCACCTCATCGCCGCCGAGGGAGAGCGCGCCGACGGGTTCAGTGAAGGTTTCCGTCCGGTGGTCGCCCACGTTGCTCTTGAGTTCACGGATATCGATGCGCACGAGAACCCACCCTCTAGCAGACAGCACTTATTATACGGATAGCAAAATCGGCTTGTCAAGGAAAGACGCCGCGGCGGGCGTGTCAAGAAGTTTTGGGTTCGGCACTCGATATGCGAAGTGTTTGGCATTTCAGACTGGCAGCTAGTAGGCGGCTGAGTAGATCAGTCTGCGAAAGGTCCGCGACAGCCCACCTGAG
>JBLNCQ010000021.1:0-20993 GCA_050260815.1 Bacillota bacterium
CAGGTGCCGGCTGTGGCCATTCAGGTGGCGGGTCAGTCCGTGGTCTTCGTAACCGACCGGGAGACGGCGCAGTCCGTGGTGGACTCCATTGAGGCCGACTACAGGCAGTCCCTGGCCAACGAGGCGGACGTCAAGCAGGTGACCATCAAGGAGCAGATCGCGCTGGTCGACGCCATGGCCCCGGCGGAGGACATCCGCACGGCGGAGGAGGCCAAGCGCATTCTTGTGCGCGGCACGGACAAGCTGCGGATCTATACCGTACAGCGCGGTGATACGCTGTGGCGCATCGCCGAAGTCAACGGGATGAGCCCGGACGACCTGCGCAAGGCCAATCCGGACGTCAAGCCCACGGCTCTGCAGCCCGGCCAGCAGCTCAACCTGATTGTGGCGGAGCCGTTCGTGCACCTGGAAAGCCAGGAAGAAGTCACCGTGATCGAGAACATCCCCTTCAGCGTGGAGACCCGCCAGGACCCGGACCGGTACCCCTGGCAGTCGGAGTACCTGGTGCAAGGCGTCTATGGCAAGCGTCAGGTCACCTACGCCGTCAGCCGTGAGAACGGCAAGGTTGTGGAGCGCAATCCGGTCAAGGAGGAGCTTCTCAGCGAGCCCAAGGGCGCTGTCTTCCTGCAGGGCACCAAGCTGGCGCCCAAACTGGGCAGCGGCCAGTTTGTCCTGCCCATCGCCGGGGCCCGCCTGACCTCCGGTTTTGGGTGGCGCGGGCGCGAGTTCCACCTGGGGCTTGACCTGGCGGCGCCCAAGGGCACAGCCATCGTGGCTGCGGACGGTGGCACGGTGGTGGAGGCCGGCTGGGACGGGGGCTATGGGTATGCCGTGCGCATCGACCATGGTGAGGGCAAGCTGGTCACCCTTTATGGCCATCTCAGCTCCATTGCCGTGAAGCAGGGCCAGACGGTGAAGAAGGGCGATGTGATCGGCTACGAGGGAAGCACCGGGCGCAGCACCGGACCCCACCTTCATTTTGAGATCTGGCGCGACGGAAAGGCCGTGGACCCGCGCCAGTTCTTCCCGGACTAAGCGATCAGAAGACCCGCACGACAAGGATGCAGACAATCAAAAGGGCCAGCAATGCCGTTGTGACGGCTATTGCTGGCCCCTGCACTTTCTGCAGATTACGCAACTGTAATCCCCCTGTAACATCGCTGTAATTCGCGGATGATACTTTCTAGCTGTAACCCCCACTGATGTCATTCACTGTTCGACCCCCTCTATGGATGTGGACGCGCGAGCGACCACATTTTTTTTGCGCCTGCGGGACCACAAGGAGCCGCCGCGCGCTCCCATGCCGCCGCGTCCGCAAATCTTCCATCTAGACGTTACATAATTTGCGTCTTGAGCACATTATGGAGCCTTACTAGAATGGAGTTGATACGCAAGGAAAGGAGGGATGGTGATGCTGCGCGCAAAGAAAAACTGGCTGACTGCCGCGCTCTGGCTGGTCACGCCGCTTCTGCTGGGGGCGGTGCTGGTCACGAGCCTCCGCCAGCCGCAGGCCGCGGTTTATAACGCGGTTCGAGACGTGAACCGCTGGCGCACCACCACGTCCCTCCGCGGCTACGAAGCACTGGACGGAACGCATTTCACCGTCTGGTACACGCAACAGGATGCCAATATCGCGCCCATGATCCTGAGGGTGGCGGAGGACCTCTACCCCGCGCTGGTGAAGCAGGTCCACTTTGCTCCGGCGGAGAGGGTTCAGCTGGTCGTCTACCCGGACCGGGGCGCCCTGCGCCAGGCCTTTGGCTGGTCGGACCAGGAGTCGGCCCTGGGCGTCTACTATGGCGGGACCATCCGGCTGCTGTCGCCCAACGTGTGGGCGGGCACCAACGACCCGGCGGAGCTGGAACGCGCCTTCCGCGAGCTGGGACCCATTTCGCACGAGTTCACCCACCTGGCCCTGGACTATCGGACTTCGGGCAATTACCCGCACTGGTTCAGCGAGGGGCTGGCCCAGTGGGTGGAGCGCCGCACCACCGGCTACCTCTGGCTGGAGCCCGACAACCGGCTGAACCAGCCCCGCTACTCCCTGACTCAACTGGACCGGGACTTTGACCGGTTGCCGAACGTGGCCATGGCCTACCGTGAGGCGTACCTGATGGTGGACTTCCTGGCGCAGCAAGGCGGGGACGATTCCGTTGGAGCCCTGGTGGACCGGCTGGCCGCGGGGCAGCCGTTCGCTGAGGCCGTGGAGGCGCAGTACGGCATCGCCTGGGACCGCCTTGACGGGCTCTACCAGAATTGGCTGGACCAGAACCAAACCAAACTAGATGCGCAGCCGCTGTCGTAGGGCAGCGGCTGCGGGACGTTACGGCACCTGGGCCGCGGCGGTCGGCGCAAAGGAGATGCGCGGCGCCGTGGCGAAGCCTGCCGGGTGAAGTGGGGGTTGCGCAGGTGTCGGAGACCATTCTGGTTGTGGATGATGAAAAGCCCATTGCCGAAATCCTGAAGTTCAATCTGGAGCGCGAGGGGTACCGGGTGGTGGTGGCGTACGACGGGGAGGAAGCCCTGGAGGCCGCCCGCGCCCATCACCCCGACTTGATGATTCTGGACATCATGCTGCCCAAGCTGGACGGGTTTGCCGTGTGCCGGGAGATCCGAAAGGACTCGGACGTGCCCATCCTGATGCTGACGGCCAAGGACCAGGAAGTGGACAAGGTCCTGGGGCTCGAACTGGGCGCCGACGACTACGTTACCAAGCCCTTCAGCCCGCGTGAGATCATGGCCCGGGTCAAGGCCATCCTGCGCCGCCGGCCGGCGGCCGGCCCGGCGGGACAGCCCAAGCGGCTGCAGCTTGGCGACCTGGCGGTGGACCTGGAGGCGTACACGGCGGAGCGAGGCGGCCAGGTCATAGACCTCACGCCCAAGGAATTTGAACTGCTGCGGCACCTTGCCCTGCACCCGGGGCAGGTGTTTTCGCGCGAATCGCTGCTCCAGGACGTCTGGGGCTTTGACTACTTCGGCGACGTACGAACGGTCGACGTTACGGTGCGCCGCCTGCGCGAGAAGATTGAGGTGGACCCGGGCGACCCGGAGTACATCCGCACCCGTCGCGGCGTGGGTTACTACTGCCAGCGCCCCAGCCAGGGCTAGGGCAGCCGGAAGCCAGGCCTGAGGGGCGCCGGGACCAAAGGGAGCCGGACCTGAGGGGCGCCTGGCCTGAGGGGGAGGAGGGAAGAGCTGGTGCGGCGAGGACTGCAGTGGAAGATGGCCCTCATGTACCTGATGCTGGTGCTGGTGGCCATGGAGCTGACCGGCTTCTACCTGCTCCAGTCGCTGGAGCGTTATTACCTGGGCAACTTCTCCCAGACCCTCTACACCCAGGCCCAGATCTTTGCCGGGTCGCTGCAGCGCTACATGGGACCCAGGCCGGACCCGTCCGGCCTGCAGAGCCTGGCGCAGGAGTGGTCCAGCCTCTTTGGCGCCGAAGTGGCTGTGCTGGGTCCGGACGGCGTGGTCATCGCCGCGCCCGGGGCGCGCCCTGAGTGGCAGGGCAACAAGCTGACAACGGATGAGATCACCCGGGCCACCGCCGGTTCGCGTGGCGAGCGCGTGGGCCGCGACCCGGACACCGGCGAGCGGCGCCTGTACATGGCCGTGCCCATTCAGGGGCGGTCCGGCCAGCAGGTCCAGACGGCCGAGCCCATCACCGGCATTGTCTACCTGTCCGCCTCCCTGGAGAACGAGTACCGGACGCTGGCGGACATCCGCAAATACGTCCTGTATGCAACGGGCATCGCCCTCCTGGTTACGGCCGGGCTGGGCGTGGCCCTGGCGCGAACCATCACCGACCCCATTCAGGAGCTGACCTCCCGCGCCGCCAGGATGGCCGCGGGCGACTTCAACCAGACCATTCAGATCCGCTCCGCGGATGAGATTGGCCAGCTGGGCAGCACCTTCAACTACATGACCCAGAGGTTGAAGGAAACGCTGGGCGAGATTTCGGACGAAAAACGTAAGGTGGAGGCCATCCTGACCCACATGGCCGACGGGCTGGTGGCCGTGGACCGCCAGGATCAGGTCATGCTGATAAACCCCGCGGCCAGCGCCATGCTGGGCCTGGACCGGGAGAAGACTTTGGGGACACGGGCGACGGCCTGGCTGCGCGAACTTGGGCTCGAAGACGCCATGGGCCGCGTGTTGAAGCACGGGGAAACCATCAGCGAACGGGTGACGCTGCCCCAGGAGCCTCCCCGCGTTGTCCGCGCCGACATTGCCCCTTTGCCCTCGGATCGAGAGGTCCACTCCGGCGCGGTCATTGTGCTGCACGACGTGACCGAGCAGGAAAACCTGGACCGCATGCGCCGTGAGTTTGTGGCCAACGTCTCGCATGAACTGCGCACGCCCATCACCACGGTGAAGAGCTACCTGGAAACGCTGCTCGACGGGGCAGCGTCCGACCCCGCCGTTCTGCAGCGCTTCCTGCGGGTAGCGTCCGGCGAGGCGGACCGCATGAGCCGCCTGGTGGCGGACTTGCTGCGCCTGGCCCAGATGGACAGCGGCCAGGTGGTGTGGCGCTTTGCGCCCACCTCACTCCCTGGTCTCGTGAGTGACGTGCTGGTTGCCCTTGCAGTGCAGGCGGAGCAGGAGCAGATCACCCTGGAGCGCCGGTGGCCGGACGACCTGCCCAAAGCCTGGGCAGACCCGGACCGGCTGCAGCAGGTGTTGGTCAACGTGCTCACCAACGCCATCAACTACACGCCGGCGGGGGGGCGCGTGGCCGTCACCATGTCCCAGCGGGGCGATTTCCTGGACGTGAGCGTAAAGGACACTGGCATTGGCATTCCCGCCGCGGACCTGCCCCATATCTTTGAGCGCTTCTACCGGGTGGACAAGGCCCGGTCCCGGGAACTGGGAGGAACCGGCCTGGGACTGGCCATCGCCCGCGAGATCGTGGCGGCGCATGGCGGTGAGATCAGCATCGCCTCGGAGTCGGGCCGGGGCACCGAGGTGCGGTTCACCGTCCCCGTCGCCCCCAGAGGGGGCGAGGCGTCATGAAAGGCGGCCGCGTTTCCCCCTCGTCGGTGGTGCTGTCCGTGCTGGTCGCTCTCAGCGTGGCCCTGAGCGGCGTGCTCTGGTTCGGTCTGGACGGCGCTCTGATCGCCAGCCGCCCGGCCGTCAAGGTGCAGGTCAAGGACGCGGGGGACCCGGTTCAGTTGCTCCTGCCGCGTCAGATGGTAGCTCACCTGGGTCGCGACGCACACGCCCTGCTGCTTCCCGGCGATTACCGCTACAACGACGTCTGGGGGGCGGCCCGGCGCATCCTCTCCCACGTGGAGACGGCCGGCGACGCCACCGTGTCCGCGGAGGAACTGGAGGAGCTTCGCCGCGAACCCGGCCTGGAATTGACGTTTGAATCAGCTGCGCCGCTGAGCGAATGGCTCTGGGCCTGGCGGGGCTCCGCGGGTCCGCAGGAGTGGCCGCCGACCCGGCACATTCTCATCAGCCTGGGAGGCTCCCCACAGGTCCTCCTTCAGGCCGACGGGGAGAGCCGCTGGGCCAGGGCCCCTTTGAACGCCGATGACGGCGGCCTGGGAACGGCACTCCAGGCGGTTGCCGCCGAGTCATACTACCCGGCCCTGCCCCTGCCGGCGCGGGTTGGCGGGTTTGACGTGGCGCCGGGCCTTTACGTCGCGGCGGCAGGCTACCCCGTCAGCACGGCCACGGTCATTCCCGACCCGCTGAAGCCCGACGTCCTGGCCCGCAGCCTATTCGCCGACATGTCCGTCATCAGGCGCATTGCCGAGCGCGACGGGGCCGATATCTATACCGACGGGGCACGGCTGCTCCGAGTCTATGCCACCGGCCAGTTCGAATACTCGGCGCCCGCCGACGCCGTGGAGGCTACCGCCCCCACGTTTTCGCAGGCTCTGGGCCGAACGCTGGAGTTCGTCGCCACCCACGGCGGCTGGCTGGTGGGAAGCAGCCTGGTGGAGCAGCGCGTGGACGGCAACGCGTACCATCTGGGCTTTGCCCTGCGCTACAACGGGCTTCCCCTGGTTCAGTCCCGGCCGCCCCTGCAGGTGACCATGACCTCCCAGGGTGTGGTGGCCTACAGCCGCTCGCTCACGCCGCCGCAGGGGCCGCTGAACACGCCGCTGCCGGCAACGCCGGCCACGGATGCCCTGGAGACCCTCTCGTCCGGCCGCCAGGGCCGTACCGGCCGCGTTGTGGACATGTACCTGGGCTACGTGCGCGGTGAGGAGGCGTCGCTTAGTCCGGCGTGGATTGTGGTCACCGCCGCCGGCCAGACCCTGGCGGTCAGCGCCATCAGCGGCAAGGAGGTGGCTGTGCCGTGAACTGGCCCAAGGCCAAGGCACTTCTGATCGCCGCCTTCGCCCTGATTGACATCTTCCTGGTCTACCAGATGTGGGCGCGCGCCCAGGACCGGTACGCCGGCCAGTACCTGACCACCAGCGGCTACCAGACGCGCGAGGCCCTGGAACAACTGGCGCGGGCCAACGTGTCCGTGACGGCGGAGATCCCGCGCAAGGCGGAGCCCATGGAGTGGTTGGTGGTGGGACGCCCCAACCTGGACAAGGAGCGGCTGGAGGCCCGCTTCTTCCCGGACGGAACGCCCACGGTGCGCAGGGTGCAGGTGGAGCGCGGCACCCGCACCTATTATCTGGGACTGCGCAGCGAGCTTTCAGTCCTGGAGGACGGCTCGCTGGAGTTCCGGATCTACGGCGTTTCGCCTGCGGCCGGACCAGCCGCGGTGGACGAGGCGCGCGCCCGGGAACTGGCCCTGTCCTTCCTCAAGACCTACGGCGGCCTGCCGACGGACGCGGTGCCCGATCCTGTCGTCTACAACGCGGACGAAGGCTTGTACCGCGTGTCGTACCACCAGGTCTATCAGGGCCGCGCCCACTACGGCGCCCACCTCACGGTGCTGGTGACGGGCGACGGACGGCCGCTGGGAATTCACGAGACCTGGCCTCAGCCTCTGGGCATGGAGGGTTCCAAGCGCGTGCTTCTGCCGTCCACGGACGCCCTGCTGCGTCTGGCGGGAAGCCTGCCCGCGCGTCAGTCCCAGCATGTCCGCGTGGTGGAGATCACCCTGGGATACTACAGCCGCAGCTATGATTCGGACCGCTGGTCGGAGCCCCCGGTCTGGCGCATCCGCCTGGAGGACGGGACCGTCTACCACGTCAACGCCTACACCGGTCACCTGGAGCCGTAGCGCTTCAGGACGGCGAGCCGCGGCGCCGCCAAACGGCAACGCCGCAGCACGGCCGAACGGGCGCGTTTACCTGCGGCAATGCGGCAGGAAACGGAAGTGCCGTGGCGAAGTGCACACGGGTATCGCATCAGCCCCAAGCAGGAGGCAGCAGTGTTGTCGAAACTGGTGATCACCGGGGGCAAATCCCTGGAGGGTCGCGTACGCATCAGCGGTCGCAAGAACTCGGCGCTGGCGATCATTCCCGCCACTCTGTTGGCGGAGGGCGAGAGTGCTCTGGAGAACCTGCCCTACATTCGGGACGTTGACGTTTATTCGGCCATCCTGCAGTCCCTTGGCTCCAGGGTCCGCCGCAACGGTGGCGGCAGCCTGCGCATAGATTCCTCGGATCTGAGCGGCGTTGCCGCCGTCCCCTTCGACCTTGTGAAGCAACTACGAGCCTCCTATTACCTGCTGGGCGTCATGCTGGCCCGCAACGGGCGGGCGGAGGTGGCCATGCCCGGTGGGGACGACCTGGGTCCCCGGCCCATTGACCAGCACCTTAAGGGCTTTCGCGCCCTTGGCGCGCGCGTGAACATTGAGCGCGGCGTGGTCAAAGTGGAGGCGGACCGCCTGGTGGGCGGGTCCGTCTATTTTGACGTCGTTTCCGTGGGCGCCACCGTCAACGTGATGCTGGCCGCCACGCTGGCCGAGGGCACCACCATTATCGAAAACGCGGCCAAGGAGCCGCACATTGTGGACCTGGCCAACTACCTCAACGCCTGCGGCGCCAAGGTGCGGGGCGCAGGCACCGACGTCATCCGCATCCGCGGCGTTAAACGGCTCACCCCGGCCACCCACGCCATCATCCCCGACGACATTGAGGCGGCCACCTTCATGGTGGCGGCGGCCGCCACCCGCGGCGACGTGGTGCTGGAGAACGTCATCCCCAAGCACCTGGAGCCTATAACGGCCAAGTTGCTGGAGGCGGGCGTAGAGGTGTCCGAGAACGGCGATTCCATCCGCGTCACCGCCTATGACCGGCCCCTGGCGGTGAACCTCAAGACCATGCCCTATCCGGGCTTCCAGACCGACGCCATGCCGCCGTTTACGGTCATGCTGGCCACGGCCGAGGGGACCAGCGTTGTCACCGAGGGCGTCTGGGAAAACCGCTTCCGGCATGCCGGCGAAATCAAGAAGATGGGGGCCAGCATTCGGGTGGAGGGCAGAACCGCCGTCATTGAGGGCGTGGACCGGCTCTCCGGGGCGCCGGTGGAGGCGCAGGACATACGGGCCGGGGCGGCGCTGATTGTGGCCGGCCTGGTGGCCGAGGGCGACACGGAGGTCCACGGCATCGAGCACGTGGACCGAGGCTACGAGCGCACGGAGGAGAAGCTGCGGGGCCTGGGCGCCCGCATTGAGCGTGTGCCGGAATCCACGCCCGTGGTCTGACAACTGTGCATGCCTGGCGGCCGACGCGGTTCGGCCGCCTTTTGCTTATCGAATGCTTGCGTAAACAGGACCTAAACAATGCCTAAACTGACGCGTGAAAGTCTTTCACAAGGCCGTTCCGCTTGGCTATAATAGCCTCGACACCAGCGGACCAACCCAGAAAGAGGTGAGAGCGTGAACGACTACGACGATCTCGATCGCCGGGAACAGCCCAGGCAGCCCGAGCAGGAGGCCGCGTCTTCCGTGAATGCGGAAGCCGGCGCGGCTCCGCCCGCGGCAGCTACAGAGAGCATCAGCGCCAACACGGTGGCTCCCGCCGCCCCCACGGTCAACTGGAAGCCTGCCGGGCGCCGCCGCTCCCGCGACTGGGCCGGCTACGTGGCAACGGCCGTGGCCTCGGCCCTCATTGGCGCCGCCGTGGCGGTAGCGGCCGTTCCCAGCATCATCATGCCGCGGGTGCAGCAGGAACTGCGGGCGGCCGGCTACAACGTGGCCGCTCCGACACAAGGCGCTCTGGCCTCCAGCGGCGCGGCCATGCCGCTGCCCGCCAACGCGAACGACCTGCCCCTGTCCCAGGTGGGCGCCGTGGCCCAGAAGGTGGGCCCCGCCGTCGTCGGCGTGGTCAACCAGGCCCAGTCTACCGGGTTCTTCGGCAATTCGCGAATGGTCGACGAGGGCTACGGCTCGGGGGTCGTGTTCGACAGCCAGGGCTACATTGTCACCAACTACCACGTGATCGACGGCGCCGAGCAGATCAAAGTGGTGCTGACCGACGGCCGCACGGTGGACGCCAAGGTCGTCGGGGCAGACCCCTACACCGACCTGGCTGTGCTGAAGGTAAACGCCGGCACGCTGCCGTCCGCCGTCTTCGGCGACTCAGACAAGGTGCGCGTGGGCGACCTGGCGGTGGCCATCGGCGACCCGCTGGGCCTGGACTTCCAGCGCACCGTGACGGCGGGCGTGGTTTCCGGCCTGGGCCGCAACCTGGATGCCTCTGACGGCCCCGGCATCTACCATGACCTCATTCAGACCGACGCCACCATCAACCCCGGCAACTCGGGCGGCGCTCTGGCGAACGCCGCGGGCGAGGTCATCGGTATCAACACCATCAAGGTCCCGGCCGGCATGAAGGGTGCCGAGGGCATGGGCTTCGCAATTCCGGCCAACCAGGTGCGCGCGGTGGTCGAAGACCTGGTCAAGAACGGCCGCGTGGTCAACCGCGCCTACCTGGGCGTTGGCACCGTGGGCCCCGCCGAGGCCTTCCAGCAGGGCATCCGCCTGCGGGATGGCGCCCTGGTTTTGCAGGTCGAGCAGGGTTCCCCGGCCGACAAGGCCGGGCTCACCCGGGGCGACGTGATCCTGAAGATTGACAACACCGAAATCCACGCGTCCAAGGACGTGGCTGCGGCCATGATGGCCCGCAAGCCCGGCGACAAGGTGACCATCGGCATTGACCGGAACGGCCAGTCGCTGACCCTTCAGGCGGTGCTGGGGCAGCCGCCGGCCAACCCGCAGCCGTGAACTACCGGCTGATTACCGTAGGCAGAATTAAGGAGAAGTCCATCCAGGCGGCCATGGCGGAGTACCAGAAACGGCTCTCCGCTTACGGCCGCCTGGAGGTCGTTCAGGTGCAGGATGAGCCCGTGCCGGACCGGCCCAGCGAGGCGCAGGTCAGGGCCATTCTGGAAGCGGAAGGCGAGCGGCTGCTGCGCCACGTGCCGCGATCCGCGCACGCGGTGGTCCTGGACGTCTCCGGGGCGCAGATGACGTCTGAGGAATTTGCGGCCTACCTGGAGAAGGTGGGCCTGGGTGGGCAGAGCGAGGTGGCCTTCATCATTGGCGGCACCCTGGGCCTGACGCCCCGGGTGCTGGAGCGGGCGGACCTGCGCCTGTCTCTGTCCCGCCTGACCTTTACGCACCAGTTGGTGCCATTGATCTTGCTGGAGCAGCTGTTCCGGGCCGCCAAGATCCAGCGCGGCGAGACCTATCACAGATAGAGCGGAGAGGAGAAGCATCCTCTCCGCCATGTTATTTCATAGCAGAGCTGTACCGCACTCATAGAGAGGGCCAGAGGTTGCAGAAACTAGGGCCAATACGAAGAAAAGGATGGGATAGCCAGTGCGGCGTTTCCTCTTCCTGTTCGCGGCGGCCCTGGTGGTGGCCAGCACGCTGGTTGTCACTCCCCGGCCGCAGCGCGTCTTGAGCCAGGCAGCCTGGGAAAAGGACAACCTGGACCTCCTCGCTCGCGTGGTGAACGGCGAGGCGGCGGGTGAGCCGTATGAGGGCCAGGTGGCGGTGGCGGCCGTTATCATCAACCGTACCTATGCCAAGGGGTTTCCCAGCACCATTGCCGGGGTGGTCTATCAGCCCTACGCCTTCGAGTCTGTGGATGTAGGCAGCATCTGGTGGCTGCCCATGTCGGACACGGCTCGCCAGGCGGCCGTCGACGCCCTGAACGGCTGGGACCCCACCAACGGGGCCCTCTACTTCTTTGAGCCGTCCAAGACGACCAACGCGTGGATGTGGTCGCTTCCCCAGGCGATCACCATTGGCAACCACATCTTCGCCTACGCTCCCGATCAGTGGCGGTGAAGCATGGCGAACTTTAAGTACACCCAACGGAACATTTGGCTGGGGCTTCTGGGCGTGGCACTGGCGCTGGTGGCTCTCTGGGGATACGGTCAGATGCTGCAGAAGAACCGCATCATGCAGCGCGCCGAAAGCAGCTACCAACGGGCCTTCCACCAGTTGATCGACCATACCGTGAACATCGAGAGCGACCTGGCCCACCTGCAGGTGAGCATGGACCGCAGGCAGCAGATTGCCGACCTGGACCGCGTCCGCCTGCACGCCACGTCGGCGCGGGAGGAGCTGGCCCAACTGCCCCTCACCACCACGCGGCTGGCCAAGACCACGGCCTTCTTTGGATCGCTCATGGACACTGCCGATGCGCTGGCCCTCAAGCTTCTGGACAACCAGCCGCTCAATGACCAGGACCGCACCAAGCTGAAGGAGCTTCACGACTCATCCCTGTACGCAAGGGACGAACTGTATACCGTCTCCCAGGTGGCCAACAGCGGCCGCATGCGCTGGATGGACGCGGAGCGGCTGGGGGCCTACGACTACACGGGGGCGGTCAAGAACCCGCTGGTTGAGAACCTGCTCCGGTTTGACGGCGGCCTGAAGATTGACCCCAAGCCGGCCTCTATCCAGGTATACAAGGCCGTCACCGGCACCGACGTTACCGCCCAGCAGGCCGCGGATATAGCCGCCCGATTCGTAGGCGACCTAGTCCAGCCCGGCACGCTGAAGCCCGCCCGCGAGGTGGCCGGCGACGTGCCCACCTTCCAGTTGGAAGGGATCGCTAAGGGCGGACAGCGCCTGACCATCCAGGTGACGCGGAAGGGAGGACACCCGCTGTGGATGCTGGCAGAACGCATCCCGGCGCAGCGAACGTTGGACCAGAACCAGGCCACGGCGCGGGCCGAGGACTTTCTGAAGTCGCGCGCCTCCACCCTGGACGGCACCGCCCAGCTCACCTTTACCCCCGTCACCTACCAGGAGAGCCAGAACATCGCTCTGGTCAACCTGACGCCCAAGCAGGATGACCTGCTTCTCTATCCGGACGCCATCCGCGTCAAGGTGGCCCTGGACAACGGTGAGATTCTGGGGTTTCAGGCTCGTGACTTTCTCAAGAACCATACTGCCCGCCAGATTCCCGAGCCGAAGCTGAGTGAGCAGGCGGCCGTGGCCAGGGCCAATCCCAGCCTGCAGGTTCAAAGCGTCCGCAAGGCGCTCATCCTGAACGACCGCGATCAGGAGGTCCTCACCTGGGAAGTCCGCGGCACGCTGGACAACCAGGCCTACCAGGTCTACATCAACGCACAGGACGGCACGGAAGAGCGCATTGAGCAGGCCGGCGGCAAGCTCTAGCCCCGGGGTCTAGGGCGTCGAAGCGGGAGTGGGGGTGGGCTGCGGAGGCGGAACCGGAACCGGGCCGCCGCCCTCGCTGCGGTGTGGGGTGGCGGGCTCGGGCTTGGCGGGCTGCGGTTCAGGCTTGGGCTGCGGTTTCGGTGCCGGCTTCTGCGTGCCCGGCCGGGTCACGGGGCGGGCCGGCTTGGGCGCGGATTCGGCGCCCGGTGCAGACGGCTGCTGCCATGGCCAGGTTGGCACCGGGAACGGCCAGCGAAAACCAGGCGTGGTCCCTGGCGCCGTGCCTGCTCCGGGAGGAGTGCCGGCTCCAGGAGGGCCGCCGGGAGCGGGCACTCCGGGTTGGCCTGGCAGCCCCGGCTGGCGCGCCCCGCGAGTGTAGTCGGTGGGGTCTATCTGCGTGGGCTCCGTGCCTGCCAGGAAGAGTTCGGTATGTGAACGGGGGCAGGTGGGGTTGGCCAGGAGGCCGGACTCATCACAGATAACAGCCTCCGTAATGCCGGCCGGCCGGGGAAAGTCCCGATACGGGGCGTCCTTCAGGCTATCCGCAATGAACCGACCCCAGATGGGCGCCGCGGCCGTCCCACCCGTCTTGTTGACGGGGTTGGCCGGGTCATCGTTGCCCACCCAGACCGCCGCCACCAGATCCGGCGTGTAGCCCACAAACCAGGCATCCACCAGCCTGTCGGTCGTGCCCGTCTTCCCGGCGGCGGGGCGCCCCGCGATCAGGTCGCCGGTGCCGGCGGCGGTCCCGCCGGGCCAGAGCACTTCCTTCATGATGTCCGTCAGGATGTAAGCGACCCGCGGGTCCAGTACATTCGCAAACCGCGACCGGTTCTCCTGAATCAGGTTGCCGTAGCGATCCTCGATGCGAAGCACCGCCAGCGGGTCGGCGCGAACTCCCCCGTTGGCCAGAGCGGTGAAGGCGCCGGCCATCTCCAGCGGCGTCACAGCCGACGAGCCGAGCGATAGCGTCAGGTCCGGCTGCAGGGGACTCGTGATACCCATAGACTGAGCTGTTCTGACCACGCTGTCCGGTCCCACGGCCTGCCCCCACTTAACCGCCGCCACGTTGTCTGAGATGCGGATCGCCTCACGCACCCCCAGCGGCCGGTAGTGGTAGGGCTTCTTGGTGTCAAAGTCCGTTGGGATGTAGGGCTGGTCCGGCGTGGGGCCCGGGAAAGTGGTCGGCTCGCAGACCTGGGTGGAAGCCGCCGTGAAGTCCCCGCGGGCGAGTACCGTCGAATAGACGAAGGGTTTGAACGCTGAACCGGGTTGGCGCCGTGCCAGCACCCGGTTGTACTGGGTCTTGCCGTAGTCATTTCCGCCCACCAGGGCCTTCACATAGCCTGTGGCAGGGTCCAGAGCCACCAGAGCGGCTTCCGGCTGGGGGACTCCCTTGGCGTCGGGTGTCGTCTTGCCGATGCCGTTGACCACGGCTGCTTCGGCCGCCTTCTGTACGTCCAGGTCCAGGCTGGTGTAGATGCGGTAGCCGCCGCGGGTGACGTCGTCCGCAACCGTGGGGCTTAACTGCGACAGAACGTAGTCAACGAAGTACGGGGCCTGGCTCCCTGCGGGCTTCAGACCCGCCAGCCTGATGGGCTCCGCCTTGGCCCGGTCTGCCTGGGCCTGGGAGATGTAGCCCAGGTCCGCCATGGTCTGGAGGACGAAGTCGCGGCGGGCCCTGGACTCGTTGGGGTGGTTGTAGGGCGAGTAATACTCGGGGCTGCGTGGCAGCCCAGCCATCAAGGCGGACTCGGCCAGGTCCAGGTCGCGGACACTCTTGCCGAAGTACGTCTGCGACGCCACCTCAACGCCCCATGCGCCGTGTCCCAGGTACAGGGTGTTCAGGTACATGCCCAGGATTTCGTCCTTGGAGTATTGCGACTCCAGCTTGAACGTCAGCACCAGCTCGTACAGCTTGCGCTGTACCGTGCGCTCGCCGCCCGTGTAGAGGTTCTTGGCCAGCTGCTGGGTGATGGTGCTGCCGCCCTCCACCACGCGGCGCTGCTGGATGTCCTTGATCAGGGCCCGCAGGATGGCCACCGGGTTGATGCCGTGGTGCTGGTAGAACTGGCGGTCTTCAATGCTGACGACGCCCTCTTTGAGGTACGTGGGTATCTCCGTCACCGGCACCTGAATGCGGTTGCCGCCGCCGGCCTCGTAAAGGCGAGTGATGAGCCGGCCGCTGGTATCCAGGATCTCTGTGGCCATGGGGATCTCAGGCTGTCTCAAAGGCACGGTGACAAACGGGACCACCAGAAGGGCCAGCAACGCCACCGGAATCACCAGCAGAATCAGCCGCCACCTCATTGCGATCCCTCCTTGGCCCGCCTTTCCGATTTAGTATGCCGTCGGCAAGGCGGGCGCAGAGCAGGAAAGAGGTGGCTTGATTGTACGACGCCACCGGCGACCTAAAGGCGGCCACCGATGCGAACGGTGGTGTCACGCGATTCGATTCCGGCCGCCTCACGCTGCGCCGCGACGGACTCGGCAACGAAACCCTTTACGGCTATGACCAGGCAGGCAACATCACGTCGGTGACCAGCGCTCGGGGTAACGTCACCCGCCTTGCGTAGCGGACCCACACCCGGCCAGGGCGGCGGTCAGGGCAACGGCAAGAAGGTCTCAGCCCTTGGTGATTGGGCCAACAGCCTGGCCTTGGGGCCAGGAGAGTTTTCTGCGCGCCCCTCCGTAAACATCGCATGGGCTCCACGTGGCGGCTAAGAGCAACCCCCGCCTGCACCTCGTGTGCGGCGGGGGCTGTTGTTCTACGGGTGCTATCCAGCCAGCGTCGCTGCCGACCTAATCCAGCGCACACTCAACCGCCAGCGCCAGCGCGTCATCCCGTCCGCTGGCCCGGGCGACGAGGCCCTCGACCAACTCCACCAGGGACCCGCCCGCCCGCGTTGCCGGCTCCTCCGACGGAACCCCGTCGGTGGCCAGAAGCAGGCGGGTTCCCACTTCCAGCGGCAGCCGCTCTTCCCGGGCGCCAGGCCATTGGACGCCCAGGCACCCTGCAGGGCTCAAAATCTCAGCGCCACGCAAGAGGTCCACCATCCGCACATTCCCCACGCCGGCGCAGGTCGCGGCGCCGGCGCGCAGGCGCACCAGCCCCACCACCGCGCCGCGGCTGGGCCGGGCTTGGGGGAGGCTGCGCCGCGCGGTGACCAAAGCGCCACCGCCCTCCGGGTCGGAGATGGTGAGGGAGTCCATCAGCTCGCGGACCCCTGTCAGGCCGATACCAAGGCCCTTGGAGGGTGTTCCGGCCGTTCCCCGAAAACCCGGCCCCCGGTCGCGGCAGGCCACCTCGAACACGGTACCGGAGCGCCGCAGCCACACCTCTCCGGATATTCCGTGGCGAAGGATGTTGTGTGCCAGCTCGGAGACCGCGGTCTCAATCTCCGTCACCGCATAGCGGTCAAACCCCATGACCTCCGCCATCGCCCGGGCCTGGGCCCGAGATACGTACACATCAACCTCCTTCTGGACGGGGACAAGGCGGCTCTCCCTCACGTTAACCACTTGCACATCCGGACGCGCGTCCCGCGCCCCACTTCGCTCTCCAGCTCAAAGTCGTCCATCAAGGTGCGGGCGCCGCTGATGCCACGGCCAAAGCCGTTGGCGGTAGAGTAGCCGCCCTCAAGCACCCGCTCCACGTCCGCAATCCCCGGTCCCTGGTCCACAACCACCAGCTCCAGCCCGGGACGGCCGTTGTCCTCGATGACCCGGAGTTGGACCTCTCCCTCAGACGCGTACTGAACCACGTTCCGCACAATCTCCGAGAGAGCGGTCGCAATGCGGGTCTGGTCCACAATGCCGAAGCCCAGCTCACGGCTCAGTTCCCGGGCGGCGCCGCGGGACGTGACAATGACCATCTCGTCACGGCCCAGAATGTTGATGTTCAGCGACGCCGTCTCGCCCGCTAAGGCGTGTGCGTTCTCAGCCATGTCAATCCCCGCTCCAGGTTCAGGTCGGTATGGATGCCCGGAAGGTCCAGTCCCAGTTCAACCAGGGTAACGGCCACCGCCGGTCGGAGGCCGACCACCACGGTGGGAACGCCCATCAGGCGGATCATGGCCGCCGTATCTCGCAGCAGCCGCCCCATGTACGAATCGACCAGGTCAACGGCCGTCAGGTCGATCAGGACTCCCCGCGCTTGGGTCAGGCGCAGGCGGTTCGGCAGGTCCTTCTGCAGTACCGCGACGTCGTTGTCTCTCAGCTCGCCCTGGACCGACACGATGAGGAAACTCTCTAACTGCAGGATGGGGATGCTCATTGCGCTTCCCTCGTTACGGTGTACCCCAGCAGGGAGAGGGCCCTCTGCAGGCCGGAATGAAAGTCGCCGTACGTCTCCACGCCCTCCAGCGACACGCCCAGCCGGACCATGGCCTGCGCCACCTGGGGGCTGATGCCGACGATGATGCTGCGGGCGCCCACCAGCCGGGCCGCCCTGGTGGTCCGGATAAAGTGATCCGCCACGGCCGTATCGACGGATGGCACTCCCGTCACGTCCAGAATCACAATCCGGCTACCCAGGGCGCTGATGCGGTTCAGGAGATGCTCCATCATCTGCTTGGCGCGGCCGCTGTCCACCAGCCCCACCAGGGGCATCACCAGGATGCCGTCCCAGACCGAAATGACGGGCGTGGAGAGTTCACGGATGATCTTCCGCTGCTCCTCTTCCACCAGTTGGGCGCGCTGAGAGGCGAACACCTCCCCGGCGCGGATGGCCGCCTGGCCCTGGAACTTGCTGAAGGCCTGGACGGCGCGCAGCACCCGCTGCAGGTCCGGCCCGTAGTCCGCCCCCAGAGCCTCAAAGAGCGGGCGCGCGTCGCCGTGGATAAGCTGAACGACCTGGTGAAAGGGAAAGTCCTGCCGCAGCAGCCCCGCCACGCGATCGCCCACGGCCTCGAAAAAGGGCGTCAGATCCTTTCGGGCCAGCCCCTCCTGCAGAACCGGGCGCAGGGAGGGGCCCTGTGCGCCCGCAACTTCCGCCTGCCGGCTGATCTCCGGGTGCCGTTCGGCCGTGGCCAGAATGTCCGCCAGCCCGGCCAACTCCTCCTGACTCCAGGCGTCGTTTGGATCAGACATGTGTAGACCTCCCCGGGAGCGACAGGACCGGAGCCCCGCCGCTCACCACGTAGTTTAGGAAAACGTCCACGACTTCAGGGTCAAACTGGATGCCGGCGCCTTCCCTCAAACGGGAGATCGCCTCTGATCTCGGCAGTGCCCGGCGATACGGGCGGGTTGTGGTCATCGCGTCAAAGGCGTCTACGGCCGCAATGATGCGGGCCTCCAGGAGGATTTCTTCCTCCCTGAGGCCGCGCGGGTAGCCCCGCCCGTCCCAGCGCTCGTGATGCTGCCCCACCATGGGTGCCGCGGGGCGCAGGAGGTCAATCTTCTCCAGCAACTGCCGGCCGATGACCGGGTGCTGCTGCAGCGTCCTGTACTCCTCCGGCGTGAGCTTCCCCGGCTTGTTGAGGATGGCGTCGGGAATGGCCACCTTGCCGATATCATGGAGGATGGCCGCGTACGTGAGGGTGTCCAGCCGCTGCTCGTCGAACCCCAGGCGTATGCCCACGGCCAGAGCCATCTCGGCCAGTCGCTGGCAGTGGCCGCCGGTGTAGTCGTCCTTCCCTTCCACCATGTTGGCGAGGGCGGTGATGGTGCCCAGGAAGGCATCCCGCAGGCGCTTTTGATTTCGGAGGTTGGCGACGGCGTGGCTGAGGTGGCTGGAGACGCCGTTGAGCAGCTGCTCCTCCGCCGGCGTAAAGCGCCGGGGCGTCCGGTGGGTCAGGTTCAGGACGCCCAGGAACTCACCGCCAGCCTTCAGGGGCACGGCAAGCTCGTCATCCGCGCGAACGATCTTCCCCGTGCGGGCCACGTGCTCGGCGGTCCAGGGGCGGGGCAGGTCTGAGCCCGTGTCCCCGTTCCGACCGGCGGGCGTGACACGTCGTAAGCTGGTTGGATCTTCACCCACCAGAAAGGCGTGGGCGTGACCGCCGGGGAAGGTCTCTTCCAGCACCTGCAAGGCCTGCCGCAACAGGGCTTCGCTGTCCGTGGTCACCGATTGAGCGGCTATGGCCTGGTGCACCGCCAGGTACCGCAGATCCCGTCCTCCCGGCGGAGCGCCGCGCGTCAGGGCCGCCTGCACCTGGCGCCAGAGCCCCGCCTCCGGCAGGCCAAAACCTCGTGCGGCGGAGCCGGACAGGAGGAAGTCAAGGGTCCCGGCGGGACTCTGCCCGGTGGCCGGCAGGAGCAGGAATTGGCGCGGCTCCTCCGAAGCCGGGGTTGGCGTCATGATCTCCCGGCAGAGCCGCTCGACCTCGCTGCCGACCTCAGTGAGCGCAGGAGCAGGGACACGGGACATCACCGCAGCCAGCCGATCGGCGGTTTCCTGGGGGAGCGTCCGACCGTCCGAAAGTCCAGCCTGTACGCCGGCGGGCGCGCGCCAGAGCCACACGCCGGCCTGCGTTCCCGGGAGGACCTCCAGCAGGCTGTCCAGGAGCGCGCGGAAGAAGGAGATCTGCCATCGTTCTCCGTTGCCCTGCAGCAAGGCCAGCAAGGTCGCGAAGGTCATGTGACCACCTCGATTGGGCCAGATCCGGCGGGTGTGCCGACAGACTCATTAGCCTGATTTTCGGAAGCTATCAGTATATCTAGGGGGTGTCCCCGTGGGGATGCAAGCAGATTCTGTCGGTTTTTGGCGACAGGCGCCGCGCCGAGGAGGTCTCCTGGGTCATATCGCGAGAAAGGGCTTTTTGTGCGCGGCGCGCACCGAACTTGACAGCCCCATTTCCCGGTGGTAGCATCCAGTTAACTCAACCGAATCAACGCAATGACGCGGAAGAGTAAGCGCCCCAGCCCGGCTAAGAGAGCCGGGGCCGGTGAGAACCCGGTCCGGGCCGGCGCCGAACGACCCCGCGGAGCAGCCCCGCTGAACGGTATCGGACCTGCGCCGGAACACGGCTCAGTCAGGAGCCAAGTAGGCGCAGCCGGCCTCCCGCCGTTACCCGGGAACCGCATCCGCCGTCGCGGCCAGACAACCGCCCGGCAGGCGCGGGCAAGATGGCCGCAAGGCCAACAAGGGTGGCACCGCGAGAACAACCCTCGCCCCTTTTCCGGGGCGAGGGTTTTGTTGTTCGCAGAAACAGTCGCCGCGGACCCAACAGAGCCCGCCGCCGCGCAGTCCCCAGTCGCAAGAGCAAGGAGGAAGCCGTCATGTCGCGTACTCTCTGTTCCGAGGTCCCGACCGCCGTGGGCCAGTCCGTCCGGGTGGCGGGCTGGGTCCATCGTCTCCGCAAGCTTGGCTCCCTGGTCTTTCTCCAGCTCCGAGACCGTTCCGGGATGATTCAGGTCGTGCTGGAGGGTGAGCTGGCCGCCAGCCCCCTCAGCCACGAAGACGTGGTGGAGGTGACGGGCCAGGTGGCCGAGGAGCCGCGGGCCGTGGGAGGCGCCGAAGTCCGCGCCCAGGGCCTTGCCGTCCTGGCTCATGCCGACCTGCTTCCCTTTGAGATCAATCGCAAGGACATTCAGGCCGGGCTGGACGTGCAGCTTGACCACCGGGTGCTGTCCCTGCGCCACCCCAAACCCCACGCGGCCCTGCAGGTCCAGGCGGAGCTGATTCAGGGGTTCCGCGACTTCCTGAGCAGCCGCGGCTTCACCGAGATTCACACGCCCAAGCTGGTCTCCACCGGCACGGAGGGCGGTTCCGAGGTCTTTGAAGTCAGGTACTTTGAGCGCAAGGCCTACCTGGCCCAGAGCCCCCAGTTCTACAAGCAGATGATGGTGGGCTCGGGGTTCGAACGGGTGTATGAGGTCGGGCCGGTCTACCGGGCGGAGGAGCACGACACCTCACGCCACCTCAACGAGTATGTCAGCCTGGACGTGGAGATGGGCTTCATCCGCAACGAGGAGGAACTGATGGACCTGGAGACGGAGATGCTCCAGTCCATGTTCCGCCGCGCGGGCGAGCGGCGCCCCGAGGCCCTGGCCCTGCACGGGGCCGTCGCCCCTGAGTTTGCGGAAATCCCCCGCCTGCCCCTGGCCGAGGCCCAGGAGATCCTGCAGCGCCGCTTCCGCAAGGCCAGCCCGCCGGGCAACCTGGACCCGGAGGGTGAACAGCTGATCTGCCAGTACATCGGCGGGCCGGAGCTGGTCTTCCTCACCCGCTACCCCGTGTCCAAGCGGCCGATGTACGCCATGCCGGCGCCGGAGAATCCGGAACTGACGGCCTCCTTTGACCTGCTGTTCCGCGGGCTGGAGGTCACCACCGGCGGTCAGCGCATCCACGACTACCGCATGCTGGTGGCCAGCATGGAAAGACGCGGCCTGAACCCGGCGGACTTTGCTTCCTACCTGGAGGTGTTCCGGCTGGGCATGCCGCCGCACGGCGGTTTTGCCATTGGGGCGGAGCGGCTGACCGCCCGCCTGCTGG